>NZ_JBPMMS010000004.1:0-137377 GCF_054025815.1 Desulfolithobacter sp. | reverse complement strand
ACCGGCGGGGACGGCTGAGAAAATAGTACTTGCCTTCTGAGATCAGCCGGAGAAGAATTGCCGTCTTGTCAACGTAAATGTACTTTTCCTCAGGATCAACCAGCTCTGAAAATGTCTGAATGCCAATGGGTAATCTCTTCATTGCCGTCCTTTGTGTTTAAAACACCACTATTGTAATGCTTCAACTGGAAATGGAATTTTAACCCCGTCGAGTTAGTTGGTTGCGGTTGACGGCCATAGGAACTCTATCCCTCATACCGGGTGGGCGCAACTGCTCGAATCTGAGACGCCTGTGTCAACGCACTGTTCTTCCCACGAGATTTCGGTCTGATGCGTCCCCTGTGGCCAGTTACCTGTAACCAGATGTCAGGTAGCAGGCAACTCTTTGTAGATTTTTTTTACCTGCCTGGCGACCTGTTCCTGGGAAAAGCTCTTTTCAGCCATCTCCCGACCTCGGTGGCCCATTTTCTGACGCAGATCTGTATCAAGTATCAAGCGTTTCAAAGCATCAGCCAGGCTTTCCGGGTCACGGACAGGCACCAGCAGTCCGTTTTCACCGTCTTTAACGGCCTCCCGGCAACCGGGGACATCGGTGGTGACACATGGTCTGCCGCAGGCCATGGCCTCCAGGAGCACCTTGGGCAACCCTTCGCGGTAGGAAGGCAAACAAACGATACTTGCCCGGACAAGAGTTTCAGGCATGTTACCGCTTTTCCCCCACCATTCAACTATTCCCTGCTCTGCCCACGCCTTTATGTCTCCATCCAGTATGCTCCCGGGGTTGGCCGGGTCCGGATGACCGACCAATACAAACCGCGCATCTATCCTCTGTCCTTTAAGCAGACGGGCTGCTTCGACAAAATCTTCGACCCCTTTCTCCCGCAGGAGACGCGCCGCCAGCATTACAACCGGAGCGCCCTGTGGAGCAGGCCCGGGACGAAATCGGTTCAAGTCAACCCCCGCCCCCCGGATCAAGCAAATCCGGTCCGGACATACACCCGCTTTTCGCAATAGACTCCGATCATCAGGATTTTCGACAAGTATCCTGCCGCGAGCGGCAATAACTACTATAAGCCGCTTGAAGACCGCCCTGATCAAACCGCCACGTTTGCCGGCAGAGAACAAAAAACCCATACCCGTCAGAGCTGCAACAATATTGCTTTTGCCTGAGAACAGGGAAGCGAACCATCCAAGCATGACGAGTTTCAGGGAAATCAGATGCAATATGTCCGGCTTTTCCTTTCTGAAAATCCGGATGAGCCTGATGATGGTTCCTGACTCCTTAAGTGGATTCAGATTACTCCTGTCGATATCAATATGAATAACCTTAACCCCTATCCTTTCAATTTCATCCTTATTATCAGACAGTCTCGTAACCAGAGTTACATCAAAACCTGATTCGAAAGCAGCCTGTGCCATCGGGACCCAGTGAGAACAAAAAAACCAGTCTTCAGATACGAGAAATAAAATTTTTGACATTTTTAATGCATCTACGAGAATCTTTCTCTATCAGTAATCGAAAGTATAACCAAACATATCTATCTCTTCTCCATATACATCCATCACAATATTTTTCGATATCTCATCATAATGTTCATGATACTTACCACCATATCCCTTATTTTTATGAGGTAAAGATATGTTATCAACTCTTAATCTATTGCATACATAGCGAAAATCTTCAGACAGATTCTCGAACCTTCCTATAAAATCAAGAGGAAGTTCACCTTTGAAATTTTTCAAAAAATGAATCTGACTCCTCAACAGTTTTTTACCAGTACACATCTTTACAAACTCAGGAAATGTACAATTCCTATCGATACCATAGCTTCTCATATGAAATTCATCATTCATTACATTATGATACATTGAATAAACCCTTGCCCATGGATTACGGACAAACGTAAATTTAAAATACGAATTATATTGTGATTTATTAACAGTAATCTTGTTATTTGCATTTGTATTTTTATACAAGCGAGCTATATATATCCTTCTTGCCAGTTCTACGGCATTGTCTATCGACATGAATAAAAGAGGATTGAAAGGCAGAGGCTCGATCATTCTAATGCTTCTATGGTCCTGCATACCTCTGCCCATATAGCCGTCGAAATGCCCCAAAGCATCTTCTATACTTGTACCGGCGCATTTTGGTATATGTATGAAGATACATTTATATTTATGCGAAATCATGACTCAGCAATTACTTTTTTTGAATAATAGTCTTGTGGTGGATCATATGATACAAAGCTGTATATAAGTCGGCGACCACATCCAACCTGAAGTTTTCCAGTATACGTGCACGGGCCCTTTCGCCAAGCGCCCTTCTTTCCTGTGCAGGAATCTTCAGAATTCGTTCTATTTCTCCTGCCAGGGCCTTTGCATTCCGTGGCTCCACAACAGCTCCTGTATCGCCAACAATCAGCCCGGAATCGCCCACATCCGTCACCACGCACACCACTCCACAGGCCATGGCCTCGCCAATAACCAGAGGAAAGGCCTCACCGGCCGAAGACGAAGAATAGACATCAAGAGCCGACATAATGGCCGGTATATCCTTGCGTCTCCCTGGCAGGTGAAAATGGTTCCGCAAACCGGCACTGTCAATCCATTCCGACAGTGCACGATTCTCCCAGGAAAGACCTTCTCCGCAGAGTAAAAACTCCACATCCGGTATTTTTTTGTGCAGCAACGAGGCCGCTTTTATGAAATTTCGGTGGTCCTTCAGCGGGTGGAAGCGTCCAACCATGCCAACAAGCAGGGCCTCATCCTGAATACCCAGTTCTCGCCGTACCATGGCGCGTTTTTGAGCATCGGGCCTGAACTTATCGGTATCAAACCCGTTCGGGATCACCACCATCCTGGAGGCATCATAGCCAAGCCCGACGTGTATCTGTCGTGCAACATCAGCGCAGCAGATGATTTTCCCGGGCAGCCATCTGGACAGACCCGCACAGGCCCGTGCAGTCCAGATGGTGGACTGTTTGGTTACTTCAGGATCAAGATCGACGTTATGAATACCCCAGACCACAGGGACATTGCCTGCCAGCTTTGCGGCAAGCCCACCGATAAGATCTGCGTGATACATCCATGTCTGGACAATATCAGGCCTGGCAAGGCGGAGCTTACGGGCAAGAGAGAGGACAGCAACAGGATCAGGGACCCCTCGCCGCATCCCAAGAGCCTGCACTGGGGTACCGGACTGCATTATTCTCTCACCAATGGGACCTGTATCGACGAGCGAAATGACCTCCGAACTGAAAACCGTCCTGTCCATGGCAGACAGAAGTGAGCAAAGCATCATCTCCGCCCCACCTGTCTGCAACCCTGTTATGACATGAACAATTCGGACCGGATTTTTTTTCATGATGTCGCAAATCCAGTCTTCGTAGAATGACGATTCCGCTTTCGCCTCATTTTCCTCTGTCTCATCTTCGCTCGCTACGTTTTTCAACAACCTGTCTGCTGACCCTGCGGTCTGCAACTTTCCCCAAGCAAAATCTCCAGATACTGATCAATTATCCTGGCTGAGGAAAAGTCTTCTGCCCGTTTCCGCAGCAGACTGACGTCCGGCGGATTTTCAAGGGTCTCTACCATGGCCCGGGCCAGGGCTTCGGGATCGCCGACAGACACCAGCCGCCCGTATTTGCCATTTTCAAGAATTTCCGCAGGGCCGCTGGGACAATTGGTGGAAACCACCGGGGTACCCAGGGCGATGGCCTCGAGCAGAACATTGGGAAGCCCTTCCCAGCGGGAAGACAGAACAAAGAGCGAAGCCTGCCGCATGAACGGATAGGGGTTAGGGACGAACCCTGGCAGAGATATATCATTTTCCAGGCTCATCCTGCCGATCATCCCTTCCAGCTCCTTCCTGTCCTCTCCTTCCCCAAGAATTATCAGCTTTGCCTCAAGCCTGGTCCTTACCAGCGCAAACGCCCGGATCAGGGTCTGGAAATCTTTTTGCTCAGTCAACCTGCCAGTAGCGACGATGACTGAAGGTCCTGTTTGCCGGAACCAGGGATGATCATTTTTTTCTTCAGCCCTGGCAGAAATGGTCTGCAGATCAAGCGGATTGAAAACAACGCGCAATTTTGCCGCCGGAATACCGGCATGCCTGCTCAAATCGTCGGCAGATCCTTTGGAATTTGCAATAATCGTGTCTGCCCAGGGATAAAAAAAACGGGTGGCCAGAGGCAGGAGCCTGCCACGGAACTGCTTCGTCTTTTTTGCGCTGATTCCCATGGTATTGGCCTCTCGCACAGCCAGCAATTCCGGCGCACTTCGTGCGAATTTCCGGGCCCAGATGGCTATTATATTGGCATGAGCCATGGTAGCCAGCATGGCCCCTGGACGTTCACGCCGAAGATACCGCACCAGGGCCGGCATGCTGGTAACGACACGGGAGGCTTTCAAGTCAACGATCCGCACATCGGGTGAAATTTCGTCCAGATATGGCCCTTCGGCCCGGGCCAGAACCAGATCCACCCTGACGCCCCTGCTCCTGAACCCGTTTGCCAGATTAACCATGACCCGCTCCGCTCCGCCCCCACTCAGGGAAGGCAGATAGAGAGCTATATCGATTTTCCCGACAGACATCACCTGTTCTCTTTTTCAAGCCATGCCTGGAACATCAAAAAATCCCACAGATAATAATGCCATGAAAAATGCCCTTCCAGGTGTTCCCGCCACATTTTCCGTATTGGCCCGGAATGAAAAAAGCCTTCCTGACGCAATCTGTTTTCATCCAGCAGAGCCTCGCCCCAGTCTCGCAGCGGGCCGCGCAGCCAGTGTTTAATTGGCACGCCGAATCCCATCTTGGGACGGTCCATGATCTCTCTGGGTACATAACGATACAGGACCTGACGAAGCAGCCACTTGCCCTGTCCATTTCTGTGCTTGAATCTCATGGGAAGGCGCCAGGCAAATTCGACAAGCCTGTGATCCAGGAGAGGAACGCGGGCCTCGAGGCTGACGGCCATGGTGGCCCTGTCCACCTTGACCAGGATATCGTCGGGCAGGTACGTGATGGCATCCATGTACATCATGTATTCCCGAAGGTCCGGCAAATCCGGCCTTTTCTCCGAAATATCGAAAACCGTTGAAGGCTCGCTGCCCCCCATGACAAGCGATGCCGGAACCTTGGCATGCGACACCAACCGCTTGTAACAGGACGCCCCTGACTGTTCTCTGACAATTTCTGCAAGGTTTGGCAGGCGAAACGCAAGATGGGGAATCTGAAGGCGTTTCGGCAGGACTTGCATTGCATATTCCAGAGACCGCCCCGGAAACTTCTCCATGGCAAGGGCGATCATCCTGCGCAATGGATGGGGGACACAACGAAGAACCCGCCAGATACGCCAGCCATTGAAATAGCGCTGATAGCCAAAAAAAAGTTCATCACCGCCATCTCCGGAAAGACTTACCGTTACATGGTTCCTGGTGAGTTCACTGACCAGAAAAGTTGGAATCTGGGATGAATCCGAAAACGGCTCGTCCCAGATCAGCGGCAGCCTGGGAATCACCTCCATGGCGTCCTCAGGGGTCACGTAGAGCTCGGTATGATCCGTTCCCAGATGCCGGGCCACGGTCTTTGCGTGTTCGGCCTCGTTGTATCTTTTTTCATGGAAACCGATGGTAAATGTCTTTACCGGGCGGGTTGACCGAGCCTGCATCAGGGCGACAACCGTGCTGGAGTCGAATCCTCCGGAGAGAAAGGCCCCCAGGGGGACATCGGCAACCATCTGCCCCTGCAGAGATTTGTCCAGCAACCGCTCAAGTTCCTGGACGGCCTCGCTCTCATCTCCGTCAAAGGGATTCTGCCATGCCTTTTCTATCACATCTTTAAGCTGCCAGTACGGTGATATGACTTCCACAGGCTTGCCGGAGGTCTGCCTGAACCGAAGCAAATGACCGGGGGAAAGTTTGGAAATTCCCTGGTAAATGGACCAGGGTGCCGGTATATAGCCATGGCGGAGATACAGGGTCAGCCCGTCCCGGTTGATCTCCCCGCTAAAGGCAGGGTGCGTTTTGAGCGCCTTCAACTCGGAGCCAAACAAAAAAACACCCTGCTGCCAGCCATAATAAAGTGGTTTTTCACCCATTCGGTCCCTGGCCAGAAAGAGGGTCTTTTCCGTCCTGTTCCAGAGAGCCAGGGCAAACATGCCGACAGCAGCCTGTAAGGCGCGCTCGACGCCCCATGCCTCGAAAGCGGCAAGGAGCACCTCGGTGTCTGAAGTACCCTGCCAGGCAGGGGCCGAGCCTTCGGCCTCGAGAGCCTGTCTCATCTCCCTGAAATTGTAGATTTCACCGTTGAATATCAGCACAAGGCGACCCGATGCGGAATGCATGGGCTGATGACCAGCAGAAGACAGATCAATGATGGCCAGACGACTGTGGGCCAGTGCAATACCGCTTTCTCCGTCCACCCATACACCGTGGCTGTCAGGGCCGCGGTGACGGAGGGTGGCGATCATGCCTGAGGCAATATTCTCCAGAGCAGAATTTTCACCCTGTCCGCTCTTTATAAAACCGGCGATTCCACACATGGCGTCTCCTGAAAGTGCATGAAAATATATGTCATCCCGGACAGGTTGAACTGATTTTTATTACATTGGCAAACAACTCACCCCACATCCTGTCAATCCGCTCCATGGAAAAACGCTCCCTGGCCTCGATGGCACTCTCAGCGTAGCGGTGACGAAGATTTTCATCCCCCATTACTTTTGCAAGTGTATCGACCAGGGCCGCATGGTCATTCTGAGGCACCAGCAATCCATCGATGTCGTGGCGCAGGATATCACGCGGCCCTGTATCACAGTCCACACTTACCGCCGGCAGGCCGTGGGCCAGCGCCTCGACGAGCGTATTAGGGAACCCTTCGAAGCGGGACGTCATGACGTAAAGATCCGCCGCATCATACCAGTCACCGATATTGCCCACCGTGCCCGGCAGGAAAACACGATCTTCCAGGGCCCGTTCGGCAGCCTGCTTTTCAAGCTCAGTCCGGCATTTACCTTCGCCCACGATGGCCAGGCACCAGTCCGGAAAGCGGGGCGCCAGCTCGGCAAAAGCGGCCAGGAGTCGATCAAATCCCTTTTCCGGGCCCAGGCGGCCAGCAGCCAACAGCATATTATCTCCAGGGGCGGAACCCGTTATTTGCAGAGGCATGACTCGAGGTTCCTGAGGAAGCAAAGGATAAAAAACCGGGTTTGGAATCACCGGCACTCTATGTGCCCCCGCCTGGATCCGTAACCATTGCGCGCTTTTCTCGGTTTGCGCCACCACTGCCGACAGGCGCGGATAGGTCCTTCTCCGCAGCCATGCCCACACCCTGCCGACAGGAAATTCAGGCGGATAGGTACGCTCCGAGCCAATAGCCGGGATGCCGGTGCCAGTTGCGGCGATGGACAGCAGACTGCTGGCTGCGCTCATCATGCCCAGTGCCACGTCTGGCTTCTCCCTTTTGAGTACCTGGCGCAGAGCGCGCACACGGTGAAAGTTATGCCAGATCGCGGCAAACATATTGGGGCTGTCCGCATCGGCTCGCAAAGCAATACGGCGGATGGTCGGATGGAGTTCATAAAAGTCCCGTTCTCGGCCCGTCATGGTGACGACGGTTATTTTCCAGCTTTTACCGGCCCAATAATTAGCCAGGTTGGCTGTAACGCGCTCAGCGCCACCGGCTGATAACGAGTGGATGAAAAGGAGGAGATGCATTTTTATATTACACCTAAATCCTGCAGTTGTCCGGCATTCGAACGTCGATACAAGAACATATGCTGTGTCGGCTTCACCGTTTTCGTGCTCGACGTACCACAAGTACGCCTGTGCCGAAAACGGCTCTCCTCCTTGCATCTGTACCTGTCTCGACGTTCTCGGTACATGAACAACTGCAGGATTTAGGTTACAGCTTTTAACAGTTCCGCAATTTTTAACGAAACCAGATCGGTACTAAATTTTGCTGCGACCACTTCTCTTCCACGCTTTCCCATCTCCCTGGCAACCGTTCTGTTCAGATACAGATACTCCAGGGCATCGAACCATTCCATCTCATTGCTGGCACCAAATCCAAAATCATCTGTTTTTAACACTTCAGCATTCATTCCCACCGGGGATACTACAACAGGAATGCCACACGACATGTACTGAAGCATCTTGAAACTGCACTTTCCTCTTGCCCACTCATTATCAGGCAGTGGCATGATACCAGCGTCCATCATCTGGATGGACCGGACTTCCATATCTTCCGACCATGGCAAAAACTTTATTTTGCTTTCTGTAACTCCTGATAAATCAGGCACCTGATCAGAGACTATCAATAACCTGATATCACCATATTTTTTCATAAGACGACTCAAGACCGGCTCAATGTCCTTAAGGTATATCAAATTACCTCTGGTTCCTACCCAGCCAATGGTAAAAATATCATTTTGCCTCTTCTCCAACGGCTCAAACCTGTCGATATCTACCCCTGTCGGTACAATCGAAACATTACCGTTGTATGCTGAAAACCAATCTGCGATATATTGATTTCCGGCAATAATGACATCTGAAATTTTCGCAATTTCAGATATGCTTCCATTACTTCTCTCCGTTAACCAGATGGCATCGTCAACATCAAAAACAACAGGCTTCTTAAGATATTTCTCCAAAGTCATCCACCCGGGAAGCAATTCTCTCTGCAACCAGGTTACGTTGTATTTTCCAGCATGATACACATGTGGCCATCTTGACCCGACCTTCATTCCCTGCCAGAGAGCAACAAACGGCAACCGGACAAACCTGGGCCAGGAATCTATACCGAAAGGTATCTTTTCGTACACATTAATAACTGGAAAATATTCCGATACATCTATATCGTGTTTTTTTAACTTTTGAATATTCTGGCGAACACGGTATCGCGCAGATGGCACAAAACGACCCTGGGTAAGCGCAGCAACACGTATCATGACTCGTTTCTTGCCCATATGGTCATTCGACCTGTCTGACCAAACTGACTCAACAGCCAGGCCAGAGGATAAAGTATCTGGTGCCACCTTCCAGCATTTTCGGGAAAACCAATCAACTTTTCCCCCAGTTTGTCATAACCTTTCTCGCGCAGCACATACCCAATGCAGGGAAACAGATTACTCAACACACGCTGGTGATAAACCTTTACCAGCGACCATCCACCTGCCTCCAGAACCTGACTTATCGACCGTGGAGTATAATGATAAAGATGGGTCGGCAGTTGGAGCGCGTACCATTTTTCTTTAAAAATTTTAAACTCAAGAGAACCGGCATTTGGCACCGATATCACCAACCAGCCACCAGGCCTGGTCCACTCACGCAATTTTCTCAAGCCACCAACAGGGTCATGCAGGTGCTCAACCACCATCCAACCGACAACAAGATCAAACAACTTGTCGGGTGCGGGTGCAGTTTCCAGAGGTCCCGCATACACATGATAGCCAAGCTGAGTAGCCGCCATAGCCGCTTTGCTCGAAAACTCTATACCCTCTACACGCCAACCTCGTTGAGCCATCTGGTGCATAAAGGCCCCGGAGGCGCAGCCCAGTTCCAGCAGGTTTCCCGGCGGGATCGACGGTAGTGCCGAGGTTTTGTAGTCGACAAGAAACGACACAACAGGCCTGAGCAATCTTTTTATGACGGATGACCGGCCCGGTGCTTCCGGCCGGACCCGGGTCCCTGCGTAGGGACCGTAATCATCGGGATAGTAGAAACCGATCGACTCGGGCGCTGGCCTTGGATTGGTGCGCATCAGACCACATGTGCGGCATTTGACGACTGTAAACGTGCCCGGAAGATCATGCAGCAGATCTCTCCCCTCGAGAACAACGTTATCACCCCCTGCACAGCCGAGGGGACAACCGACATCCTCGAGCAATACGCCGCCGGACATATTCATGCAAGAACACTCCTCTTGAAAAAATACTGTTGTATCAAAAAATTAGCCATATAATAGATACTTGTCGCGAGCGCCAGCCCCTTTACCCCCCATAAATAGAACGACACAACCTTACATGGAATATATAGCGTGAAACTGACAACAGATATTCTGGTGGGTGTTTCAGTGTCACCACAGGCATAAAATGCGGAAGATGAAATCTGCCCCAGGGCGCCCCCTATGAAAACACCTGAAAGCCACATCATGATCCACCAAAGATCTGTTACATTTTTTTCACTCAGCCGGCCAATACCAACCAGGAATGCAAGAACAAGTTGTCCGAAGGTGCCAAGAGCGAATAATCCGAAACAGGAAATGGCGGCTGTCTGCGTAAGTTTGCGAACATAGAATCGCCTGAACTCATCTCTTTTTCCCGACTGGTGCAACCTGCTGAGGCGAGGGACCATAGGGGATGCGACAGCCTTGTTCAGCACCTGGCCGACAGCGCCATATATCCTCTGGGCCAGGTAATAGAGCGACAGGCTGCCAGTTTGGGCCATCGACAACAGCATACGGTCGACCACGGGATCTGTCTTGTAGTACGCTGTTCCCAATATCAATGGTTTGATACGCTGCCAGGATGTAACCACAAGTTCACTTTTCAGCGTCGGACGAACAGGATACCCCATACCCGGCAGCAACAGTACAGTCTGCAGGGCCAGTCGCAGGACACTGATCCAGGCGGCAGCGACCACGCCAAAGCGCGGAAGAGCCCAGATCAGCGCCAAAAAGCCGATCACACTTGCCAACAGCGGTGTACATTCCGCCCAGACGAATCTCTGCCTGGCGTGGTACGCCGCCCACTGAACTCCATTGACAGCCGAAAAGACCATGCCGATCAGCTGAATACGGGTCAGTCGTACGGTCAGGTCCATCCCGCCTTCGGAAAAACCCGGAACGGTGACAGGTACCCACCAGGGAGCGGTGGCAAAAAGCGTCATAGCCAGCATACTGAATACGCCGCCGATCAGAGCAAAAAAACTCCATGCGTCACGTCGCAGGCACTCTTCGCTTTCAATGGAAAGAAGCGGAACCAGCACATGCATCAGCGAGCCACTGATGATGGCCAGCGTCAACTGGGGTATTGTCATGCCCGCAAACAGGGCATCTGTTTCAATACCCGGACCAAGCCGCGTGAGAACATACCACTGATACAGGAACGCAATGCCGATACTCATCGCCGATAGCGTACCGAGGTGAACGGCTTGTTTCATGACTAACCTTTCGTACGGATTTCCGCTGAGTTCCTGGCACGCAGATCGTCACAGATATAATGGTTGACGGTTAGCGAGGGACTACTGGTACCTTTGTACGCCCTGAGTAGCCTTCGGGGGATTGCGATACAAGGCCAAGCCCTCAGTCTACGCCAAAAAAACCTGCCATCCTTGTACCCGTGGGTTATCATTGGCTTTTCACTAAAGAGCTCTGCGCCAATGCAGAGCCACAACCAAGGAGGCAGGTTTCATGCAGAATGTAAAGTTTGTTGGTCTGGATGTCCATAAAATCATTGAGGTGGACCCCATTGTCAAGATAACTTTTTGCATAAATTAAGCGCAGATTGCCTGTTGATGCATTTACTACATTGTGGCACTTATAGCTCACCTGCTCTTTGACATGTTTCATGTTTTTTTTTAACCGGTCCAGTTCAACCTGCAACCGTCCAATTTGCTGGAAGAGTCTGTCCCTATCGTCCTCCATGGCCTTGAAGGTTCTGCCGCTCCTGCCACCAAAAACATCGGGGAGCGCCTTGGCGGCCTGATTTTTCCAACGGTTTACCTGGCTGACATGAATACCAAACTCGGAGGAGATCTCGCTGCTGCTCTTCTGTGCCTTCAAGACCATCAAGGCTACTTTGGTTTTCAGGTCGGTGCCGTATTTTTTTCTCTTCATTTTTACCCCCATGAACAGTATGATTCCTGCGCTTAGCATACTGTCTCATTTATGGGGTCCACTATACTCCTTATCCTGTGGCCGGATTCCTCTGGAATCACTGGCCGGAATGATCTGGAATATGCAGCAGGCACAGGGGCCTGCCCCTACGGGAAAATCGTGTCACGAGGAAAGCACAGGTCGCCTGTTATTCAGGATGGCAAGTCCTGCTCCCCAAGGTGGAACGGTCCTGGAGAAAAGGTCAAATCTCTTGCCGCTTCGCTGTAATCAAAGACCATGTCCCGGTTCATCCGCTCGGCCATACCGACGGAAATATGCCGGAAACGGGGCAGAAGACGGGCCACGCCGATAACCATACGAAAGACAGGGCCAGGAACAACCAGGTAGCGCGGTCGCCGGCCCAGGGCGGCAAAGACGCGACCGACCATTTCATCATATGCCAGGGTTTCGCCACCTCCAATATTATAGGCCCGGTCAGCCACCTGTTGCTGATGCAGAGCCTGAACACAGGCCGCGGCAACGTCCGTGGCGTGGATGGGTTGACGCAACCCCTTTGCCGGACCAAGGAGAGGGAAAAAACCGAACCGGCGGATAAAGCGGGCAATGGACGAAATGTTTTTATCCCGGCCCAGGCCGTAGATCAGCGTCGGCCGGAGAATAATCCAGGAAATACCATGTTGCCTGGCCCAGTCGACCAGTTGTTTTTCGCCTGCGGCCAAACGGGTGGCAATCTCCCGCTCGGCAGGGTCGCTCGAGTCTGTTTTGGTGAAAAGACTGGTGGAGCTCAAGGCGACGATCCGGCGGGTTCCAGCCTGCTCCAGCAGAGGAAAACAATCCGGCAGTACCCAGATCGGGGCCAGGCAGATCCATTTTTCGATCTGCGGGAGCTGTGGCAGCGTCTTCTGCGCCAGGCGCACCCACGAGATCCGGCGATCAGGCCCCGGACCTTCCTGGACCGGACGCCTGGAAAAGGCGACAAGATCGCCCCGGGCAGCCGGCCACCGGTTCAGCAGGAAATCGCCGACCAGGCTCGTCGCACCGAGAACCCCTGTTTTCCGCTCAGCCACACATCTTTCCCGACAATTGGAACAGCTGGCGACTCCCGTAATAAGCCGCCAGCAGAGCAAATCGTGTCCAGACACCGGCCACAACCAGCCACATCAGTACACCGGGATACTGGTCCCGGAAGAATTTCCAGTAAAAGCGAATCATGCCCTTGTGCTTATGAAACTCCACGAATACGGGCCGTTCGCGGCTGCAGGTGCCGGCGTAATGGGTCACCTTCGCGTCCGGGACGAACATAACCCGCCAGCCCGAGGCCCGGAAGCGCATGCAGAGGTCCAGGTCCTCGCAGTGGAGAAAATACTTCTCGTCAAAGCTGCCCACCTCCTGCTGAGCCTCCCGGGAGACCAGCATACAGGCACCGGATATGGCCTCAACCTCGACTGGCTGGTCAGGGAGAGGCTGTTTGTACTGATTGAAATCAGCAAAGAAGCGTGATGAAAGACTTGAAAAAACATGAAGCTTGAAAACACGCACCAGACTACGCCACGGAGTTGGTATCAACCGCCTGCTGCCTGCCTGTTCCTGACCGTTCTGGCCAACAAGGAGGGGACCCACCATCCCCACGTCAGAGGGTCCGTTCAAACAGGCAAGCATTCGCTCAACCGCATCTTCATGGACCTCGCAGTCCGGGTTCAGATAGAGCAGATGATGCCCCCTGGCGAGTTTTGCGCCGATATTACAGGCAGTGGCAAAGCCAAGGTTGGAACGATTGCGGCGTATCTGCAGGCGGGCCTCGTCGACATAGCTGGCTTTCAGGATATCGAGGCTGTTATCCATGGAAGCATTGTCGACAACAATAACCTCAGAGTCGGGAACGGTGTCGAAGACGGACCGAACCGCCCCCTTGAGCCTTTCTCCGGAATTGTAATTGACGATAATCGCCGAAAGCACTGGTATGTTTTTGGCAAGGGAAGATGTTTTCATAAACCGGCAATCCAATCCTTTACCGTCAGGAAGCGCGTACTCCAGTCACAGGTTGTACGAAAAGAAGCCAATTGACTTTCTGATGGCGGGGTCTGCAGCAGGGTTTCGATTCGCCGTTGCAGATCGGCCCCTTCAAAAAAAGTGACCCCGCCTTCACGGGCATGTTCCGGCATGGTCCCGAAACGGGTGGAAAGCACCGGTTTGCCCATTGCCCGGTATTCATAATATTTTATCGGGTCCACGCCCATGGTCAGTTTGTTGAGTCTGAAAGGAATCAGGCAGATATCGAAACCGACAATATGCTCCACAGCCTTCCCGTGGGGACACGCCGGATAGAGGGTTATATTTCCAGGCAGATCCGGGACCTTCACGAAACACGGGCCGACTATCCGAATGTCATAACAGGGATCGAGTGCCGCCAGACGGAGGACCCGTTCCCAGTCGAACCAGGCGCCAACAGTGCCGACGTAACCGAAAACCGTTGTTTTCTTCTCTCCCGCAACCCTCGGCCTGGCATTGAAAAAACAGCGCTTGTCGTAGCCATTGGGGAGATGGACCATATCCGGATTCAGGCCGTACAGTTTTTCCCTGATCAGGGGTGCAGAATACCACACCCGATCGACTATTCCGGCAATTTTCCGTTCCGTTGCGGCCATCCTTGTTTTCGAGAAACCACTGTAGAATGCGGGGAAATCATCCATGGCATCATAGAAGGAGGCCCGGTGGGGAATCCTGCGCAAAGCCCACACTGCAAGCGCATGGGGCCGGCCGGCTCCCACGATCAACTCTCCCCTGCTCCGCGAACCATACTCTTTTATCCGCTTGCGCACACCTCTCCAGTACAGGATGTGGTTAAGCCATGGACCGCCAGGCACAGGTTCCACCGGCAGGGCTGCGGGTTTCAGGAGGTGGAGTCCCGGTAACGAAAAAGGCGGGGACAGACGGTCCGGTGTCCCTGATCGATGGAAGTCTTTCCATGACGGCAGCCTGGTTGGATATGAATCAACCCAGAGGACACTGTCAACAATCCTGTTTTGCAGAAGATAGCGGACAAGATAGTGGGGCCGCTGGGGATAGCTGTGCCAGGAAACAGGTGAAAAATAGAGCAGATGCATCCGCTTAGCGAGGACAGCTCCCTAGTATGGAAACAATACGCTGAGCGGCCTTGCCGTCACCATAGGGTGAAACGCCGCGTGCCATCTTCTTATACGCCTTTTCATCGTGGAGTAGCCGTTCCGCCTCCCTGAGGATGGATTCTTTCCTGGTTCCGACCAGCTTGACCACCCCGGCCTCCACGGCCTCGGGGCGCTCGGTTTCATCGCGGAGGACCAGAACGGGTTTGCCCAGCGCCGGAGCCTCTTCCTGAATCCCGCCCGAGTCCGAGATAATCAGATGGGCCATCTTCATTACCTGGACAAACGGTGCGTAGTCCAGGGGCTTGACCAGCTGTATCCTGGGATGCCCTCCGAGAATTTCATGGGCGATCTTTGTCACATTGGGATTGGGATGAACGGGATAGAGCAGCAAAATGTCGTCATTTCGCTCGACCAGGGTGCGGATGGCGGAAAAAGCCTCCTTCATCGGCTCACCGAAATTCTCGCGCCGATGGGAGGTCATGACAACCAGGCGGCGGGAGGTATCCAGGTCCACACCGGGGTCCAGGTCTTTTTCCGCGGTCAGCAACAGCGCATCGATGACCGTGTTGCCGGTGACGTGGATATCTCCTGCCGGGATGTTTTCCCGCAGCAGATTGTCCCTTGCACTCCGGGTGGGGGCGAAATGGAGCGCGGCGAGTCGACTGGCAACCACCCGGTTCATCTCTTCCGGGAAGGGATTGGCCAGGTCACCGGTACGCAATCCCGCTTCCACATGAGCAAACGGAATTTTCCGGTAAAAACAGGCAAGGGCTACGGTCATGACGGTAGTGGTGTCTCCCTGAGCCAGGACAATATGGGGACAAGCCTCTCCGAAGGCATCATCCAGGGCCAGGAGCAGCCTGGAGGTCAATTCGATCAGCCCCTGGTCCCGCTGCATGATATCGAGATCGTAATCCGGCACGATATCAAAAAGCGAGAGGACCTGGTCAAGCATCTGGCGATGCTGCGCCGTGGCCAGGACCCGGACCTCGGCCCAGGAACAGTTGCGCAGAGCGAGGATAACCGCGGCCATCTTGATAGCTTCCGGACGGGTACCGACCACACATAAAATACGTTTTTTCATGCGGCCACCAGTCGTGCGCACCGGTTGCGGAAATCTTGCAATTTCGCATCCAGGTCGTCTACTTTATCAATTCTTGACTGTACGAGTGATTTACCCAGCTTGTAGAGGGCGATATCTTCCCTGTTCTTCTCGTGCAACTCCTGGAACAGCTCCTCCCCGAGTTCCTGCTTGAGAAACTCTCTTCTTTCCCCGGCGGATTTCCGTTTCTGACCAACATTTTGCGGGATATAGGAGAGATCTATCCCGGGAATATATTCCCTGAGAAACTCTTCCATCAGGACCATGGATTCATTGAATCGCTCGACGAGGCCAAGCAAGGGGACACTGCGCAGAAAGGCACAGGCGCGCTCAAACTCCTCGGCGGTGAACGGTCGTTTCTTGAACTGCCTGGGAGGGAGACAGCGGCTTATGTAAAAATTTCGGATAGTGTTGCCGACATCGGGATTCATGCGCCACTTCACATATTCTTTCAGATCATGTTGCGTGGCAAACATGGCCCCTGGAGTTGTAGCCTCGGTCTGTTTGCGCTCGAAGTTATACACAGAGGTCACCCGTTCTATGGGATCCCTGAGCATGACAATCTGGGGGAGCAGAACCTTATCAAGAGAAGGGAGCGGCAGGGTCAGGTGATGGGTGGACACGGCCCTGATCCACGGATTCTCGGACAGGTACGGTCCCAGGTACGCGGCTCCTTTCCTCATATTATCATCATCTCGATGATCGACGAACCCCTCACCGAAATTCCTGCACAGGGCAAAGTCAATGGTTGTGCCTGCATTCTTGAACAGGTGATTGTGGATGATCACGACCCGCTCGCTCTTCTCTTTCCGTTTTTTGGCAAAAAGACCGAAGGAGTCAAACCACGTCAGATTAAACATCGGATAAAGTACCAGGCAAAAAAATAAGGTTACCGTGAAAAATAGTCCTGTCGCCCGGTCGGAAGACTTGATCGTCCTGCAAGCGACACCAATGCAACAAACGGGCCTCTTTGGAATATCAAACAAATACCAGCGTAAAATTTTCGTCTACTTCTGGTCGGTTACGTAACCGAACACATCGCTGAACAAAAATCCTCATTGTTCATGGTAGCCATTTCTCATTGACGATAGATATGGGGCTTCCATTTTCCCCATTTTTTCTCGAAAACAGCCCTGTTTTTCTCAAACAGCTGTTTTCGCTCCTGCTCCTTGAGTTTATTGAAAGAGGCCGAGAGGTGATGATGGACAAACACATCATCGGCAATGGCTACCTTGAAGCCGGCCTTCCTGGCCCGGATGCAGTAATCGTCATCCTCGAAAAAACCCCGGCCGAAATCTTCGTCGAGATACCCTATGGTATCGATTACATCGCGACGTATGGCGGCACAGAAGAAGGCGACCGTATCCACATAGAGACGCCGGCGGGCATGACTGCGGGTGTATTCCCGTGCTGCCCGGGCCATCTCTTCCATGTCGGCGTACTGTATATCTATCCGCGCCTCATTGCCTATATTGTTGGTGACCGGTCCGACCAGGCCAAGCGACAAGTCCTGCTGGAAATGACGGACCAGGTCACGCATCCATCCCTTTGTCACGTAGGTGTCATTGTTCAGGACAATGATATACTCGCCGGTCGCCTGCCGCATACCGACATTGTTACCGGCGGCAAAACCGAGGTTCTCTTTATTGAGGATCAGGTGGACATGGAGATTTTTTTCCGCATAATCGGCAAGGAACTCCGGGGTTCCGTCCGAGGAGGCGTTATCGACGATGATCAGTTCCCAGTCCGGATAGCGGGTTTGTTTTTCAAGGCTGAGCAGACAGGCGCGGGTGTAGTCCAGGTTGTTGTAGGTCAGGACGACGACACTCACTCTCGGGTACTGGTTGGCGATGGCCTCTTCCAAGGCCTCCACGCGGTTTGTCCACTGATTTTCAAGGGCGAATTTTCTCCGGGCCTCGATGGCGTCCAGATCGTCCCTGGAGTCCATCGCTTTTTTGATATTTGCTATAAAATCATCCGAATCCTTCGACAGATACACGTGTTCCCGAACCAGCCTCAGTTCAGGCATGTCGGTGGCCACCACCGGCCTGCCGGCGGCAAGATATTCGTAGAGCTTGACCGGGTTGGTGCACTGGATCAGCTCGATCAGCCTGAAGGGAATCATGCACACATCAAAGGCGTAGAGATAGCCTTTCAGGGAAGCATAGGGGACCTCGCCGATAAAATGGATATTTTCTATCTCCTCAGCCTCCCGTGTATCGCACATGAACGTGCTGCCGACCAGGACGAAATCAAACTCCGGACAGGCCCTGGCCGCCCGGATCACCAGCTCCAGGTCGAACCACTCGGAAATAGCCCCGAAATAGCCGACAACGGGACGATCCGAGCTATAAAGCAAAGCTGGCGGCGGCTCGGAAAACCATAACGAGTCTGCGGCGTTGCGGATCAGGATGTTTTCCCTGATCCGGCTTATTTTTTCCGAGAGCGGTGCCGAAGTGGTGACGACCAGATCGGCACCCTGAAGAAGCTGTTTTTCCGCCTGGAGTATTTCCTCGGAGTTGTTTGAAAAACCTCCATGGTCATCCATGCAGTCATAGACAACCACGGCATCCGGCAGGGCCATGGCCACGGGGCGCCAGAAAGGATGATCGACCAGGGCCACGACCTGGCCCAAGTCCACACTCCACATCAGACAATCCATGGCATCCAGGAGCCAGCGCTCCTGGACTTCATCGGGGACCTGTTGATAGATAACGGGATGGGGCCCGGGAATGGTCAGCTGACAGAGATAGATCCGTTCATCGACCTGCTCCAGCAAGGTCGCCCCCGGCTCACCGTCGCCAAAGGTTGTGGACAGGTAGAAAACCCGGTGACCCCTGTCCGCCAGCCCCCTGGCAAGGTGCTGGGGTCTCTGGACTCTGAAATGGTAGTCGATGACCGGAAAAACCACCACATCACGGCCATCACCGTCACAGACAACCTGGAGAGAGCTGTCATGACTTTCAGCGGCAACAGCGGTGGTTCCTGGCCCTGGCCAGGGAGGCACCTGCAGGGCGAACGTGCCCGGCAGGATACTCTGCTTGATCCGCCTGATATTTGTCTGCAGCCCGGGGGGCATGCGCTGGAGAACACCGGCGCCAGAACGGTACAGGCGGCGGGCCATCGGTTTGAGGACCGTATATCTTTCCCGGTCCAGCATCTCCTTGAGACCGGACTGATAGGAGAGGAGCGAGTTGTAATGGTGCTGAAGCTCTTCTACTTCCCTGGACAGACTCTGTACCTCCCGGGAAAGGCTCTCCACCTGCTGCTTCTTTTGCGTAAGCTGCTGGCGCGCTGTTTCCAGGTCCTGACGGAGATCGTCCTTTTCAAGGGCCAGGCTCGCTGCCTGCGCTTCTTTTTGAGCGAGCTGCCCACGCACTGCCTCCAGCTCCTGACAAAGATCCTCCTTTTCAAGGGCCAGGCTCGCTGCCTGCTCTTCTCTTTCAGCGAGTTGCCCACGCACTACTTCCAGTTCCTGACGGAGATCGTCCTTTTCAAGGGCCAGGCTCGCTGCCTGCGCTTCTTTTTGAGCGAGCTGCCCACGCACTGCCTCCAGTTCCTGACAAAGATCCTCCTTTTCAAGGGCCAGGCTCGTTGCCTGCTCTTCTCTTTCAGCGAGTTGCCCACGCACTACTTCCAGTTCCTGACAAAGGTCTTCTCTTTGTTTGTGGTGGACTTGAGATAACTCGGCCAGTTTGGTCTCCTGCTCGTGTATCGTCCTGTCAAGAACATCCATATAGGACAGCAGGGAATAATAGTTCTGAAACTGCCTGAAAAAGGGAATCCAGTCCAGCCTGTTCTCTTTTGTCCGTTCGGTGGAAAACTCCAGCAGGCGGGAATAGAGATCCATGGCCAGGCCGAAACATCCGCCCCTGTCTCTCCAGAGCTGGTTGTCTTTTTCAGAGGCCTGCGAGTGGCGAAGCGATCTGCTCAGAAATTCTTCCGAAAAGCGGTCAAGTTCCTGGCGCAGGCCTGAAGAAATCCTGATCCCGAGATGGTCCGCAATACCGGCGAGGCATTGCTGTGGCGAATCCAACAGCCTGTCATAATCGACGATCATCAGAGAGTTCGTATCCCGGAACTGGAGAATGTCGAACCAGTGACCAAGACAGAGAAGGACCGACTTTTCCTCCATGAAGCTGTTCCTGGCTGCCAGGGAACGGGCGATACTGATCGGGTTTCTGAGGGCGAAAACCAGGTGGGGCTCAATGTCCAGTTCGCGAAGAACCGGAACCCAGAAAGGAAGCAGACGGGAAATCCGAGGGTCCTTTACGCCCCACAGGGGGGTACCAATGAAATGTTCCTCAACGATGTTTTTGGCTTCGGTTCGCAGGGAGGCCAGGGCTTCATCCTGAAGAACCACGGCTGGAACAGGACGCACACTGTCCCAACGATGGCCGATCTCTCGAAAAATCTTCCGATTGAGGGCCTGTATGTCAAGATTCTCCCAGAACCCTTTCGGGTTGTCCTCGGCGGGTCCGGCCAGGTTTTCCCCCAGCTCCACGCCAAGGGCCATCAGGCCACGGGTGAGCGCACTTGTGCCGGAGCGGTGCATACCGACCACGAGAACGGCTGTCCTATCTTCAGGTGGTGTTGACATCCTACGACTGACTGTCCGAAGTTGCTGCAACGGCTGGTTTGAGGGACTGGAGATAATTATTCAACACGGTCTTCACGTCACCAATGTCCAGGACGACCCCTTATTCGATCCAGACGAGACGATCACACAGCTCCCTGAGCATTGCAGGCTGGTGCGAAACGATAATGACAGATTTTTGCGACCGGATAAGATTTTTAATTGATTTTGTAGATTTTTCACGAAAACTTGAGTCGCCGACCCCAAGCACTTCATCAAGCAAAATGACATCGGGATTAACATGAATGGCAACTGAAAATCCAAGCCTGGCCCGCATCCCGGTTGAATACTCCCTGACCGGATGATCAAAGAACTCACCGATATCAGCATAGTCACGAATGGCATCCATACGTTCCAGGACCTCTTTTTTCGACATGCCCAGCAACATGCCGCTCAGCACAGCGTTTTCCCTGCCTGTCAGGTGCTGGACAAAACCAACCTGCAGCGTGAGCAGAGATGCCGTCACCCCATAATTTTTTACCTCACCCTTGTCAGGCGCAATGATGCCGGCGAGCAGACGAAGAAGAGTGCTCTTGCCGACCCCGTTTCTCCCGATCACCCCCAGGGTCTCGCCATGGTAGAGACCAAAGGAAACATCTTTCAGGGCCCAGTACTTCTGCCTGCGAAAAAAACCGAAACGGCGTTCATAGGCCACAGCGACATTCAGCAGGCGGAGAGCCAGCCTTTTTTCTGTTTCTTTGTGTGCAGCCATCAGACCATTTTCGCGTAAACACGGTCATATCGCTGGAGAAGAATCCAGTCCAGAACCAGCAGCATCAGAGAGAGAGTACAGACAGTGGCAAGGAAGAACCAGTCCGGCCAGGAAGCATCAAGCAGTACCTGACGGTAGGACTGAATGATCCCGACCATGGGGTTCAGAGAGAGCCAGGCCTTGAGCTTTGCCGGGGCCGAACTGACGTCAAAAAACACTCCGGACAGAAAAAAGAGCAGAATCATACCATTGTCGACGATTAATTTCAGGTCAGGAAAAAAAGGGATGATTGCGGCCAGAAAGCTGCCAAGGGCAAGCATCAGCAACATCTGCACGAAAATAAGCAGAGGGAGTGACAGCCAGGTAACATCCGGAGATTTACCTGTAAGCATAAGAAAACCGACCAGCAAGAGGAAAACTATCAAAAACTTGATCGTGCTGGTCAAGAGCACTGTTCCCGGAAAAATAACCTTGGGCACATAGACCTGGCGTATCAGGCCGATATTTGAAGAAATGCAGCCCGCACACTGGGGTATGGAGGTGACAAACCATTTCCATGCCACCATTCCTGTGAGCAGAAAGGCGACATTATCCTTACCGCCCCGGTTGAACAGAACGACAAAAATCAGATAGAACACGGACATATATAGAACAGGCTCAATAACCCACCAGAGAATGCCGATATAGCCCCGTCGGGCTTCTGAAATCAGGTCGGCGGAGGATTTTTGCTTGATCATCAGCAGGCTGTTTACAAGCAATTTCATACAGATGTAATTCCGTTTTTTTTCATATGTAGTAAACTCAGAAGCTGATAGTCCGGCACCACTCGTCCTGGCAAATCAGGAAAATATAGATGCCATAATCAAGAATGCCAAGTGAAAAGAGTGTCCCGGTATCGGGAAGCAGGATCACGAAAGGAATACACGATTCATGTTTATCAGGAATACCATCGTGATCACCTTGCAGGCGAACTGAAGTAGCCAGGCGTTGCCATGCATGGAAGGACAGAAGGAAATGGCACAAGAAAATAGCGGTTACCTGAAAAACCTTTCAGGGACACTGCCAGATGAAATAGGCGAGAAAATCTGAACACTACAGATCATCGAAAAGGCAAAATTCGAAGCCAGCCTGTCCAGTCGTTACAACCACACAGCGTATTGCAATTGAAAGAGACCGCAGGCCGACGGTTACCAGGCTGTTATCCGTCTTCCTGCGGCCGTGCTGGAAACAATGGCACTACTGGTGCCAATATTATTTCTTGATTGAGATTATGTCGATAATAGAACCCTGGACATCGTCGGCAGCATGCACCCAGACAGTTTTGTCCAGGCTGGTGGCCGTAAGAAGAATGGCCAGGAGTTTATCTGCCAGAAATGGCTTCAAAATAAAATACTGCTGTTGCCCATTTGCGATATTACCACAGTCCGCCCCGCTCACATTTTTAAGCCAGGTACTGTTCTGACTGACCTGAACGATTTCCATTTCCGCACAGGTCCAGGCGAAACTTTTCTGAGAAACAAATGTAATGGCCGCAGCAACAACGAACAGAATAATCAGATGTTTTTTTATCATTTTTTCCTCCTTAAGAAAACAATAGCATGTTCATCGTGTACCATATTGAACCATATAAAACTATAAAATAGTACCATCATCCTGGATAAATTCCAGGCCACATTCCCAAACCTTTCTGCAAAAAAGAAAGTGCAGCATATTTTCGACAATTATTTACAATCACTTTATTTTTTTCATCTGTTCAGCATGTAACTTTTTAAGATCCGCAGCGTTCTGACCGGTTTCGGGATTGATGGCTTCCGGATCGCTTTCATACTCGTTCAGCTTCTCCAGCTGCTCCGCCTGCAACTTCAGGAGAATGGCCATGGGTAGACCTGTCAAAGGATCAATGGCGTCCGGATCTTCTTCCTGCCTGCGTAATTCCTCCAACTGCCGGGCATGCAATTTTTCAAGCTCTGCCTTTGGAATGCCTGTCTCTGGATCCACCGGCCCGGGATCGTATCTTTGTTGCGGGGTGGTAACGAGGTGCCTGTCTTCCGCAGAACTGTCTGTCCTGGAAGACGATTTGCCGCCAAAATCATGCACAACGATCTCTTTTCCACCCTCGTCAATATCGATGGAGAAATTTTTATCCCTGACCACCCGACGCAGGAAAGAATCTATGGTTACACTGGAATAGATCCCATAAACCGGAATGAAACTCCAATCCTTTGGTATTACGATTTTGTACCCATTTTTTTCCGCCAGGGACGTAATAACATCTCTTAACGGCTGGCCTGTACCTTCAACATGGACGAGAAAACCGCTGTTCTGCGGCGCTGCCTCGATAGATAGAGGAGCAATAGATGAAAAGAAGACCAGTGCCAGGAACACGAACAACAATTTATAATACATAATGGACCGTCACTTTTTACCTGAAGGTTGTCTTCCCAAAAAGCAGTTAACAGGTCGTCGAAAATTTACTGCGTTCGATGATACTGCGTCAAAATTCGGCCCCATCTTCTTTGTCTCATCTTCGCTCGCTACATTTTTCAACAGTCTGTTATGACACCCGCTCCGTTCTTATGAAAGCGACCGCCCTGCCTTATAGCTGCAATTCTAATGCCTGTTTCTTTATTTCACGTCACCCGGAAGACCTCTTCAAGGGTGGTTATGCCCTCCAGGACCTTGCGGAGTCCATCCTGGCGCAGGGTGTGCATACCGGTGGCCTGGGAGGCAATGGCCTGGTTACGTATCTGGCCCGCATCGGACGTGGTCAGGATCAGGCTTTTGAGGGTGTCGGTCAAAACCATCAGCTCAAAGATACCTATTCGCCCCTGGTAGCCGGTATTGAGGCATTCAGGGCATCCCCTGCCGCGGTAGAGGACCTGGTCGCTGAATTTTTCGGACGTCAGTCCGGCCCGGTCCAGGTACTCGGGTGACGGGCTATAGGCTTCTTTGCAGTTGGGGCAGATTTTACGGACCAGTCGCTGGGCCAGGATGGCATTGACCGAGGAGGAAACCAGGAAGGGTTCCAGGCCCATGTCGATCAGCCGGGTTACGGCGCTGGCGGCATCGTTGGTATGCAGGGTGGAGAACACGAGATGACCTGTCAGGGCTGCCTGGATGGCGATTTCGGCGGTCTCCAGATCGCGGATTTCTCCGACCAGGATAATATCCGGATCCTGCCGGACAATTGTGCGCAGCCCATTGGCAAAGGTCAAATCAATCTTGGGATTGACCTGCATCTGACTGATCCCGTTTATCTGGTATTCAATGGGATCTTCCACTGTAATAATATTGACATCCGGCTTATTCAGGATGCCCAGGGCCGAGTAGAGGGTGGTGGTTTTACCACTGCCCGTAGGACCGGTTACAAGAAGAATACCATGTGGCGCCTTGATAAGCTCCATGAAGGTATCCATGTCGCGCTTGGACATGCCCAATTCTTCCAGTGAAAGCAGAGTGTTGGACTTGTCCAGCAGCCGCATGACAACCCGTTCGCCAAAGGCTGTTGGCAGGGTGGAGACCCGGAGGTCGATGTTTCTGTCTGCAATTCGAATTTCAATCCTGCCATCCTGTGGTAATCGACGTTCGGCAATATCCATCCGGGCCATGATTTTGATGCGCGAGATCAGCTTGGCCTGGACATGTTTGGGCGGGGTAAACATGTCGTAAAGGATCCCGTCCACCCGTTTGCGGATCTTGACCCGGTCCTTGAACGGCTCGATATGGATGTCACTGGCACTGTCGCGAACCGCCTGGGAAAGCATGAGGTTGACCAGCTTGATGACCGGGGCATCGCTGGTGTCATCGAGCAGGTCAGCCGTTTCCTCGATTTCAGAGAGGATGGCCTCGGGATCTTCGTCGTCCATGTCCTGCATCACCTGGTCGGCGTTGTCCCGGCCCAGATCATATGCCCTGTTGATGGCAACGAAGATCTCCTCCTGAGGGGCAAGAAAGGTGGGCACCCCTTCCCACTCCAGAATTCGCTGAAGATCATCAAGCTGCTGAAAATACGACGGCTCGCCGATGGCAAGAAAGGATTCTTCCCTGGTTGCCACCGGGATCATCTTGTACTTTTTGAGAAAGTGAATCGGGACCCGGTCGACAAAGAAATGATCAATATCCTGGGGGAGAGTCTGTTTAATTTCCAGGCCACTTTGGTAACTGCGGGCCAGCAACAGATCATGTTCACTGATCTTTTTATGCTGCACAAGAATCTCGCCGACCTTGCCACCCTTTTCCCGCTGTTGCTGCAGGGCCAGCTCCAAAGCCTCAGGAGAAATATGGAACTCCTGTGTAAGAATTTCGCCAAGGGATTTCATTGACAGCGGATTTTGTGCATCTGCCTCTTGGTTCGAGTAGCGCTAAACAGAGGAACGAAAGAATATGCTCGATCAGACCAGGACATTTTCCGATCTCGTCCGCCTGGTTCACCACACCCTGCTTCTACTGCAGCTGTTCGAGATTTTTTCTCGCCATCTCTCTGAGCGGGTCCGGAATCATGGCTTTTCGACTCTCCTCCAAATCTGCGCCATCCCCTGAAGATGACGGGATATTCAATGCTTTCTCATACAGGATCCTGGCCTGTTCCTTTTTGCCTTCATGCTCCAGGATAACTCCCAGGTTCACCAGGGCAGAGATATTTTCCGGGTCTCTTTTCAGGGCCTGCTCAAGATACTGTTTTGCTGCACCATATTCTTTTTTCTGCAGTTTAGCAAAGCCTATATCGGCAAGCGCCGCCGCATGGGCCGGGTTGGTCTTGTTGTAGAAGAAGTTGTCCGGAATATCGCTCGAACCAGGCTGAACCGACTCCATAATGTCACGTTTCCGGTAATAAAGGTCTGCCAGCTCGGCCGGATTTTCGACAATATGGGGAGTTATGAAGATAAACAGGTTGGTTTTTTCCTGCGATTCAACCCTGGTTTTGAACAACCAGCCCAGGATTGGAATATCTCCCAGCAGCGGAACCTTGTATTCACCACTGGAAGTATCCTGACCGATAATCCCGCCAATGACCACGGTCTCCTCGTTGCGAACCACCACAGTGGTACTGGCGCTCCTGGTGTAGGTGGTGGGACGGCCATCGTTGAGGTTTTTGAGTTTGATCACCTCGACCCCGATATCGAGCCGTACAAGGTCGGACTGGTTGATCTGGGGAGTTATGGAAAGCGAGGTGGCCACATCCTTGTACTCGTAGTTTGTGTAATCCTGCTGGGCGTCGGTCGTGTTCTTGCTGACAATATACGGTACGTTTTCCCCCACCTTGATCTCTGCTTTCTTGTTGTCGGTGGTCAGGATCTGAGGGGTGGCGATGATATTGATATCCGAATCGTCCTTGTAGGCCCGCACCACCGCGCTGAGGTTTGGGAAATACATATTGCCAATCCGCACGCCCTGCTTCATGATCCCGAAACTGAAACCGGAAGGCAGAACCGGGGGGCTGCTGTTTATGCCGGCAAGCGCATCGTATGGCGCGTCCTGGTTGCCGGAAAAGCCGGAAAGGATGGCCCCGGAGCCACTGCTGAAAGATGCCTCTCCGCTCCACTGCACGCCCAGCTCGAAAGATTTACTGACCTGGACCTCCATGATAAGGGCCTCCATGTAGACCATGCGCCGCGGAATATCGAGTTTCTTGATCACATCTTCGAGGACCAGATATTCATCCCTGGGGGCCTGGATGATGAGCGAATTGGTCTCGGCATCGGCCATGATCTTGACATCACGGGAAATTGGAGGAGCCTTACCGGCCGCCTTGCCACTGGTTTTACTATCCGGCAGATTGGTCAGCACCTTTACCAGCTCCTCGGCGTTGGCGTGCTGCAGGTAGTAGACCTGGATCTTACCCCCGCCCCGGGGTACCCTGGAATCAAGCTGAACCAGGAGATTGCGTATTTTCCGGACATTGACCTTGGAAGCCAGGACGATGAGGGAGTTGGTCCTCTCGTAGGGAATAATCTTGACAATCTCCCGCCGGCCGCCTTTCTTGACCGGGCGCAGAAAGAGCTTGCCCAGGGTTCTGGCCACAGTGGTGGCGCTGGCGTTCTGCAGCGGCATGATAACAAGGTCGTCGCCGATGGAAGGCACATCGATGGCCCGGATGATTTCCTGTAACCGATGGATATTCGAGAGTACATCGGTGATGATGAGCACCCCGGACTCGGTATGGGGGATAACCACGCTGGTCTTGGAGACCAGCGGAGCCAGAATCTTTTTCACATCATTGGGGCTGGCATGGGTCAGGGGGATGATCTGGGTTACCACCTTATCTTCAGGATAGGTGGCTTGATCCTTGAGAAGGGTGGCAATGCTCTTGGTCCGTGCCTGGGCGGAAGGAATGATCTTGATAATCGAGCCACTTTCCACGGTGGTATAACCGTTCACCTCCAGAACCGACTCGAACACACGGTAGGCGTCGGATTCAGAGATTCTGGTCGGAGAAATGATGGTCACCTTGCCCCGGACCCCGCGGTCCACCACAAAGTTCCTGCCGGTCAGCTCGCTGATATACTTGATAAAGAGATTGATATCGACATCATTGAAATCAAGAGCGATAAACCGGCCATTTTTTTCCATCTTTGCCGGCTCGGCGCCATGGGAGGAGGCTGCCGAAATGAACCCAGGAAAAACAACGCAAAAAAGCAGAATAATAACCCAAGACGAGTCACTTATGCACCGTTTTCTGCAGTCAGCGGACCAATGATTTTTAAAAAAAGCCAATCCAATACTCCCGTGTAATTCGTCAGGCCCTGTCCTGCGACAGGGAAGCAGGCTGATGAGCACCCGTCTTTCCTCAGCGAACTTCAATAAACACCGGCGGCACCTCCGGATCCTCCAGGTCAGCGCCATTCACTGTTTCCGACGGCGCCTCCTCTTCGGCTCTAAAAACCGAATCCGGAACAACTTCTTGCTCCACTTCCCGATCAGTCTCCTGCCGGAAACGAAACGACCTGCTGCCAGCCGTTCTCGGCACGGAAACCCTGGGGCGGACGGACGGTCGTGTCAGCGAAGGCGGCGGCATGGGCAGGTCGAAAATATCGGGCCGGTCCGCAACCTTTTTGCTCTCACGGTCCTTGAGCAACAGGACCTCCTTGCGGTTGCCCACCCGCAGAATCACCTTGCCCCTCTCGATGCCTTCGATGATCGCGCCCTGGACAGAATCACCAACATGGTAAATATCCTGTCGTTTTTCCTTTTCGTCAACAATTATCGCCCGGGCGTCCCGCTCATTGCCGGAAACAGTGCCCAGCAACTCCAGTTTCAAAGAGGTGGTCTCCAGGGGCTTTTCTCTTTCTTTTTCCTTCCGGGGCAACGGCTCGCTGACCGCAGCCTGGAAAATATTTCGCTGGACAATACGCTGGTAATCCATATCCCGAACTGGCCCCGCATCAGCCTCGGCAGAGATGGATGCCTGCTTTTTCTCCTGATCCAGAACCGCTTCCCGCACCACCATTCTCTGCTCCAGCCGGGAATAGAAAAACAACACCGCGCAGTAGAGCAAAGCGGCAATTACCAGCAATTTGATCGCCAGGCGGAACATGGTCAGCGCTGTACCTCCAGGGTCTTTGGCGGATTCGGACTTGCGGGAAAGCGTATTGCCGGCTCAAGCAGGGTTCCCTTGACTCCAAAGGGAAACTCGCCCTGCTGCAGACGCTCCCTCACCGAAGCGGTGGCGGCATCATCGCGGAGTCCGGCCAACAGTTCCGGCAACGGGATGATTATGCCGTGCAGCTTCAAAGTCGATGCAGCCAGTTGCGGCCTGAGCTGAACCGTTCCGGAAAAGGTCGCCCTCAGCAACCGGGACAGGACCTTTCCATCCCTGACAACAAGATCCCTGCCCCGCTGCTCCAGAGAGACCTCCATCCTCTGGAACGGGAAAGCCTTGTGCCCGAGCACCGGCTCACGCATGGAGACAGAGCCATCTTCCAGAAAAAAATAAAAATGCCCCCGAAGCCGTGACAAACGCTTCTCTGTTGGCCGCATCTGACAGTTGTACTGCCCGGACAGAAGGCCGCTGACCTGGCGACCAAGAAGCTCCTGGAGCTGCTTAAGGCCGTCGACCTGCAGCCTGGAGAGCTTGCCGCTCCAGGCAAGACCGCCGGAGGAACCCAGGATAACCTCGCCCGTTACAGTACCCCCGAGAAGCTCAAGTCGGTAAAAAAAAACCGGACGCTGGCGTCGCAGGGAAGAGACATACGCTGGCCGAACCTGCACCCCTTCAACCCTGAGCCACTCTATCTTATCGCTTTCACGATCTTTCACACTGACACCCTGGACAACGAGCCTGTCGGGTAATTGCAGACCAACCGCTCCCACATCCCAGGAGAGAGACGGCCATGCCTCCTGCAGACGATACTCGAGACTGGTTCGGGCTCTCTCGGCAGGAAACAGCCACCAGAGCAGCAGCACAAGGACAACCACCCCATAGAGAAGATATCCTGCCACGACAAGTATCCGGTAAACAATTCGCATCCCGATCACCCTCCTGCCTCGGCAGTCCGCTCGACAGTGACCACCTGCATGATCACATCCAGCATACCCTGCTCGTTTTTGTTTTCCTGGATGGTGATCCGTTTGACGGCAACGATGTTTTCCGGTGCCTCAACCAACTTGAGCAGGTCCACAAGCTGCTGCAGGGTGATTCCCTGCAGTTTCATCTCGACCATGTTCTGCCTGAAAGGACCGTCACCCTGGATGATGGAGGGTTTCATATAGACGATACCTTCCTTGACTCCAGTCAGGGCGGCCATTTTTTCCAGGAAGGAAAAGAGGCTGAAATCCGGGGACCGTTTTTCCAGCCGGCTATTGAGGCTGTTGGCACGGGCGTGGAGCTGCCGGTAGCGCTGCTGCATATCCCGCATCTCCCGCACTGCCTTTTCCCGTACCGTGATACCACGCTCCAGCCGTCTCTTCTTCTCGGCCAGCGGAAAGACGACAAACTGCAGCAGGACAAAGCCCCCCACGGCCAGCGCCCCGATCATCAGGGCTGTTCTGTCCCTTTTGCCAAGGGCCATCAACCAACCCTCCCTGTGGCACTTCCAGACCACCCCGGATTCAGCGTCACAAGTGAAGCGGACGAAAAGGTGGCCCTGAGGGTCAGGCGGATATCAAACCGAACCATACCGCTGTCTTTCTCGACGGTGGCCGCCAGGATTTCCACCTTCTCGTACAGCGGAGAGCTACCAAGACGGTTCTTTATAGCGTCCACATTGTTAAAGGCGTTGGTCACCCCCTTGATCCGCACGGTTTCCTGGTCGATCACCATCCGGGAGACATGGAAGGTAATCTCCTCCGGAATACGGCCGGAAATATCGGCCAGGATCCGCAGCACCCGTTTCTCGACAGAAAAGGCGGGAACCGTGGCCGGACTCTGGACCTCACGCAGTTTTGCCTGCATCTGGAGGTAGGGATCGACGATGCGGGTGTCTTCGGGAAAGGTCTGGTGGTAGATATTTTTCATTTCCCGGTCCAGCCGCTCATAGGTCTCCTGGAGCTTCCGGTACTCCGCCAGGTACATGAAACCGGCGCCCCCGATCAGGGCAAGCGCAACCAGGCCGGCCGTTATCTTCTGTGACCGCGAACCAAGCAGCTGTCGTCTGAGGGCGAACTCCTGGCGGCGGAAATTGAGAGGATATTTTTTTTGGGCCCCGGCAAACAGGGCCAGGACGTGATCGTGGCTGCCGGGCCGCCAGCACTCCTCCACATCCTTGCTCAACTCTGTCCCGGTCAGTGCGGCAAGATCGCACCGCTGTGTCGGGAGGGCAAAACAGGACTCGACCGACTCGACCACGCAGTCCACGGCTGCCAGGCGACCGCTCAGCAGGATACGCCCGGGGATGCAGGTTGCCTGATTTTCCATTCCGTACCAGGCCAGACTGCGTTCGACTCCGGCACACATCTGCTCAATACAGGCCCGGACTTCCTGTTCATCCTCGACCTCAACCCCTGCGCCCCCGCCGGCCGTCACAGCGCCGGAGAACAGTTTGTTACCAGAGGGAATATGACGGAGAAAGACGACCTGACCTCCACAGCAGAGGACCATGACCGTGGAGTAAAGGCCCACGTCCAGGAGAAGAAAATCCTCATCCAGGCCGGCCTGGCAAAGCTGATGGGCCAGGGCAAAGCCGTGCAGGGTTACGGTGTGCGGATCAAGGCCCTGGACCTGGAGCGCTTCGAGGTGGGTCTGCAGGAGATGCTTTTCCAGCGCGGCAACCAGGAGTTCAGAGCCTGAATCACGCTGGCCGGTCTGCAGAAAATCGATGATCTGACTCTCCGGCGGAAGCAGCAGATGTTCTTCAAGTTCCAGGGGCAACACCTGGGCGATTTTGGCCCGCTCCTGAAAAGGAAGAAAGAGATTGCGTAAACTGCAGCTGCCAGGTGATACAGCGCTGACCACCGCGCACCGGGACCGGGCTTTTGCAAGACCAACCTGGTTCAGCGCACCAGCCAGGTCATCTCCCTGCAGCGAGACGGCCGCCGCCTGGAGGATACGTATCTTCCCACCCCGTTGTTCCATGACGGCAACATGCACCATATCATCATGGACATCGAGGCCAAGTACGTGCTTTGCCATTATTGCCCCAGTCTCGGCAGAAAACGAAAAAAAATCATCACTCGACCTTCCAGTACACCAGACTCAAATTCTCCTGACGGTGGAGGATGCCGCTCCCCAGACGCTCGATCTCGCCGGAACGGGCCCGGATACCGATCCGGAACCAGGAACTGCGGATGGTGACCATGTTTTCCAGCAGGGTTATCCCCGCCATTCCCGGAACACTGGTGTACCAGGCCGGATCTGCCAGCAGCTCACGGTTATCCGGATCCTGGCGGAATTCGATCAGTCCGGCCACGGTCTCCTCGTTCATCTCTGGATGCAAGGCTCTTAAGACCAGGTCGGCAGCCGTATTGATATTGATTGTACCCTCCTGGCCGGTAATGGTCAAATAATCAATAATCCCGGAATGTTCATCGTTACCATACAAAATCTCCGCTGTCATGCCCCGGACCAGGAGCAATTCTTCCGGGTATCGCACCGGTCCGTTGCGGCAGCCATAGGACGGAGAAAGGCCTGCATAGTAGCTGTTTTCCGCCCCCTGATCACGGGTTTCGCTGTCCGGATCCACCCAGTCAGCCAGGGCATCCACCAGGGCCGCAGCCTCATCCACGGAGTCGATACCAAATTTCCCTGAACTGAGGAAACGGATCCAGATCTGGCGCTGCTCCTCGCTCCGAGCCAGACTGTTCACCTGCAGGCGGCCGGAAAGATCCTGGATCTGCAGCTCAAACAGGTCTGCAGAGAACAGGGTAGTCAACTCATCCTGATCCAGACTGGCCCACCCATCGTGAAAGGAATCAAAATCGTTTTGCTTGAGATCGGCAAGCAGCGCTGCCCTGGCGATATTGAGCCCGCCAAGCAGCATGGTATCGAGCCGCGTTGTCTCCTGGAAATGAACCGCACCCTGAAGACGAAAAGTCACGCCACGGTTGAACTGCAGGGTCACAGCCACCAGGAAAGTGATGGTAAACAGGGCCAGCAACAGGGCCATACCCGAACGGTCCCGCAAGCGCATCATCCTTCTCCTTCGTCGACCTGTTGGCCCTGCAGCAGTCCGGTCGGCAGCAGGATACGGGTAGAAAAAGTCAGAAAACGTTCCTTTTCCCTGTCAAGCCACAGTTCAAGAACACAGTTCACCGCTGCCGGCAGCCCGGATGTACGATTCTCCGTATCTGTTACTTCACCCCCATTCCAGGAGTCGTGTATCCCACCCTCCCGGTCCACATATTCAAATGTAAGGCTCCGCACCCGATCGCAGAGTCGGAATCCGTGGTCCGTTGCCTGATCCGTGTTCTCCTGCTCTCCGGGACGAAACAGGGTGTCCCGGCGGTAGAGGATAAAGCCGGTCCCCTCGTTATCCGGGGCCAGGGTATAGGTTATCCGCCCCAGTCCCGGGAGCTCCCTGGCCGGGTCAAAGACAATATGGGCCATGGAACCAAAACGCAAAAGCTCGACCGGTTCCCCGCCCCCTTCCCCGGCCGTGCCGACAAAATCGATATCATCAGTCAAAAAAGCCGAACCAAGATCCTCGCTGATTCGCTCAAGCGTTATCTGGGCCCGGTAATAGAGTTTCCCTTCAGTGCGAGTTTTTTCAATGGCATCAAGGCTGCCGGAAAGGGAGAGGGAGACCATGGCAACCACCATGGCCAGGACAGCCATGGCCAGGAGGATCTCCAGCAGGGTCATGCCACCACGGGTTGCCGGCAGACTGAAACTCATGCGCCGTATGCTCATGGAAGGGCCCCGGTTTGCGGTTCCTGGAGCAGCACCGCTTTGGCCTGGTACACGACCCTGGCCGGGTCGCCCCGGGTTATCTGGAGATCCACGGTCTGCAGCATGTTATCCGGATCTTCGAACCCAAGTTTTTCCGCCTCCAGTCGTTGCACGTCCACCTGCCAGCCATAGTCGGCAAAAGGTTCGTCAAAACGACCGGACCCTGCCCCCAGGTCCTCAGCTTCGGCCAGGACAAGTTCGGCAAGTTTTTCCCGGGCCAGTCGCGAGGCCGTCAGCGTGACCCGTGAAACACCAGCCATGGACACGCTCTGGGACTGGGAGCCGATCAGGGTTATCAGGGCAATGGAGATGATGGCAACCGCCACCATGACCTCGAGCAGGGTAAAGCCCGGGGAGAGATGGGGCCACCGCCTGTTACCGTACCTGTTCATCGTCCAGATCAAGATAGCCGACAAATACCCTGGTGACGGACAAAAAAGGGGAGAGCATAATTGTCATCTGGTCACCATCCTGGTCCTGCAGGTGGATGAGAGTTTTGTCCACATATCCTTTACGGCTGAACCAGATTGCCGTGCTCCCCACGCTGCGCCGGCCACCATGCACCGAAACTACGTCCTGGATCCGCACCTGGCCCGGAAGCTGGATCAGAGTATCCCTGTTCCCGGGGATGTTTTTTCCTTCCTTGTCCACAGACGCCCAGACGCGCCCTTCTCCCAGGTCCAGGTGGAGATAGAGCCCCTGAGAGGAACGAACCGCCTTCTGGCTGGTTTCCGCCACCAACCCGACCAGTCTGCGGGCCGAGGACTTCAGGGGATCGGTTAACATAGTCGTGTACAACCTGGGAACGGCAAAGACGGTCATGATAGCGAGAAACACCATCACCAGCAAAAGCTCAAGCAGGGTAAAACCGCTGACAGGCCGCTGAAAAACCAATCCTCTCGCTGCGTTTTTCAACATCCTGTTATATCCGCAGACAAATGCACGCATGGTCCCGGAACAGAATCCCGGCCATGTCAGAAGATTATTCCAGTTCCCAGTTATTGACATCAGCGTCCTTTCCTTCGCCACCCGGTTCACCGTCCGCGCCATAAGACATCAGGTCGAAATCACCGTGCAGACCAGGGCTTATGTAGATGAAATCATTGCCCCATGGATCTTTGGGGACCCTGCCCTTGTCAAGGTAGCCGCCCTGGCGCCAGTTTTTGGCCAGCCGGCCAACGGCCGGCGGCTCCACCAGGGCCTGGAGTCCCTGCTCGGTGGTGGGATACTGGCCATTGTCGAGCTTATAGAGCTTGAGCGCCTGCTCGATAGACTGGATCTGGATGGCAGCCTTGGTCCGACGGGCCTCCTCCGGGCGATCCATTATCCGCGGCACTATAAGGCCAGCCAGAATGCCGAGAATAACCATGACCACCATCAGCTCGATCAGGGTGAATCCCCGGGAAGACAGCAAAACATGTTTTTGTTTTCTGAAAAAATACATGATTCCACATTGAACGATTCTCATTGTGCCCCATGGGGGCAAATCAATTCCCATTATCATATTATCATCTTATCTTACCACACCATTGAGGATTTGCAGACATTTTTACCGGGCATGGATGTTATCAGGGTGTTGTATCAGCCTTGGGGAAGGGAACTTCACCGCGACAACTGCTAAACGAGAACTTGTTCCGGCTGGAGTCACATGGCCTGACGACGGAAAGGAATGCGGGTCAGCCGGACGGCAAGCAGAAGGAGAAAAACAAAAAAAGCTTTTGTTCCAAGATGGATAAGAAGCCAGGCAAAGCCAACCAGGGGCAGGAGCAGGACACAGGTGAGCTGACGCAGGAGAGGATTGGCGGCGATCACCCGGGCCAGGGCAGGCGAATGGTGGTAGTAGGCCTGAACCAGCCAGCGTCCAGGGGCATTGGGCAACAGGTACCTGTCGCGGAAGGTGCGCAGGATCGACACATACGGATGCCACAGGGAACCGTACGCAGCAGTGGCGATGAAACAGTAATCCATAGAGTTGGAATCCGGGGACGGGTCTTTTCCTGTTACGGGAGCCTGGTTTTGCGCTCCTGCGGCCGGGAGCTCATCCCTGTCCGCAGGTTTCAGGATGATGGAAGCCTGTTCGTAGCGGGCCAGGGCAAATTCCGTGTTCTCACCTGTTCCCATGCCGCCGGCAACAACCAGCTTCCCGTCCGGCTGCACGGCCACACCATAACCGATATCCTCGCCGTTCCCGAAAGAGGTGGTCGCGATCTGAAAGGGTGTGCCCTCGGGAGCGGCGGGAACAAAGGCTGGAGGAAGGGATTTCTGCACCACCAGCTCGCGTATGCGGAGCCATGGGCGGTTTTTTTTATCGTATTGACCGGTCTTTTTCGGCGACCTGGAAACAAGTTCCTGCAGCGTGGAGGTGAGCAGAAGAAAATCCCGTCCGGATCCAACACCCAGCCAGCCACTGGCGGCGATTCTGTCGGTGTCCACTGCGAGGTCGCAGAGCACGTCGTCTCCAACAGAGGCCCGGATGACATAGACCCCGTTCCGGCCAAACAGTGGATCGGGCCGGCCATCAGCGAGAAAATGAAACAGGGCCGCGTCACGCTCACCCGGGCTGCCCGTGGAACCGGCTACAAGGATGGAACCGTCCCCGAGCAAGTCCGCCCCGTACCCTTCGAAAACCTCCCCATGAGGAGCAAACATGACCTTCCCCTGATCGCCGAATTCAAGATCTGGACGGCCATCAGGGAGAAAACCTGCCAGCAGGACGCCGGTCCGATTTCCGTCCCGGAACGAACCCACCACCAGCAGACGACCATCTTGCCGGACCAGCAGGTCCTGGACCAGGGCATCCCGCCCCGCACCCGCGAGGATCATGCCCTGGGTACCGAATTCGGGATCGAGCCGGCCGTCCGGACGATACCGGGCCATTGCCAACACATTACCTGCGGTGCCGGAGACTGTCCCGGCCACCAGTACAGAGCCCTTCCGGTCCACAGCCAGGGCGCCGATTTCATCGTCGCCATTGCCCACCGGGTTTATCACCAACCCCTGGTTTCCAAACCCGGGATCCAGGCTGCCATCTGGCCGCAAACAAATAAGGGCAAAATCCCGATCCGGTCCGTTTTCGGCATAACCACCTGCAACGATGCTGCCATCGGCATGCAGGGCCAGAGCCTGGACCGCACCGCCGCCGGCCACCGGCACAAGCACCATACCATCGCGGTTAAATTCCCGGTCCAGGGTCCCGTCCGGGTTGAAGCGGACCAGGGCAAAATCGCGCCGGTTGGCGTTGGCGGAAAATCCGCCGAGCAGAATTTTTCCATCTGGCTGAACCACCACCGCATGGGCCCTGGCGCCGTGCATCCCCAGCTGGACCGCGATTCTCCCGTCGGCTCCAAAGCTGGAATCGAGCCGATAACCCGACCCGGCCCGGGCGGCATGAGCGATGAAGACCAAGAGCGATATCAGGAGACAAAGGCAAAAAAGACGGCCACGGAGCATCACGTTTTCCAGGAATATCCTCACTTACCAAAGGGACAGACAGGATACTGGCATTTTTTGCAGTTACGGCAAAGACCCCCGTGACCCATATCGGCCAGTTCCCGCCGGCCAATGGTTTCCCCGGCCAGAATACGCGGGAGAAGAAGGTCGAGCACGGTGATACTGTGGAACATGCCACATGCGGGCAGGCCAAGCACCGGCACCTGACCAATGCGGGAAACCAGAAACATGGCCCCGGGCAGGACAGGCGAACCGTACACCATGTCTTCCGCCCCGGCCTCACGAATACCCAGCCGGGTCACATCATCGGGGTCAACGGACATGCCGCCGGAGGTGACGATCAACTCGGCCCCACTGTCCAGGCAAGCCTGGATCTCGGCCGCAATCTGCTGCGGATCATCCGGAGCAAAACGAACGATGCCGACCTCGGAGCCCAGTTTGGCGAGCTTAGTCCGCAGGACCTTCTCGAACTTGTCGTCGATCCGACCGTAAAAGACTTCAGAGCCCGTGATCACCAAGCCGGCCCGGACCTTTTTCAGGGGCAGCACCCGGATGATTTTTTCTCCGCTTCCAGCAATACACACAGCCCGATCGACGAGTGTCCGCTCGCCCACCAGGGGGATAAGCCGGGTCGCTGCCACCTGCTCACCCCTCTTGACCGGAGTGTTGTCATGGAGGGTGGCACACATGACCTCACCCAAAAGGTTAAGTTCCAGGAGCGTTTGCCGGTTGACCTTGAGCAGTCCGTCGCAGGCCGCCTTGATTGTGATCTTACCCTCCACCACTTCATCACTGAACTGCGTACCCTCTCCTGCCAGGGCTTCGGCCAGCCGGAACGCGGCCTCGTTTTCATGGATCTCACCCGGACCCAATTCCAGAACGTAGATATGTTCCTTGCCCAGACGCCGAAGGTGCTCCACATCCCGGGGCTGGATGATATGTCCTTTTTTAAAGGCCCGTCCCTTGAATTCATCCTTGACAATTTCGGTAATATCGTGGGGCAAAACCATGCCCACGGCCTGATCAACAGGTATGGTTTTTTTGGTGATCATGAACGAGCCGCTCTATCGTTATCATTGCAATTTGAAAAAAAAACAGCTTAATATGCAGTCTGCCGCAGGTTTGACCTCAGCCGGGTAAAATCAGCAAGTGGTGGGAGTTAAAACCGAAAACCACCTGCATCACAACGACAATTATTACTGATTACACAGAGGCGAACACCGCCAAGGCATGCTGGTTTATACGATCTTTCAGGAAAGCCGTCAACACAAGGAACTAAGGTATTGTCATGATACAAAAAGAACTGCTCGACATCCTCGCCTGTCCCAAATGTAAGGGCCCTGTCTCCCTGACAGAAAAAAAAGATGGCCTGATCTGCAGCCAATGCAGCCTGATCTATCCCATCCGTGACGAAATCCCCATCATGCTGATCGACGAAGCCAGGTCCCTGAAAAAAAAAGATGCCTCGGCGGGAAGTCACTGACCCCAGCCACGGGGCACGATACCTGCCAAGCAGATAAACACGGTGGGGCTCGGGAAGGCTATCACAAAAAAAGCGGGGCCCAGAGCCCCGCTTTTTTGTTACCGCTATGCCTGTCATCTCTTAACTTGGGGAAATTCCAAGCTCTTTTTCCTTTTCAGCCACCAACAGCCTGGTCTTGACAATGGTGTCGGAGATCAGGCTCATGGAGTCTATACCGCACTCAACCAGGAAAGTGGCGAAATCCGGGAAGTCCGACGGCGCCTGGCCGCAGATACCGATTTTCCGACCACGTTTTTTGGCAGTATCGATCACCATGCGGATCATGGTTTTCACAGCCTCGTTGCGCTCGTCGTAAATGTGAGCCACCAGGTCGGAATCCCGATCAAGACCGAGCGTGAGCTGGGTCAGGTCGTTGGAACCGATGGAAAAGCCATCAAAGACATCGGCAAAGGCGTCGGCCGAGATGACATTGGAGGGAATCTCGCACATGACGTAAACCTCCAGGTCGTTCTCTCCCTGGACCAGACCGAACTCACGCATCACCTCGATGACTCTCTTTCCTTCTTCCGGGGTCCGGCAGAAGGGGACCATCAGCTTGATGTTGGTGAGCCCCATGTCGTTTCTGGCCTTGAGCAGGGCCATGCACTCAAGCTCAAAGGCAGGCTTGTACTTGTCGTCGTAATACCGGGAAGCACCACGCCAGCCAATCATCGGGTTTGACTCCTCAGGCTCATAGAGCTGACCACCGATCAGGTTGGCGTACTCGTTTGATTTGAAATCAGACAGGCGGACAATGACGTCCTTGGGATAAAAGCCAGCCCCGATCCGGCCCACACCCTCGGCCAGCTTATCGATAAAGAACTGTTTCTTGTCGTTCGGATAGGCCGTGGTCTTGGCCTCGATCTGTTCGACGATGGCGGCGATTTCCGGGTCCGAAGCGGCCTTGGCCTTGAGCTCCTCGAAGTTGTAGAGAGCCAGAGGATGGATGCCGATATGAGAGTTGATGATGAACTCCTCGCGGGCCAGGCCGACGCCGTCGTTGGGAATCTGGCCCTCGGTGAAAGCCTTCTCCGGGATGCCGACGTTCATCATGATCTTGGTCCGGGTCTCGGGAATATTGTCAAGATCAAGCCGCTCGACCTCATACTTGAGCAGCCCCTCGTAGACATTGCCGGTCTCGCCCTCGGCACAGCTGACCGTGACTTCCTGGCCGGTCTGGATGGCCTTGGAACCGTTCTCGGTGCCGATGACGCAGGGGATGCCAAGCTCGCGGGAGATGATGGCAGCATGGCAGGTTCGGCCGCCGCGGTTGGTGACGATGGCACCGGCAATCTTCATGATCGGCTCCCAGTCGGGATCGGTCATGTCGGTGACCAGGACCTCCCCGGCCTTGAAATCATGAATATCGCTGACGTCCTCGAGAACCCGGGCCACACCCTGGCCGATCTTGGCGCCGACGGCCTGGCCCTGGACGAGCACCTTGCCGGTTTCCTTGAGAACATAAGTCTCCATCATGTTCTTATTGGCCTGAGAGTGAACGGTCTCGGGCCGGGCCTGCACAATAAAGAGTTCACCGGTGCCCACATTGACACCGTCACCATCCTTGGCCCACTCGATGTCCATGCCTTTGCCGTAATGGTCCTCGATGATACAGGCCCACTTGGCGAGTTGGATGATCTCATCGTCGGTGATCACGTACATGCCACGCTCTTCCGGGGTAGTCGGCACATTCTTGACCGGTTCGTCGGTATTGGGATCGTTGTCGTAGATCATCTTGATTTCCTTGGTCCCCACCCGCTTGCCGACTATGGGCCGCTTTCCCTCTTTGAGAGTTGGCTTGAACACATAGTACTCGTCCGGATTGACCGCACCCTGAACCACGTTCTCACCCAGGCCCCAGGCTCCGGTGATGAAGATGGCATCCTCGAAGCCTGATTCGGTATCGATGGAGAACATAACTCCCGAACTGGCCGCATCGGAGCGGGCCATCTTCTGAACCACGATGGAGAGGTACACATCGAACTGTCCAAACCCCCTGTCATGTCGGTAAGAAATGGCCCGGTCGGTAAAAAGGCTGGAAAAACAGCGCTTGCAGGCGTCGATCAGGGCTTCGGGACCCCGGATGTTGAGGTACGTCTCCTGCTGGCCGGCAAAGGAGGCGTCGGGCAGGTCCTCGGCCGTCGCCGACGAACGGACCGCCACATCGACGCCCTCACCGTATTCCTCTTCCATCTTGCGATAATTATCGACAATAACCTGACGGAGATCTTCCGGAAACTCGGCATTGAGGATGATCTCCCGGACCTTTTTACCCCGCTCCTGCAGATTGCGCAGATCGTGAGTGTCAAGGCCTTCGAGGGCATCCCTGATGGCCTGCTCCACCCCGGCTTCCTTGAGCAGGTACTGGTAGGCATAGGCGGTGATGGCGAATCCGTGGGGCACCTTGACACCCTTTGAAGTGAGATGCTGGTACATCTCGCCAAGCGATGCATTCTTTCCGCCAACTATCGGCACATCCTCGATGCCGATCTCTTCGAACCAGAGGATAAGTTTTTTATTCGGTGCTCCCATGTGTTTCTCTCCCTCTCAGATTATAGATACAAAGATTGTTGCTTCAAAAAAACGGCCAAACAGCCTGTCTTTTTTCTATATCCTTTCTTAATTATAAAATTTTTACTTTCAGGTCAACCAAAACGTCATAAATCACGTGGTTGCACAGCCCTGAAAGACTGTCTTCAAATCGCGATTCTCCGCTCATTTATTTGCTATCCGAATATCAAAAGGCTATATTACCCGGCGCGGGCAGCGGCCTGAACATGAAGCAGATGCCTGACTCACACCCGATTCCCGCACCAGACATCAGCCACCACAGCCGGGAGAAGCAAATGGATATTCAGCAGACAATAGACCGGATCATCGCCACCCATGTCAAACCGGAGCACCGCGAAAGCGACTATTTTGCCGCCATCAGAGAACTGGTGGCCGGACGTAACCGGGCACAGGATGCGGAGGAACGGGCCCGGTGGCAGGCAGCCGTCGACCGCGTCTACGGGTTTCTGCGCGACGAAATCCTGACCAGCATGGACAGACCTCGCAACCCGGTCACCTTCGGCACCTCCGGCTGGCGAGGCATCCTGGGCAAGGACCTTACCATCCGTTCCGTGGCCTTTGTCACCGCCGCCATCCTGGGGCTGTACCGGGAGGCCGAAACCAGCGTTGCGCTGCGCGAGGCTCTCGGGGTGACAGACTTTGCCGAGATGCAGGAGCGAGGCTGTGTAGTGGGGTTTGACAACCGATTCGGCGGCAAGCTCCTGGCCCTGGCAGCCATAAACGTGCTGGCGGCCGAAAACGTCCGCATCCTGTATGCCGGCGAGGCCACGACCGGCATCCTTTCCGCCTCGGTCCTTGAGCGCCGGGCGGCCTTTTCCATCAACCTGACGCCGAGCCATAACCCCATGGAGTATGGCGGATTCAAGTATAACGGGGCCGATGCCGGGCCGGCCGCACCGATTCTGACCAATCGGATCACCGAGCAGGCCCGGCGGATTATCGAGGCGGGAGAGAGCGAGTTCATCCCCGCTGACCTGGACCTGCAACGGCCGCTGGATCGGATACCCGGGGTCGTTCGGGAAGACGCCCTGGCCAGCTGGCAGAACCTGGTGCGAAAAAACCGGGACCGCCACGGTCTTGATTACGATGCCATCCTCCGCACCTTTGCCCGGAACCGGGATGTGGCAGTGGTGATCGATCCTGTCCACGGGGCAGCTCGCAGCTATATCCGCCCGCTTCTCGGCAATTCCGGCGCCAGTCTTACAGAGGAGGACGACCGGCTTGCAGTCCTGCGCGACAACGCCGACGTCACCTTTGGCGGCATCGCCCCGGAACCGTCGTCGGAAAACATGCAGCCCACCATGAAAGCCCTTGGCCAGCGGCCAGAACCGTTCAAGGTGGGAGCGGTCATTGATCCGGACGGAGACCGGATCCGGTTCACCGACGGAGAGGTCGAGATCTCCATGAACCAGTTTGGAGCCATGGCTTATCACTTTCTCCATGAAATCAAAGGAAAGCAGGGAATGGTCGCCAAGACCGTGGCCACCAGCAACCTGGCCAACGCCCTGGCAAAGTCCTTTGGCGAAGATGTCTTTGAGCCGCGGGTTGGTTTCAAGGAGTTCAAGCCTGTGATCGGCCAGGCCCTGGTGTTCTTTGAAGAATCGGACGGCATTTCCATCATTGGTCACACCCCGGAAAAAGACGCCTTCATCGGCCTGCTCCTGGCCCTGGACATGGTTCAAACCAGGAAGCAGAGCCTGGGCGCCTATCTTCGGGAAATAGAAACACGGTTCGGCTCCTATTTTCCGGCCCGGGACGGAGTGAAAGTGAGCCTGCAGGGCGACGAATTGACCCGGGCCCTGGACCAGTTGAAAAAATATGGCGTCGGAGCGACCATCCGGGTTGGCGGGAAAGAAAAGAAAATCAGGGAAGTCATCACCATCGACGGACGCAAGATGATCTTTGAAGACAATTCCTGGATCATGATCCGGCCTTCAGGTACAGAGCCCAAAGTCCGCTTCTACGTGGAAGCCAGGAACAGGGAAGAAACGCCACTTCTTGTTGAAGCGGCAAAATCCATGCTTGCCGAAATCGGTCTGTTGTCATAGAGTCTCAAATCTGCCGGTATAGAGGCCCCTTACAAATCGGTCACACCGGCAACGGCAAAAACATAGTAGCGCAAAGTGCCATCTGGCGGCATTCTGCCAGGAACGATTATCAAACAGAAACGTAACTCTCAAATTTTACACACTGGACATGGAACATGTGGGAATACACGGATAAAGTACAGGAACATTTCATGAACCCCCGCAATGTCGGGGAAATAGAAAATGCGGACGGTGTCGGCGAGGTCGGTTCCCTGGCCTGTGGCGACGCCCTGAAACTTACAATCAAGGTTGAAGACGGCAGAATTGTCGACGCAAAGTTCAAAACCTTTGGCTGTGCGTCAGCCATCGCCTCTTCGTCGGCTCTGACTGAAATGGTCAAGGGCATGACCGTTGAAGAGGCTGAAAAGATCACCAACGAAGATATCGCCGAGTTTTTAGGCGGACTGCCCAAGGAAAAAATGCACTGCTCGGTCATGGGCCGGGAAGCCCTGGAGGCAGCCATTGCCAACTACCGAGGTGTTCTGCTGCCGATGGCCGAAGGGGAGGTCGTCTGCGAATGTTTCGGGGTCACGGACATTGAAATACGCCGGGCCATCCAGGAGTCGAACCTGCGGAGCGTGGAGGAGATCACCAACTTCACCAAGGCTGGCGGCGGCTGCGGAAAATGCGAGGACCGGCTGCGGGAAATACTTGAGGAGACGGTCAAGGACCTGCCCCGAAGCGAAGACAAGCCCAGAGAAAAAAAGAAAATGACCGTACTCCAGAAAATCAAGAAGATCGAACAGGTGCTGGAACGGGAGATCAGGCCGACTCTGCGCAAGGATGGCGGCGACATCGAACTGGTGGATGTGGACGGAGACTTTGTCACGGTCTCGCTGCGCGGTGCCTGTGCCGGTTGCCAGTCCTCCCGTACCACCCTGAAAGAATATGTCGAGAAAAAACTGCGTGAACAGGTCGTGGATACCCTGATTGTCGAGGAGGAAAAATAATGGATTGCGGCAGTGATAAAGTCATCTACATGGATAACAACGCCACCACCAGAATAGCTCCGGAAGTGGTGGATGCCATGATGCCGTTTCTCACCGACTGTTACGGCAACCCCTCGTCCATGCACACCTTTGGCGGCCAGATCGGGCGCTACATCGAAGAGGCACGCCAGTCGGTGGCCGACCTCATCGGAGCCGAGCCCGAGGAGATCGTCTTCACCAGCTGTGGCACGGAAAGCGACTCCAGCGCCATCCTCTCGGCCCTGCAGACCTTTCCCGACAAGCGGCACGTGGTGACCACCCGGGTGGAACATCCGGCGGTGAAAAATCTCTGCGAAAACCTGGACAACCTCACCGGCCACAAACACCGGATCACCAGGCTGCCGGTGGAGTCGGACGGCACCCTGGATCTGAAGCGCTACGAAGAGGCTTTGAGCGACGACACGGCCATTGTCTCTGTCATGTGGGCCAACAATGAAACCGGGGTCATCTTTCCGGTGGAGGAAATGGCGGCCATGGCCCGGGAACGGGGAATACTCTTTCATACCGATGCGGTCCAGGCCGCAGGAAAGATCCCGATCAACCTGGCCACCAATGCTGTGGACTTCCTGTCCCTGTCCGGCCACAAACTGCACGCACCCAAGGGTGTAGGTGTTCTCTATATCCGCAAGGGCACCCCGTTCATACCTTTTTTAAACGGCGGTCACCAGGAGCGGGGCCGTCGGGGCGGCACCGAAAATGTGGCCTCCATCATCGGCCTTGGCCGGGCCTGCAAGCTGGCTGCGGAAATGATGGACGAGGAAAACAACCGGGTCCGATCCCTGCGCGACAAGCTGGAGAAAGGGTTGCTGAGCTCCATCCCCAAAGCACTCCTGAACGGCCATCCGATCCTGCGGCTGCCCAACACCACCAACATCAGCTTCGAATTTGTCGAGGGTGAGGCGATCCTTCTGCACATGAACCGCTATAACATCTGCGCCTCGTCCGGCTCGGCCTGCACCTCCGGCTCTCTGGAGCCTTCCCATGTGCTCCGGGCCATGGGCGTCCCGTTCACCGCAGCCCACGGTTCCATCCGTTTCAGCCTCTCCATCTATAATACCGAGAAAGAAGTGGATTTTGTTCTGGACAAAATGCCGGGAATCATAGAAAACCTGCGGCAGATGTCGCCGTTCTGGAACGGTGCGGAAAAGGAAAACTTTTCTTCATAGGGTCCTTGTAGAAAGACGATGATATCTCCCGGAGGAGCCATTTTCTGAGTTTTAATGGTAATCACAAAATAAAACTGGTACCAGCCCATGAAAGTTATCCCGCCTTCCTTTGAGGTCCTTGATCATCTGGACTGGGAAAGCCTGGCCGTACGCATCGAATTCTGTGGCCGCATCTGCTACAAGAGCGAAGACAGGATCGACCGGAACTCGGCCATTCCCTTTGTCTCGAAGATGGCCGAACATGGCCACAATTCAGTCCTGGAAATGGGAGTGGTCACCCTGGATGTGCAGTGCGCAGACCAGGAACAGGTGGTGGAACTCTTTCTGACCCAGCCACGATACCTGCAGATCGACCGGGACGATACCCGGCTCCTGGTCACCGGCAGTGTCCGGGCCTTCCGGGAGATGCTCATGTTCCACCCCGATTGCAGGGTAGTCCGGGCCATGGCCTCTTTTCTTGCGAAACGGCATCCCTATTTTTTCAGCACCATTATCCCGGAAGACGGTCTCGAGCCGGTACCCGGGATCACGGTGGCCAAAGTGGAACTGCAGAGGGTGGATCAGCTTGAGCCCGGGAAACTGGCCCGCCACCGGCACATCGCAGTCAAGTTTATCGTCAACCGGGCCGTGACCCATGAAATCGTTCGCCACCGCCCCTGCTCCTTTCTCCAGGAATCCCAACGCTACTGCCGCTACGGCGACGCCAGGTTCGGCAACGAGGTGACCTTTATCGCCCCCATGTTCTATGAAGCCGGAACCCCTGAATACGGCCTGTGGGAAAAGGCCATGCTGGAGACGGAACAACTCTATCTCAAGCTGCTGGAGACCTCCACCCCCCAGGCTGCCCGGACAGTACTGCCCAATTCCTGCAAAACCGAGCTCATCGTCTATGCCAACCTTCGGGAATGGCACCACATTTTCACACTGCGGACCAGCAAGGCGGCCGAGCCATCCATGCGCGAAGTCATGATTCCGCTGGCCGAGGATTTCCAGCATCGTTTTCCGGCGGTTTTTGCTCCACGCTCATAAATAATAATCCCGGTTGAAGGCTGCAGTATCTGGACTTCAACCGGGACCACCCCTTCAGCGTGACACCCCATCCCCCAGGATCACCTCTCCATCTATCATTGACACGAATCCACAAACCTGTTAAATTAGCGTGATTATCACGTTTTTGCACAGGCATCATTCCTGCTGTCTGTGCCATCTTTTCTACCCACCCTAAATATGATTGAAGGAGGACCCTATGGTATTGGATCCCACCAAGCACGCTGACTGGGAAATCGCGGAAGAGGCGGAAAGCCGCATGAAAACCGTGTACCAGCTGGCGGAAGAACTGGGCATGGAAAAAGAGGAACTGCTGCCCCATGGCCATTATGTCGCCAAGCTGGATTACCGGAAGATTCTCGACCGGCTCAAAGACAAACCGGACGGAAAATATGTGGATGTGACCGCCATTTCACCGACACCACTTGGTGAGGGCAAATCCACCTGTGCCATGGGCCTGGTCCAGGGCCTGGGCAAACGCGGCAAATCCGTCATCGGTGCCATCCGCCAGCCTTCCGGTGGCCCGACCATGAACATCAAGGGCTCCGCTGCCGGCGGCGGCCTTGCCCAGTGCATTCCGCTGACCCCCTTTTCCCTGGGCCTGACCGGTGACATCAACGCCATCATGAACGCCCATAACCTGGGTATGGTGGCTCTCACCTCGAGAATGCAGCACGAGGCCAACTACACCGACGAGATCCTGGCCAAGCGCGGCCTCAAGCGCCTTGATATCCACCCGAAAAAAGTTGAATTCGGCTGGATCATCGACTTCTGCGCCCAGGCGCTGCGCAACATCACCATCGGTCTTGGCGGCAAGATGGACGGGTTCACCATGCAGTCAAAATTCGCCATTGCCGTTTCTTCCGAGATCATGGCCATCCTCTCCATTGCCACCGATCTCAAGGACATGCGGGAGCGGATCGGCAAGATCGTGGTCGCCTACGACAAGCAGGATCGGCCCATCACCACCGCTGATCTTGAAGTGGACGGTGCCATGACCGCCTGGATGGTGGACGCCATCAACCCCAACCTGATGCAGACCCTGGAGGGTCAGCCGGTGCTGGTCCATGCCGGTCCTTTTGCCAACATCGCCATTGGTCAATCGTCTGTCATCGCTGACCGTGTGGGACTGAAACTGGCTGACTACAATGTCACCGAATCCGGTTTCGGTGCGGATATCGGGTTCGAGAAGTTCTGGAACCTCAAGTGCCGCTATTCCGGCCTCAAGCCCAACTGTGCCGTGGTCGTGGCCACCATCCGGGCCCTCAAGTGCCATGGTGGCGCCCCGATTCCGGTCCCCGGCAAACCCATGCCCGAAGAGTACACCAGGGAAAATGTCGGCTGGGTTGAAGAGGGCTGCAAGAACCTCCTGCATCATATCGAGACCGTCAAGAAAGCCGGTATCAACCCGGTTGTGTGCATCAACGCCTTCTACACCGACACCGACAACGAGATCAAGGCTGTCCGCCGTCTGTGCGAGGCGGCCGGAGCCCGGGTCGCCCTGTCGCGGCACTGGGAGCACGGTGGCGAGGGTGCACTGGAATTTGCCGACGCGGTTGTCGATGCCTGCGAGGAACCCAATGACTTCAAGTTCCTCTATGACCTCGACACCCCGCTTTCCAAGCGAATCGAGCTGATCGTCAAGGAGGTGTACGGTGGTGACGGTGTTTCCTATTCGCCGGAAGCTGCTGCCAAGCTCAAACGCATCGAGGCCGATCCGGATATGAAGGAGATGGGGACCTGCATGGTCAAGACCCACCTCTCCCTGTCCCACGATCCGAACCTCAAGGGTGTGCCCAAAGGATGGACCCTGCCGATCCGCGACATCCTCACCTACAAGGGTGCGGGCTTTGTGGTCCCGGTGGCCGGCGCCATCAGCCTGATGCCGGGCACAGCATCAGACCCGGCCTATCGCCGCATCGATGTGGATGTGGATACCGGCAAGGTCAAAGGGTTGTTCTAAGCGGATCGCCTTATACGGCAAGTAAAATTTCTATTTCTGTTTGTAAAAAAACGGGTCAGAAGAGCGTGTCTCTTTTGACCCGTTCCTGTTTTTGTAGTACCATCGAAAGGAGTCGGAACAAGAAATAAATACCTGAAACAAAATTTATCCTTTCGATCAGGTCCGCTCATGGCGCCGGAAAAAACCAATCCAACAAAAAAGAGCTCCCTTAAGCGAACGGTCAAAGACCAGTCAGGCGCCGGAAAGCTGAAAATAGGCGAGCTTCTCAGCAAGGCGGGCTACATCACCGCCACCCAGTTCGAACAGGCCAAGGCCCAGCAGAAAAAAACCGGCAAACTCCTGAGCCGTATCCTCATTGAACACGGCTATATCGAGGAGGACACGGTTGTCAGTTTTCTCAGCCGCCTGCACAACTATCCGGCGGTGGACATATCCCGCGAACCGCCCTCTCCGGAAGTTATCGATCTCGTACCCTACGAAACAGCACGCCGCTTCATGGCCTTTCCGCTGCGCATGGCCGGCAATACTCTGCAGGTCACCATGGCTGAGCCCACCGATACATCGGCGGTGGAAGCACTCCAGGACGCTGTGCAGATGGGACTGAACGTCTGTGTTTCCACAGAACGGGATATTATCGAAGCCTATCGCAAGTATTACAAAATCAGCGACGAAGAGTACCAGGAACTTGTTGGCTTGCAGGAAGAGGAGCAGGAAGAGGAAGAGCAGGTTACAGAAATCGACGACTTCGGTGCCCTGGTTGCCGATGCGGCGGAAGATTTCGAAATAGAAAGTGACCCGGAAGACGAATCTGAATTTGACCAGTTCTCCGCCTCGGACGCTCCGATCATCAAGCTGGTCAACGGTATCCTGATCCGGGCGGTCAAGGAAGGGGTCAGCGACATTCACATCGAGCCGTTCGAAAAGTCCATGCATGTCCGCTACCGCAAGGACGGTTCCCTGTTCAAGTCCATGAACCTGCCCCTCACCATCAAGAATGCCCTCATAGCCCGAATCAAGATTCTCGCCGATCTCAATATCACCGAACGGAGGGTGCCGCAGGACGGCCGGATCAGAATGCGAATGGGCCGCAACAAGGCGGTGGATTTCCGGGTTTCCACCCTGCCCCTGCTCCATGGTGAAGGGATTGTCCTGCGTATCCTGGACAAAAGTTCTCTCAACGTGGACCTGACCCAGCTCGGATTCGAACAGAAAACCTTTGACGCCCTCAAACGCTGTCTGAATCGGCCCCAGGGGTTGCTGCTGGTCACCGGGCCGACCGGTTCCGGCAAGACAGTTACCCTCTATTCGGCCCTCAACTCTCTGAACCGGGAAGATATCAAAATCCTGACCGCCGAGGATCCGGTGGAGTTCAACTTCAAGGGCATCAACCAGGTCAACGTCAACACCGAGGTGGGCATGACCTTTGCCGCCGCCCTCAAAGCCTTTCTGCGCCAGGATCCCGACATTATTATGGTTGGTGAAATCCGGGATATAGAGACCGCTGAAATCGCCATGAAAGCCGCCATGACCGGTCACCTGGTGTTTTCTACTCTCCATACCAACGATTCACCGGCCACGGTCGGCCGGATGGTGGACATCGGCATTCCGCCCTACCTGCTGGCCTCGTCGCTAACCATGATCCTTTCCCAGAGGCTCGCCAGACGGCTGTGCAGCAACTGTAAAGTCAGGGAGGAACACGACCGGCAGGAACTGCTCAGTGCCGGATTCCGGGAAGAAGAGCTGGAAGACCTGGTCCTGTACGGCCCCAAGGGTTGCCCGGAATGCAACGGCCTGGGATACAAGGGCCGGGTAGGCCTGTTCGAGCTTATGGAGGTGACCGACGAGGTGGCCAAGGCCATCAATGCCGAGGTGCCGGAAGAGCAGCTGCGCAAAATCGCCATCCAGGAGGGCATGGTACCTCTGCGCGAGGCCGGCCTGCAAAAGGTACGGGAGGGAGTAACCAGTCTCCACGAAGTCCTGCGGCGGACCGTGGTCCACGAAGAGAGCCTGCCGGCTTACCTGGTCAATCCGGACGTGGAAGAGTACGAAGATGGGGATGTGATCATCCAGGAGGGCAACCGGGACAAGGATTTTTTCAAGCTTGTCCGGGGCAAGGTGGCGGTACTGCGTGGAGGCAAGAAGATTGCCGAGATCACCGAGCCGGGAGAATACTTTGGCGAGATGTCCGCCATCTCGGGCGAACCCCGCTTTGCCACCATTGTCGCGGCGGGCCGCTGCGTCATCAAGCGTTATCCCGGCGAAAAACTGCAGGAGCTTATCGAAAAATATCCCGAGGTGGCCCGCCATCTCTTCAAAACCATTGTCAGTCGACTGCAGAAAACCGACCGAATCGTGGTCAAACTCGCAGGTGGAGACCGTCAGCGCCCAAAGGTCATTCGCAGAGCCTGAACAGGACATGCACCACAAGGACAGTGAACAATGCGGCCGGGCTCAGCAGAGAAGCCGTTGGACACCGCGAAGCAGTGGCTTTATCAACAGGTAGCTGAAAAGGATCAGCAGGCCTTTTGCTCCAGCAGGGAATCGTACAGGGCAAGGGTCTGGCTGCACATCCGTTCCACTGTAAAATTTTTCAGGACCTGCTCCCGTCCGGCCCGGCCCAGCAGCTGTCTGAGGGTGCGGTCAGCAAGCAGGGCATGTAGACTCCTGGCGAGGGAAGTGGCGTCCCCGGGCCGGGCCAGCAGGCCTGTTTCTCCCGGCTCAACTGTTTCCATGCTGCCGCCGTGGGCAGTGGCGATCACCGGCCGTTCCATGGCCTGGGCCTCCACCACAGTCCTGCCAAAGGACTCCGGCTCACGGGAAGCAGAGACCACGATATCAGCCAGCGTCATGGCCGCGGCCATATCCTGACAATGATCCACCATCCTTACACGTTCTGCAAGCCCCGCCTCGACCAAACCCCTTCGCAACTCATTGACATAATAAGAATTTTCATCGATCTGTCCCACACACACCGCCTGCCAGTCCTGGTCCCGGAGCATGGCCAGAGCACTGAAAAACACATCGTGGCCCTTGAGCCGGGTCATCCGGGCCGGCAGCAGGATGACCGGACCAGCGTCCGGTCTGATATCCCAGGCAGAGCGCAACTCGGCAACCCGATTTTCTTCCACCTTTCGGGGGTCAAACTCGCCGATATCCACCCCGCGATAAATGACGACGATTTTTTCCCGGTCTATATTGTACGCTGACCGTATATGCTCGCCGATAGTACGGGAAACAGCGATCACCTTTTCTCCCCGGGTCATCACCGCACTGTACCTGTTGACCGAATAAAAACCATGGAAAGTCGTCACCAGGACCGGCCGTTTCTTTGCCGGCAAAGATTTCCAGGCCAGATACCCGACCCAGGCCGGAATCCGGGAACGGAGATGAAGAATATCTACACGGTGCCGAAGAATATCCCTGCGCAACCGCAGGATAGACAACAGTGCCCTGGGACTTTTCTCGCCCACAAAAGGATATCGCAGATGAATGCTCCCCTGGCGCTTGAGGAGTCCCACCAGTCTGCCTCCCTGGGAGATGACCAGGGATTTATGTCCGGCCCGGACCAGAAACCGGCCAAGTTCCAAAGTTCCCCTTTCCACGCCGCCTCCTTTAAGTTCAGGCAGCATCTGTACTATGGTAAGCGGTCTGGCCACCATCGGCGCAAAATCTCCCTTGCACATCGCGATGCTTCGTCAAGATGAACGGTCCGCACAGCCGATTCCTTTTCCGCGAGCATATCCTCATAGGTCACCACCAACCGCTCGCCAACCAGATAGTCGATGGACTTTCCGAACTTTGACTGCCTTTTCTTCCAGCGCACCGGCAGGATACCCACCCGGCATCCGGCAGAAAGAGCCTCATGGACCATGGACATGGAATCGGCCGTGACCCACACGGTCCCGTGCTGCTGATACGCCTCCTCGACCCAGCCGGGCGCTGTATCCTCGACCCGGTAAAAAAACACGTTGTCATGATTCTCGGCAATCCGGGCCAGAAAATCCACGGTCTGAGGGTCGGTTCGCGGAGATGAGGATATGGTCCAGGAATAAGAACGGTATCTCTGGATAATGGTTTCCACCATCTGGATGATATCGAAACTGTCCCAGTAATGACTCTTCTCATCCACTCCGCCAATAAGGATCAATCCACGACGGGAATCGTGGCGATGAGTGGCAATGGCAGTGCCGGGTGGACCTGTAGTCAGGAAAATATTTCCTTTTCCGGTCAGACCGTCATGACGGGGAACAAAACAAAGATCCATGGCCCGGCGCAACACAAGATCCGGCGCCATACAGGTCACGGCCCGGGCCCCGGACCTTCGCTTGAGAAGAACCATGGGAATATGGGTGGCCGAACCTGTGCCGATGATCAGATCACATCCCGTGCCGGCAGATCGATACGGATCAGGCAGGGGAACGTGCAGCAACCGCAGCCAGTTGCCAATTTCGCGGCCAACCCCTCGACGGTCCACAGGTACATATTCCACCGCCACCTCGGTGGACCGGGCCAGGGCGTTGACAATACCCCGGGTCTGTTTTTCGTGGCCCGGGCGGCCATCGACAAAGGCAGTGATTCGCAGGGGTTTGTTCTTTGTTTCTTGTCTCATGGTATGGCCGTTAAACACCAGGCAGGTTCAGTCCCGGAGCAGGACCCGGTCGAGGCTTCGGGCCAGGATAGATTGCAACCGTTCCTGACTGAAATATTTTTCATAAAGGCACCTGGTTCTATGTCCTATTTCTGGCAACCGATGCGGATCCTGAAGCAAGTTGCAAACCGTTGCCGCCAATCCCTGGTGATCATCAGCCTCCACCCATCCGATCTCTTCCGTGTCACCAATGGTCCCTTCATAAGCCGCCGACGTCCTGGTGATAACCGGCCTGGCGCTGGCCATGGCCTGAAATACCTTGTTGGGAATCACCCGCGCGGCCTGGGGGGTATCTCCGAAAATTCCCAGCAGAATATGCGCTCTGGCCATCCGTTTCGGGAGCTCTGCATAAGGTATCCATGGTTCGAAAGCGACATTAGAAAGCCCGGCCGCCTGCTGGAGCAAGCCGGACCGCAGGTCGCCATCGCCAAGAATGGTCCACCGGGCAGGAAGATCCCGACACAGGGCCGCGGCCCGAATTATGGTTTCGATACCATGAAGACGCAGAAAACTGCCATAAAACAGGATATCGATTTTTTCCTGGTCTTCGGGCCATCCCAGGGGAGAAAACAACTCCTCGTCCGCACCCACGGGCAGCACTGCAGTCTTCTCTGTCTGCACATCCAGATGCTGGACAAAAAAATCAGCATGACAGTGAGTATCGGCAAAGACAAGATCCGCCCGATTGAGGAGGGCTGACTCCCGTTTGCGCAATTTTTCCGCTGCTCTGGAACCAGTCGGATATTTTCGCCGCTCCAGGACCACCTTGGCAAAAGAGGAGATGAAGGGATCAACAATCAGGGGAACCTGCCATTTTCGGGACCAGAACGAGGCGGAACCGATATCGTCATGTCGGAAACAGGGTACCCATATCAAATCCGGACGTTGGGGCCTGGTCCACAGGGAATGCAGGAGGCCGAGCTGGCTGGAAAATGGCCGGAAAAAACGGACCTGCCAGCCAAGCCCGCTGAAAAGCCGGACAACAATCCGGTTGCGGGAATAGTCCTGGTCTGCCCTGCCCCAGACAAGTACGGTCTTCATATCATCTCCGATCTCCTGACAGGGATACCGATGAGAACAATAAACAGGGCCAGCACCGCCTGATAAGAAGAACCAAAAATATTGAATCCGGTCAGTCCGGAAATGAGGAGTACCACCGGCCAGGTCAGGAGTCCGGACTGCCAACCGTTGCGATGATCATCAATATGACGTACACAACTACTGAAGAGCCACCAAAAAGCTAAAAAACCAGCCAGGCCGGTGGCGGCCAGAAGCATCAGTATCAGGTTGTGTGCATGAGTGGCCTCGTTGGCGACAAGACGGCCCAGAAACCTGTGGTCGGCCAGAACCCCGCTGGCAGCTGCCACTTCGGTGTATGTTTCCTGGAATCCGGATATCCCGCTTCCCAGAAAAGGATAGCGGTGCCATACCTGGATACATACTTTCCATATATCAAACCGGTGGTAGAGGGAACTGAGCTTTTGTCCCAGTTGCGGGTCATTTCCCAGTAAAAACTGAAGCAGGAAGACAAACCCCAGCCCACCCAGGGCCAGCAGCATGGTCAATACCGGAGTGCGACGACGAAACGCATAAAGCATTGCGGCATAGAGTGCTCCCAGAGTGGCGCCAAGTGCGGTTCTCATTCCCACTTCCCACAACATCCAGCACCCGGCAGACACTAACAGCAGGAGCAAAAGCCTGTTTTTCCAGGACAGAGTCCGATCGAGCAGGGACCAGCAGAAAAAAAACGGGACAATATACTGCAGAAGTGCCGCCGCCCTGTAGCCTTCCTTGAGCTTGCCCGCATATCGGGTCCAGCCGTTGCCCAGCAGATCGTGGCCGAGGTACCGAGCCATGACCACGTTTAACAGAGCAACGAGGACACAGGCTCCAATTCCATATATCAGGGGCCGGGCAATCTCTCTTCGCCCGGAAACATCGAGCATGGCCAGGGCAAAGAGCGGAAAACGTATCATTGCGATATCATGTGCCCATCCCTTGCCGCCGGGACCATTCCAGAAAAGACTGGCAACGATCACCACGTACCAGGCGAACCAGGGAACCATGAGCGATCGCCCGGTAACAGGAAACAGTGGTCGTTTACGTTCTGCAAGCAACCGGCCAAGCCAGAGCAGACCAACCAGGGCCACCACCGGCTCGAACACAGCCGAACCCAGGAATATGGCCACGGGCAGAAAAGCACCAAGAGAAACGCAAAGGAGATCGACACGATCGGAAAGGGACGTACTGCGGCTACTATCTATTATTGGTTTTTCCATGTCCTGTCCCAGATCTGGAAGATGTCCTGCCGACGCCGTGCTCCAGTGAACATGCGTCCGATAAGTCATTTCCAGTATTCAGCTATCCACCTGGTTGGTTTTACGGTTTTATAAAATTTCTTGTACCAGGGCACGTACTGCTGGCCCCATACTCCCTGGATGGCATCCGGTGGGTTCGGACTGCCATGGAAGACGATTATCTTCGCGCCCTCCGGTATATTCGTCGGAGTCACGAAACTGTTCAGGATCCCTCCGGGCATGCAGTGCATTTTGAAGCTGCGGCACCAGGGATCGGGGAAATAATCGAAATTACCCCTGCCCAGCTCTCTAGTGATATAGAACTGCTCGGTCACATTGTTTTCCAGGACCTCGTGCTGCGCTGTCCGGTATTTTTCCAGCAGGTGATGATATTTTCCCTGATCAAAACAGAAAACCGAAGCCTGCCCGATCAGTCTGCCGGGCTGGGACCAGTTTTCGATGATGGCAAGTTTGTCCGAATAACTGAAAAAACAGTCTATATTGTCGACAATGACCACATCCAGATCAAGAAACAGGATTTTTCCCCGAATATCATATAGGTCCCGGTCAAACACGGCGATCTTGCGCCAGGCCAGGCAGGTTTTCAGATACTTTGGTTCCGGTTCCTTGAAGTCGGGCAAGGGAAAAACATCGATACCCTCCTCGATCCCACCCGAATCATCGGTGAAACAAATGAAGCGATACGGCAGGGTGATATTTCGCTGCACCATGTGATGGAGGATATTGACGTATTCAGGGCCATACTTGGTTCCCCACTTCATGCAGATAATATTGACGCTGTTCATCGATTTCCGGTCACTCATAATCGGTATCTCATCGTAAACGGTCTTTTTTTCTATCCCGTCCTGTTCAGGCCTGAATCTGCTTAAGAGTATTGCATCCGGTGGAGCAGCTCATACTCACCCCGAAGCTCCAGCAGGTCTTCATGGGTCCCCTCCTCGACGATCCGACCGTCCTTGATGACAACGATGCGATTGGCATTGACAATGGTCGAGAGGCGATGGGCAATGACCACCGTGGTCCGGTTCTTCATCAGGTTTTCCAGGGCCCGCTGAACATCGCGCTCCGATTCCGTGTCCAGGGCCGATGTGGCCTCGTCCAGGATGAGGATGGGGGCATTCTTCAAAATGGCGCGGGCAATGGAGATGCGCTGACGCTCGCCGCCGGAGAGCCGCATGCCGCTTTCGCCGATCACGGTATCAAACCCATCGGGAAAATTTTCTATAAATTCCAGGGCATGAGCTGCTCTTGCGGCCTCCCGGATCTCCTCATCGCTTCGGTTCAGATCCCCATAGGCAATATTGTTGCGAATGGTATCGTTAAACAGGATAGTCTGCTGGGTGACCATGGATATCTGGTTTCTAAGCGACTGGATGGTCACATCACGGATATCAAGCCCGTCGATGAGAATTCTTCCCTCCGTAACCTCGAAGAAGCGGGGAATCAGGTTGGTAAGCGTGGTCTTGCCGCTGCCGCTTGGGCCGACAATGGCCAGCACCTCGCCTTTTTTTATCTCCAGGTCGATGTCGTGGAGAACCTTGTTTTCCGGGTCATATTCAAAGCAGACGTGATCAAAGGTAATGGCCCTGCGGAACTCCGGCAGCACCATTGCTCCCTTTTTGTCGGCGATTTCCGGCCTGACATCCAGAAGAGAAAAGACCCGGGAGGCGGCCGCCATGCCCTGCTGGATGGTAGAATTGATCTTGCTCACACCTTTGACCGGATCGTACGCCATAATCAGGGCGGTGAGAAAGGAGAAAAACGCACCGGGGGTGGCATTGCCGCTGATCACCTCGCTGCCGCCAAACCAGATGATGAGCGCAATGGCGATCCCGCCGATAAACTCCATGAGCGGGTGCTGCAGGCTGCGCAGCTTGGCGTCCTGGATAATGACATTGAACAGACGGTACACCTGGTCGCGAAACCGCTTGCCCTCGTACTCTTCCATGCCGAAGGCCTTGACAATCCGGTTACCGGTGATGGTCTCGTGGAGGATATTGGACATCCGGGCGGTCTCTTCCTGGGAGCGGATGGACAGCCGACGAAAAAGACGGCCAAAGAAGACCACCGAGGAAAAGGCCAGCGGCAGGATCAGCAGAGAAAAAAGTGCAAGTTTCCAATTCATGTAAAAGATAACCCCGAGCAGGATTATCACCTGAAAAAAATCCCGCAGGATGCTGACCATGGCGTTGGACACCGCACCCTGCATAAGATTAACGTCCGAGATGACCCGGGAAATGAGGGTACCGGTGGGCATGGACTGGAAAAAAGAGAGGGGTTGGGTGTGGACGTGATCAAAAATTCTAATCCGCAGATCGCGGATTATGGACTGCCCCACCTGCTCCAGGAGAAAATTGTAGAGGTAGTAAAACCCTCCTTTAAGGAAAAAAATCGCGACCACGGCAAAGGGGAGCAGGTCCAGGTAGACCTGATTGCGCTCAATGAAAATCTTGTCCAGCAGGTCGCGCACAAGGTAGGCCTGGGAGCCGGTGAAGACCGCCACCATGATCATGGCGATCATGGCGACAAAAAGCTTGTTTTTATAGGGCTTGATAACGTCGTAGAGACGTCTGAGAATTTCTTTATTTGTCATCTGTTGAACGTGTGTTGTCTGCTCTGGTTAAACCCCGTGCAGGGGGAAGCACAGGGGTGCGTGCCCCTACAGTAAATGGCCGGCAAAATTGCCGCTCAGGGTCGGCTCCATTCGTCCATTGCCCCGCAGGAGGGTGGCAAAACCGGTTATTTCCCGGCTGATGGCGCCGCCGGACAAGTCGGCCAGGAGGTAGTCCACCCCGGCTTCCCGCAGCTCGCCCAGCCAGGGCAGCAGGGAAAAGGGCCAAACCGAACGGGTCACGGTGAGGCCGTCCTGCTGTTCAACCCGGAACCGCTCGTCCATGGGACTTAGGCATTGCTGGCCATAGCGGAAATGATCACCATCCAGCCGGGCGGTGAAAAGCGGAGGGCGGCCATACACCTCCATACCTATACGGACGCTTCCGGGCCCAAGCTTCCTCGCTGCCAGGGTCCGACGAAAATGGACCAGGGCTGCAGCCATGTTGGCATGATCGGTTTCCAGGGAAAACAGAATATTCCGCAATCCCAGCTCGACCAGGGCCTGGAGAGCAGCCGAGTTGAGAATGTTCAGCGTGTAGGAACCCGAAAATTTGAGCTGCCCGCGGATCTCCTCCGGAAACAGGCCCAACTGGGCCACGTGACCAAGCTGAAAACGGGTAAACCCCTCCCGCAGCAGATGCTGGATACTATCCCCAAACCACCCCAGTGCATCTTCCATGATGAGGGGCGGCAACTCCCAGACAATCCGACTCTGTGGCTTACGCAACCGGGTAGTTTTATTCAGAAAGTCAATATTTTCCCTGGTCATTGGCACCAGGATCCGCACCGGCCGGACCGGGAACCTCTGTCCCGCATCCCGCAGATGGGCCACCCGGACCCACCAGACCTGACCTTTTCTCATATTCTTTTTTCGCCGCTTTTCCCAGTGCACCCGGTTGCGGCTTCCCTGAGCAGGTTTTTTGTTTTTCTCCTCAGCCCACTCAAGCACTTCCACTATTTTCTCCACCAGTGCTCTGTCCGGTCTGGGCCCAGCACCTCCGGCCACCCGGTACCTGTCCGCAGACCTGGAGGTTTGCAAGCGTCGTTCCACATCCACCCGGAAGAGGCTGGCCCGAAAACCGCTGTCGCTCTGCATTCCCAGATCCTGGTCGAGAACAAAACGAACCAGCTGGCCCGAGCCGGCCCGTCGCACGGTTTTCCGGCCCAGACGCATAGTCCGGACCGTGAAACTCTTTCGTTCCCCGGACTGTTCATGGTGCAATCGCAGTCGTTCACCGACCCGAACCGGCTCCAGGAGCCGGGCCGTCAGAATGGTGCCCTGACGACCGTGGCGCAGCGCCTCCAGCCGCTGAACCCTGGCGACCAGTTTGCCGGTATTGCCTGACAGGGCCGGGGTGACAGCCTGCTTCGGTTTGGCGGCAAGAAAAAATCCGGGAGAGCGACGCCGGCCCATGGCTTCGTCGAGCAGTCCATGGGCCTCTTTGAGCACCCGCCGGCGCTCAGACTCGGCCTGATCCAGACTGTCGATGACCAGGCGATAGGCCCGCACGGTCTTGCGCACGTATTCGGCCGATTTCATCCGCCCCTCGATTTTCAGGCTGGCCACGCCGGCCCGGCACATCTGCGGCAGCAGATCGATACCACAGAGATCGTTCATGGAAAAGAGATAACCGCCCCCTTTTTTCTTCCTACGCCCCTCCTGCCAGCCGTAGCGCCGACGGCAAGGCTGGACGCACTGGCCGCGCAAACTGGATTTTCCGCCATGGAGGCTGGAAAAAAGACAGAGCCCGGAAAAAGAAAAACACATGGCCCCGTGGATAAAGATTTCAAGCTCTGCTCCGCTCTCCTCCCCGATCCGCCTGATCTCGTCCAGGGTAAGCTCCCGGGCCAGAACCACCCGGGAAAAACCGAGATCACGCAGGTAGCCTGCGGTCATGGAGTTATGTACCGACATGAGAGTCGAGGCATGCAGTGGAATATGAGGAAAAAACCGCTGAGCAAGCCAGGCAAGCCCGAGATCCTGGACAATAAGCGCATCCGGCCGCAACTGGGAAAAAAGTGACAGGGCCTCGACAGCTCTCAGCAATTCATCCTCTCGAACCAGGCTGTTCATAGCAATATGAACATTGCGTCCGCGGTCATGGGCGGCCTGGATCATACCGCGGAGTTCTGCAAAGGAGAAATCCTTTGCCAGGGCCCGGGCGTTCAAGCCTGGTGCGCCAACATAAACAGCATCAGCGCCCTCTTCCAGGGCAGCCTCAAAACTTGCAATACTGCCGGCCGGAGCCAGCAGCTCTATTTTTTTCAATGGTGTTTGACTCACTGATTATGGTTGGAAAATCAACGGACAGCGTCAACAAGGTCCGTTGGCGGGACAGTGGATGGGACAGGCAGGATAAAATAAAAATTGTTTCCCTCGGGAGTGGGTTCATAACCCACGGCACCGCCATGCAGCTCAATGACATGACGGATAAAGGAAAGTCCGTGGCCGGTACCGGGAATACCCTTGCTGTCGCGGCCGCGCATGCCATCCTGGAACAGTCTCTTCTGTTCGTCCTCGGGCAGGTGGGGCCCTGTGGTAAAAACATTGAATTTAATACCCTTCTTGCCCGGTTCAGGAAAATCATCGACCAGTTCCCGGCCATAGGCCATGGCCTTCCTCGGCTGTCCCTGGTGGTTCACCACCTCCCGGGTATACTTCGCCGCGTTGGAAAAAAGATTGGCATAGACCTGGGCCAGGAGCCCCACATCCACCAGGACCTGAAATTCTTCCTCAAGCATGTTGCGCGGTTTTTCCACCGTCACTCTGGCCGCCTTCAACCGGGAGGCATAATGCTCCAGCTGCGGATAAATGATCTCCTTTTCCACAAAACAGCGCCGGGGCCGCAGCACCAGGTGTCCACGTTCAAAATGCTCGCGACGAAACAGGCTTTCAAGGAACAGGCTGATGTTGGCATGATGCTTCACCAGTTCCTGCTGGCAGGAAAAAAAATCTCGTTTCACCCGGTCACAGTGCGCAAGCCACCGCTCACATGCCTCCTCGTCCACCGCCTTGTTGCCGGTCCCATCACAGGCCAGCCGACGGCCCTCATCCCTGAGATCGTCCAGTTCATCGATCCTCTTGCGCAGCTGATTGAACAGGTGACGGAAATACATATTGGGCACAATGACATTGTGCTCGATATCCATAACCAGGGTGTTGATAAACTTGAGATGATCGATATTCTGCAAGGCGATCAGCCGGTTATGAAGGTTGAACCCGATCCTGTTGGTATATTTCTGAAAAAAGAACCGGTCTGACTCGTCCATGCGTGCCAGTGGCTTCACCTCATACATGCCAAGAATCCGGCTCCAGCCGCCGGCCCCGCCTGAATCGCCCCAGAGCGATGTCTGGCGCTGACCATTGCCGCCATTGACATCCACGACCTCTTCCGAACGTCCCACAGGCATTTTGGCATAGATTGGGATCAGATATGAATCACTGGTTTCATACGGGATGGATGAGAGATGGATCGGCTCCCGGGCCGGTTCGGGCGGCTTGAGAACACCGTGCCGGGAATCACAGACCAGTTCCAACCGGGAACTGGTCTCGTTTATCAGGTACAGCCGATTGGCAAAACCGGTCATCTTCAGCGGAACCGCGACACAGATCCTGTAGAAGTCATCCAGAGAATCGAATTCCTGGGCCAGGTCGAAAAAGGCCTTGAGAAAGTCATTATAACGGCTGCTGAAGTTGTACCTGTCGTAGCTGGCGGATTTCTCCTCTACCCGACGACAAATACGCTCAAACTCACGCTGGGAGGATGATTTCTTTCCGGCAGCCACAAATATATCTCACACTCCGTGAACAACCACTTCGTCACGATCCGCTTTTTCTCTGAGCAGCACATCCACCCGCTCGCCAGGTTCCACCCGAACCTCCATGCCCACGTAATCGGGCTGGATGGGCAGCTCCCGTCCACCGCGATCCACCAGCACGGCCAGCTGAATCGTATCCGGCCGGCCATAGTCCATGATCGCGTCCATGGCCGCACGGATGGTCCGGCCGGTGAAAATAACATCGTCCACCAGGATAACTCGTCGATTGTCCACCAGAAAATCGATATCGGTCTTGCGGACAATGGGATTTTGCGAAATCAGACTCCAGTCATCCCGATACAGGGTGATATCAAGGCTCCCCAGCGGCAGTTCCCCTTCTTCCATGGCAGTGATCTTTTCATGGATTCTCCGGGCCAAAAACACACCACCGGTGTGGATTCCAATGATTGCCAACTGCTCCAGACCGTGATTGCGTTCCAGAATTTCCATGGAAATCCGGTCCAGGCTCCGGTCAATATCCCGGGCCATCATGATGGAACGTGTGGTGTTCATCGCTGCACCCTGTTCCAAAAATAATCCACTCCTTTTTCGTCGACCAGGTTGATGGCCTCGGGAAATGCTTCGCATTCCCTGGCAAACACTTTGGCCGCAATATCGTCCGGGCTGTCGTCGTCATCAAGCGATACGCATTTCTGGACCACGATGGGTCCCTCGTCGTAGACCTCGTTGGCGAAATGAACGGTGCAGCCACTGACCTTGCATCCCCGGGCTTTGACCGCCTCGTGGACATGGTGACCGTAAAATCCGTCGCCACAGAATGAAGGAATGAGCGAGGGATGGATATTGAGCACATTTTTCCTGAGATGGTCCGGAGGGGTATAGAGCTTCAGGTAGCCGGCCAGAACGATCAAGTCGATGTCATAGCGGACCAGGATTTTGTTGATCGCCTCGTTGTCCGGTGCATGAAAGGCTGGATAACCATACTTCCTGGCCTTTTCCAGCCCAAGCGCATCGGCCACATTGGAGACAACAACCTGGATTTCGGCCCGCAGAGCCCCATCCTGAATCCTCTCATGGAAATTATCCAGGGTCCTGCCGCTGCCGGAGAGCAGCACTGCCATTTTCTGCATATTCGTAAATATCTCCTATCTTGAAAGCCTGCTACTCCCCTGAAAAATAGGGATTCGTCTCAACATCAACCTGCTCCAGCCAGCGGGCGATGGCCGTGTCGTAACTGGAGGTCATCTGGAACACCTTGACCGCCAGTTTGAAGCGGGTCTTCAAGGTGGTGTTGCCGGTGGTTCTGATCTCGGAGAGTACCTGGGCATAGTCGGCGGGATCGACGATCACGGTCACATCCCGGAAGTTCTTGGCCGAGGCGCGCAGCAGGGTCGGACCGCCGATGTCGATATTTTCAATGGCATCGGCCAGGGTGCAGTCGGGATCGGCCACGGTCTTTTCAAAGGCGTAGAGGTTCACGGCAACGATATCAATGGGTTTGATCCCATGCTCGGCGCACTGACTTTGGTGTTCCGGATTGTCCCGCTGATAAAGAATTCCGCCATGCACCAGGGGATGAAGGGTTTTGACCCGGCCGTCCAGCATCTCGGGGAAACCGGTGAATTCCGAGACATCTGTCACCGAAATGCCACTGTCCCGCATCTTTCTGGCTGTGCCACCTGTGGAAAGTATCTCCACACCCAGCTCGGTCAGTTCCCTGGCAAAGTCCTCGATACCTGACTTGTCTGTCAGGCTGATCAGCGCGCGTTCTACCTTCTTCATGGTTGTCTAACTCCTGTTCTCCTAATCCTTTCGTAGAAATTGCCGAATCCGCCGCCTTTCCCGTTTGTCGGGACGTTTGGCAGGCCTGGCAGCGGGCGCCCGGATGAGTCGGCGCTCTTCGCGCTCCTGTTCCCGGCGCTTGAGAGATTCCGGTGTTTCCTCGTACAGGGTTCGGGCGACACTGGCCGGTCCCCGGCGATCGCTTAAACCAAGGATGTCCACCGTGAATTCAAGCTCACCCCGGCGGATCACCATCCGGTCACCAATGGCCACCAGGCGGGACGGCTTGACCCGCTGACCGTTGAGATGGACATGGCCGCCGCTCACAGCCTTTGCAGCCAGCGACCTGGTCTTGAAAAAACGGGCGGCCCAGAGCCACTTGTCGATCCGTACCTTGTCTTTATCTGCTTCCCTGTTCACACATAATCCTCTGTAAGGTTCCAGAAACAGCAAGGTACCATATTTTTTCCGTGGTATCAAACATACCGGACGGGTTCAGTCTTAAATCAGGCCCACTGTCATACGGACAGGCAGAAGCAGAGAGGGGATGGTTGTGGATTCAGGTTGTCGTAAAAGAAAAAATGCGGTAAGTCAGGCTCCAGTTATGAAACTTCACAATGTAGGCATAAAAGACTTCACCTGCCCTGTCCGAATCCGGGAAAAAAATGGGGCCAGGCAGCAGACCGTGGCCGCCATCAGCCTCCAGGCGGCCATGCCGCACCGGTTCAGGCAATCCTGTGTCAGCGTGTTCACCGCGGCCCTGGCCAGGTACCGCAAGGATATGCACGCGAGTATCTTTCCGCAGCTCCTTTGCGAAGTACGCGATCAGCTCCAGGCCCAGACCGCGGAAATGCGCATGGATTTCCCCTTTTTCATCGCCAAGCAAGCGCCGGTCACCGCGACAAGTTCTCTCATGGAGTATGACTGCGCCTTCACCGGCCGCACCAGTGAAAAAAGAGAGGACGAGCTGCTGCTCACGGTCCGGGTGCCTGTGACCACGCTCTGCCCCTGCTCCAAGGAAATCAGCGAAGCCGGGGCCCACAACCAGCGGGCCGAGGTAACCCTGACCGTGCGCCCGAAAAAATTCATCTGGTTGGAAGAATTGATCGAGCTGGTGGAACGATGCGGCTCCTGCGAGCTCTACGCCCTGCTCAAACGACCGGATGAAAAATATGTAACCGAAGCGGCCTACCAAAACCCAATGTTTGTCGAGGATGTGGTCCGGATGGTCTCCCAGGAAACCATGAAACTGGACGGTATCGACTGGTTTTCCGTCGAGGTGGAGAGTTTCGAATCCATCCACAAACACAGCGCCTATGCCCACGTGGATTCCGATGACCTGGAGTAGCAGGCTGCCGCCGACCGGCCGTTCGTCTTTCTAAAGCCCTCCCAGGCAGAGATACTTGATTTCCAGGTACTCATCGATTCCGTACCTTGAACCTTCCCGGCCGATACCTGACTCCTTGATACCGCCAAAGGGGGCCGCCTCGCTGGACATGATGCCGGTATTGATCCCCACCATCCCATACTCCAGGGCCTCGGCCACGCGCCAGACCCGGCTCACGTCCTGACTGTAGAAATAGGACGCCAGGCCATAGGGGGTATCGTTGGCCATGGCCACGGCTTCCTCTTCAGTATCAAAGGCAAACAGCGGCGCGACCGGCCCAAAGGTCTCCTCGCGGGCGATCAGCATTTCCGGCGTCACATCAAGGAGAATGGTGGGCTCAAAGAAAAAACCATTGCCCTGGATCCGTTTGCCGCCGCAGGCAATCCTGGCGCCCTTGTCCACCGCGTCGCGAATCTGTTCCTCGACTTTTATCACCGCGTTCAGATCAATAAGCGGCCCCTGGTTGACCTGCTCGTCAAAGCCATTGCCCACCCGGAGCTGCTCCTGGACCGCGGTGACCAGTTTTTCGGCAAAAGATTCATAAACGCCGCGCTGAACAAGCAGACGGTTGGCACATACACAGGTCTGACCAGAGTTGCGGTATTTCGAGGACACGGCTCCTTCCACGGCCGCATCAAGATTGGCGTCGTCAAAAACCAAAAACGGGGCATGACCGCCAAGCTCAAGCGATATCTTCTTGACCGTGGAGGCACAGGCCCGCATCAGCATCTTGCCCACCTCGGTGGAGCCGGTGAAACTCAGTTTGCGGACCTTGGAATTTTCCGTCAACTCGGCCCCGATCTCCCGGGCCGGACCAGTGAGGACATTGAACACTCCCGCCGGGATGCCGGCCTCTTCGGCCAGCCTTGCCAGGGCAAGGGCGGAGAAGGGAGTTTCGGCGGCAGGCTTGACCACCACGGTGCAACCGGACGCCAGAGCCGGCGCTACCTTGCGGGTGATCATGGCCGAAGGAAAATTCCACGGCGTGATAGCCGCACAGACACCCACAGGCTCTTTGAGAACAATGATCCGCTTGTCCCGCTGAGCCATGGGAATCGTATCACCGTAGATTCGCTTGGCCTCTTCAGCGAACCACTCCACATAGGAAGCACCGTACAAAACCTCGCCCTTTGCTTCGGCCAGCGGCTTGCCTTGTTCCGTGGTCATTATGATCGCCAGGTCATCCTGGCTCTCAACGATCAGGTCATACCAGCGACGAAGTATGTGCGCCCGTTCTTTCGCGGTCTGTCGACGCCATGATTGCCAGGCCTCCTCAGCCAGGTCAATGGCCAGGGATGTTTCTTTCCGGCCCAGAGCCGGAACCTGGCCGACACACTCACCTGTGGCGGGATTATGCACATCGATGACGCTGCCACCCTCGGCATCAATCCACTTTCCACCGACATAACATTGCTGCCTGAAAAGTTCCGGTTTTTGTAAATTCATCGGTAAACCCATTACTCTTCCCACACCGCAGGAAAATGTGGTACTCTTTAAGAAAATATGCCGTCAATCCGGCTCCTGAGGAGATCCGGTTGCCGCAACGAAAAACACACAAACCACCCATGGTACCATCTCTGGATACCTTTTCAAGGTTTGCGTAACCAGGCAAACAGAACAACCCGGAGATTCATCCTTTTATGAACACAGACCTGCGCCGATCAAAAAGGGACAGGGTCTACCTTCCCATCTCTGTCTCTGCACAGGACGGTATCAGCGGCGAGCGCCTGGCCGGGCCGTTTTCCAGCCGGATTATAGACATTTCTCTCCACGGTGCCTGTCTGCTTATGACCCAGGTTATGTGTGGCTCATACCACATCTTCCACACCACCCGGGAAAATGATTCCTCCCTCCTGCTGCTTCATATCGATATCCCGCCCGAAATCGTCAACCTGGCCCTGCCTGCCCGGCCCGTATGGCTCGACATCTACCATCAGGACCAGATTCGGGCCTTCAAGATGGGAGTCGAATTTCTGACAAGCCCGGATGGAGAACAGATGAAGCGGCTCCAGCGGCTCATGCGGCAGTACCGGAGGAGTAAAGAAATGCTGTAGCCACTGCCGGCCTGTCAGCGGGCAGCAACAGGGTCTCCCTTAACCGCGTAAACACCAATCTCCTCGTCCACTCCCCGCAACCGGATAAATCCGGCCTGTTCCACTGCCACCTGCTGCTTGATTTCCCGACGCACGCTGTCGGTGACATAGATCTGGCAGGCCGTTGATTCGGCAGCCAGCCGCTGGGCTATGTTTACCTGACTGCCGATAACAGTGTAGTCCAGGCGGCGGGACGAGCCGACGTTGCCCAGAAACATCTCACCCCTGGTGATGCCGATCCCCAGATCCACATTTTCGAACTCCGAGCAGCGGCAGGCCCATCTTGCCCGCAACGCACCAAAACGACGCTTGATGGCCAGTGCGGTCCGTATCGCATTCAGGGATGCGTTCTCCAGCAGGATCGGGGCGCCAAATATCGCCAGGACCGCATCGCCCATGAACTTGTCAACAGTTCCCCGGTACTGAAAAATAGCATCGGTGAAAATCTGGAAAAAAGCATTGAGAAAGGTACGCAACTCGGTCAGATCCAGGTGCTGTACCAGGCCTGTAAAATTCCTGATATCGGCGAACAGCACCGTGACGTCACGAATCTCGCCCAGATCAAGCAGGTTGGAATCGCTGGCAATGAGAAGTTCGGCCACTTCCGGAGCCACATACTGTTCAAACAGGGTGCGCACCCTGACCTTTTCGGCCATGATCCTGGAAGCCCGAACACTGTCAAGGGCCATGGCAGCCTGACTGCAGATAACGGCCAGCATCTCGATATCGGCTTCGGTGTAAGGGGCACCGCTCCCGGTTCGACTGATATTGAGTACGCCCAGTACCCGGTCCCGCACCTTGAGAGGAAAAGAAATAGCGGTGGAGATATCCGGCCGCTTAAGGAGGGGAGCGAAAACAGACTCTTCCTGATCCTCCCGGTTAAGCAGCACTGGCCGGTCCCGGGCATATACCCATCCGGAGATCTGATCTCCCGACCGGATACGAATGGAGCGGGCCAGTTCTTCGTCCATGCCCCGGCAGGCGACAATCTTCAGACAGGACTCTTCCTCGTCAAAGAGCATCACCGAGATTCGGACAGCGCCGGTCTGCTCCTCCACCACGTTGAGCAGGGAATCCAGCACCTCATCTTCACTGGCCGAACTAAGAAACTGCTCCCCGAGGCTGTACAGGGGCACCAGGGTCCGCAGCCGGGTGTTTTCCTCCTGCAGGCGCACCAGCGCCATGGCCCGTTCGACCTGGGCCCGCAGCTGCTCACCGTGTACCGGAGTCTCAATGATCCCAGAAAAACCGACATCCAGAGCCCGGCGCAGCAATCCGGCGTCCGCCGGGTTGCCTATCAGCAACCCGCTGAGATGCGGATGCCTGACCCGGATCGATCCGAACCAGTCGATCCCTGAAGTTGCATCAAGTTCCGCCTCGACAAGGGCCAGATAGATCTCTTTCTGCTCACAGAGCAGCGCGGCCTTCCGGACATCATGGCACCGGGTCACCGCATATCCATCCAGGAATTCGAGGAAATGACCGGTATCGGTGCCACCTGCGGTCAGCAGCAGAATATCTGATTGCATAAATACACTCGTGAACACGTAAACATGGTATATTATGTCATCTTAACACCGCGCTGGAAGCAAGGCAAGCTACATGGGCTGGAGATTTCCCTGCTTGACGCCTATTCCAATCCCGCCCATAATATGGCCATGGTGGAATCGACCCTGACAAACATACCGCTTGCAGAACGCATGCGCCCCGGCACCCTGGAGGAATTCGTCGGCCAGGAACACCTGGTTGGTCCGGGTCGCCTCCTCCAGCAGCTCTTCGACCAGGGCGTGGTCCCCTCCCTGCTCCTCTGGGGCCCGCCCGGTTCAGGCAAGACAACCCTGGCATCCATCCTCGCCTCGCGGGCCACGGCAAAATTCGTCTTTTTCTCCGCCGTTCTCTCCGGGGTCAAGGAAATCCGGAAAATTGTCGAGGAGGCCAAAAAACGCCGGGAAATACAACAGAGCACCATTCTTTTTGTCGACGAAATCCACCGCTTCAACAAAAGCCAACAGGATGCTTTTCTGCCCCATGTGGAAAGCGGGCTCCTGGTCCTCATCGGGGCAACCACCGAAAACCCTTCTTTTCATGTCATTGCCCCCCTTCTCTCCCGGTGCCAGGTCCTTGTGCTCAACCCCCTGGAACCGCAGCACATCAAAGTTATTGTTCAGCGGGCACTCAAGGACCCGCGGGGTCTGGGACGCCACAAGCTCACCATAGAGGACAAAGCTCTGGACCTGCTGGCCCGGGCCGCGGACGGCGACTGCCGCCGGGCCCTGAACTGTCTCGAGACCGCAGCCACCCTGGTGCGCCGGGACGACCCAAAAAACTCTGCCGCCCAAAAATCGGGTACCCTTTCTCTGGCACTGGTGCAGGAAGCCCTGCAGAACCGCACCCTGCGTTATGATACCGGGGGCGAGGAACACTACAATCTGATTTCGGCTCTGCACAAAAGCATGCGAGACTCCGATCCTGACGGGGCCATGTATTGGACAGCGCGGATGCTCGAATCCGGGGAGGACCCTCTCTACATAACCAGGCGTCTCATCCGTTTTGCTTCGGAGGATATTGGTAACGCTGACCCGCAGGCTCTACAGGTGGCACTCAACAGCCGGGAGGCCTACCACATGCTCGGCACCCCGGAAGGGGAACTTGCCCTGCTCCAAGCCGTGGCTTACCTGGCCACAGCACCCAAGAGCAACGCCATCTACCGAGCCGAGAAACTGCTCAAACAAGAGATCAGAAAAACCGGATCCCTCCCTGTTCCCATCCATCTTCGCAACGCGCCAACCAAACTGATGCGTGATCTCGGATACGGCAGGGACTACCAGTATGCCCATGACCGGCCAGACGGACTGGTGGATCAGCAACACCTGCCGGACCGGCTGCAGGGTAAGGTGTTCTATGAACCCAGCAACCGGGGCTACGAGGCTGTCATCCGGGACCGCCTCCTGAAATGGCGCAAAATCCTCAAACAACGGGCACAACTCCATGCAAAGAAAAAATAACCGTCTTTTCCTGCTCCTGCTGTTTTTCCTGCTTGTGGCCAGCCTCCTCCCGGCGGCCGGCCATACCCGGCAGGATACCGGGGAGCAATTCCTTTTCTTTTACAGCAACGACATCCGGGGCGAAACCGAACCCTGCGGCTGAAAGTCCAAGCAACTGGGCGGGCTGTCCAGAAAAAGCTCTCAGCTGCAGGCTCTGACCAGGCAGAAAAACCGACCCTCGCTGTACCTGGAAGGCGGCGCCCTGCTCTTCAACCGGGTTCTGATACCAGGCAGGCTGCTGGAACCGGAAAAAATCACGGCCAGGGCCATTGCCAGGGCAGAAGTACTCATGGGATGCCGGGCTGCAGGCATAGCACCACATGACCTGGCCGCCGGAACAGACTTTCTCCGCATCCTGGAAAAAGAAACCGGACTGCGCTGGCTGTCGGCCAACCTGGTCGAACCAGGGAACGGGAAACCGATCTTTACCCCATTCCTGATCACCGAAATCGGGACACTGCGGATCGGGGTTGCAGGGCTCAGCGGTCCTCCCCCGGCAAGAGTCGAACCGTCAGGTTCATGGAAGGTTGCCGACTGGCGCAAAATTCTGCCGTCTCTGATACAAACCCTGGAAGAAGAGACAGACATGATCATATTGCTCTCCAGCTATCCGCCCGGGGAAAATGAAAAGATCGCCCGGAGTTTCGACACCATCCATATCCTGCTCCAGGCCGGACATGGTACCTCCAACATGCGGCCGAAAAAAATAAACAATACCCTGATACTCCGGACCGGAAGCCGGGGCAAGTATCTGGGCATGCTGGAAATCAACTGGAACAGCAGCAAAAAATGGGGCCGCAGCCTGAATGAGCAGATCCGCGAAACCACTCGCCAGCAAGACCGGATCTCCTGGTATATCGGGCGAATGAAAAAGCGCTATCCGGCCGAGACCCTGACGACAAACAGGCGCTACCAGGAGCTGACAGGACAGCTCAGAAAAACAGAGGAAAAACTGCGGGAACTGAAGCAAAAAATGACTCAAGGGGGGCAGGAACCATGCAGCTTCACCAACAGGTTCATCGCCCTTAAGCCGGAAATTCCACCTGATCCGGGTATCCAGGAGATCGTGGATCAAGCTCGTCGGGAAGCCAACCGGTTGAACCTGGAGATCGCCCGCTCCGAACGACGCCGCCTGAAAGAGAAAAAAAACCTTTCACCCCAGGCCCAGGCCCTGCGCTCCCTCTCCGGCTGGAAGACCTGTCGGACCTGCCATCGGCTGCAGACATCATTCTGGCAGCAGACCGGACATGCCACTGCCTGGCAGACCCTGCAAAAAAAGAACCAGGAGCATAATCCATCCTGCCAGAAATGCCACGTTACTCTGCCCTCTTACGCCCTGAATCCTGACCTGACCAGGGAAATCCTTGTCCGGATGGATACCGAGTTGAAAACCGTGGGCTGCGAAGCGTGCCACGGCCCATCACGAGGCCACGCCGACGCACCGGACAAGTTCAATCCCAACCTGCCGACGGAGGCCACATGCCGGCAGTGTCACCAAGGCGACCACGACGACACTTTTATCTTTGCCGACAAGGTCATGCGTATTCGCTGCCCGGCAACAAAAAATCCGTAGACCGAACAAACAAAAAGGGGGATGGCCCGGGCCATCCCCCTTTTTATTCCACTGCTTATCCTGTTACTTAGCAGCCAAAAGCCTTCTGCAGATTCGGGATGGTCTGCTTCTTGCGGCTCATCATGCCTTCGATCCACATGGAATCGCCTTCCAGCTTGGTGCCGAATGCCTTTTCGATCAGGGCCGGATCGTCGGAAACAACCATCAGATCAGTCCCTTCCTTAACGACATCTGTAAGCATCAGCAGGATGGTATGATGTCCGCCGGCTGCCTTCTGCTCTTTCATGGCATTGAGGAGGTCATCGCGAATATCAGCTACCTGGTCCAGGGTGGCAAGCTCAAGCTGACCACAACCCACCTTGTTACCATTCATGTCAAAGTCTTTGTAATCACGGTTGAGCAGATCCTTGGCCGGAACGCCCTCAACACCGCTCTTGGCTTTCAGCATATCCATGAACAGGCCGTCGGTATCCTCGACTCCGGCAATTTTTTTGAGCTCCTCCACAGCCTGCTTGTCTTCATCGGTGCAGGTGGGCGACTTGAAGTTCACCGTATCGGACAGGATGGCGGCCAGCATCAGGCCGGCAACCTTGGGATCAATGGCGACCCCTTCGATGTTGTAGAGCTGGGTCAGAACAGTGCCGGTGCAGCCCACGGGCTTGACGCAGCAGAAAATCGGATTATTGGTGGTTACATCACCGATCTTATGATGATCAACAATGGCAACAACCTCTCCATCGCCGAGATTGTCCGGGGCCTGAGCCAGGTCACTGTGATCAACCAGAGCGATCTTCTTGCCGGTGGCATCGGTCATGGTCTCGGGAACGGAAACGCCGAAACGTTCGAGCACGACCACGGTTTCGGGGTTCAGGTCGCCCTGAACAACGGGAATAAAATCCTCACCCTTGGCCTTCATCAGCTCGGCATAGGCAATGGCAGCGGTGACTGAGTCCGTATCCGGGTTTTTGTGACCTACGACATAGACAGACATGGTAAATTCCTCCTTCGTTCGATGAATTGGTATGTACGCAAAACGTCTAAAAGACCTCCAGACATGCTGCCACTTCTCTGAATGAGAATTCATTATATGACAACATAAAACAGGTGAATCTTAGTCCTTTCCAGGTGCAGCGTCAAGGGTAAAAAGGTTAGAATCCCGTTAAGATAAACCCTGTCAAACAGACATATAATCAATCATGAACCAGAGAAATCATTTCTCCGTAAACCCCGGGACCGATTTCCCCGCTCTCCAGGTGATATGGTTGTCGAGCTTTGCCAGCTTACAGCGGTTTGTACCTGCAGCAGCCAAAGGGATTTTTTCCTTTTCCCTTCTTGGCCGGGATTTGCTACATTAGGGCATAATAAAGTGGTATTTTGTACACTTTTCCTGATCCTCCGTTCAGGACCCCCATCGTTTCAGGCACCCCATGAGCGAAAACGAACGAAGAAAACAAAAGGTCTCCCGCCGGAAAAAATCCACCCGGTGGCCGATAATCTGGCTTGGCTGCCTTTTCCTGGCCGGACTTGCTGTCGCTCTTGGCATGTACCTGATTAGAGATCAGAAAACCGCCTCCCTGGTTTCGCGACTCGAAGAACCTCTGGAAACACCTCCTGTACAACAGACACCAGAGCCACCTTTCCAGGAGCCTCTGACAGCGCCGGAACCTCCGGTACCTGACCTTGAATCCGGGGTCCAGCCACAACCACCCCGGACCAGGGAAGAAAAAATACAGAACCAGCCACCTCCAGCCGACGAGCTCCCGGCGCCACGCCCTGTTCTGACCAGAGAGCAGCAGGAGTGCAACGAACTTGCCCTGAGGCTGCGCGATTTTTTCACCAGCCTGGACAAAAAGGAGTACATCAGGGAATTCCAGCTTGGCAAACCTTCCCAGGATTATTTCCGCGATCTGGCAGCCAAGCTGCTCGATAACCCGCCGGTGGTGTCCAGGGAATATGATGACCTCTACACAATGCTCAAGAATATGGCCCACTTCTTCCGAATCATCGGCAAGAACAACATTCTCCTTCTCAAGGCCATCTTTGACCGTGAAGGAGACCGGGTGGAAGACGTGGCAGCGGACATCTACCGCTTTGCAACCCTTGAGTGCAAAAACAACCGGTTCTCCTTTGTTCTGCCCCTGGACAAACTCTATGAATATGCCGGTTTTTTCCTCAATACCATCGGCGGACGCTCCTACCTCTTCCGACGCGACTCACAGCTGCGACTGCTGGTGAACTACTACTCCACCCTGATCATCGACTGGGCCAACCGGGAAGATGCCAACCGTTACGGCATCGACATCCGGCAGGTCCTCCCCCAGCTGATCCGGGAAATCGAAACCAGTAACCAGCTGGTGTACAAGGAGACGTACCTAGACAAGCTCTATGAGCTCAGGGAACAGTACCAGTAAAAGAGGATGGGAGGAACCCGGGGAGATTACCGGCAGCCAGAGAAGCCGGTGAGTCGGACGCAGATGTGAGGAGAAAATAAAAAAGGCCGGGACTCCCGGCCTTTTTTATACCATTGCTGACTGCCACCCCCAGGTCAGCACGCCGATCCGTCAGGGTGAATACGTGCCTGGAACCAGTCTCAGTCCCTGCTGCTGCCAAAAAACCGAAGCAGCATGAGAAAGAGATTGATGAAGTCAAGATACAAAGCCAGAGCACCGATGATAGCCCCCTTGCGAATGGCAGACTCGCCCTGATCCATAATGCCCTGTTCGCCTATCATCTTTATCTTCTGAACATCCCAGGCCGTCAAACCGACAAAAACCAGAACCCCGATAACTGAAATGGTCCAGTAGAGGCTGGAGCTGTTCAGGAAAATATTGACGATGGACGCCAGGATGATACCGATCAACCCCATGAACAGAAACGAGCCCATGCCGGACAGATCACGTTTGGTGACCATACCATAAACGGCCATGGCCCCGAACATGCCGGCGGTGATCAAAAAAGTCCCGCCGATGGAGGCCTTGGTGTAGGCGAGGAAAACGGTGGACAGGGTCAGGCCGTTGAGCACCGAATAGCCCAGAAAGAGTCCGGTGGCTGTCGCAGCCTGGATCTTGTCGATCCGGGCGGAGAGAAAGAAGACCAGGCCCAGTTCCGCGATCAGCAGGATCATGAACAGAGGGGTGCCGATAATGGCCATGGCCAGCCCGGTCTGGGCAGTGAAAAAAGCCACCACGCCGGTCAGTCCAAGGCCAATGGCCATCCAGTTGAAGACCTTGGCCAAAAATATGGTCGAGGCCTCCTGCCGCGCTTGCGCAACAGTTATTGTGCTGGTACCGTACTGCGTATTCGTTTGCATGATAACAAGCTCCTTGAATTCACATATTGTGTTTTTTGTGTTTTTTGCTACAGAAGTATTCACGCCTTGCGGGACTATTTTAATCACTCCTGCACGAAAGGCAACAAACAGTTTCAGGTGACGCATGAAGATAGCTATCAGCGGTAAGGGAGGAGTCGGAAAAACGACCATCATGGCCCTGCTGGCCCGGGAATTCCGCCGGACAGGGCGGGAGGTTCTGATCATCGATGCCGATCCGAGCCCGCATATGGCGGAAACCCTCGGCATCAGGGACATTGAGCGGGCCCGGCCCATTGCCGACATGACAAAACTGCTGGCCGAACGGGCTGGCAAGACGCCGGGATCTCCTTTCTACCAGCTCAATCCCCAGGTGGACGACCTGCTCAAGGATTTCATGATCGAACAGGACGGATTCAAGCTCATGGTGCTTGGCGCCGTGCAGACCGCCGAAGGAGGCTGTGCCTGCCCGGAGAATCATGTTCTGCGCAAGATGCTCAAGAAGCTGCTGCTGACCGCCAACCAGGCTGTACTCCTGGACATGGAGGCCGGGATAGAGCACCTGGGCCGGGGCACGGTGGCAGGAGCTGACCATTTGCTCATCGTCGTTATCCCTTCCCGCTCCAGCATCCGCACTGCCCTGAAAATCCGCAAGCTGGCCAAAGACGTCGAGATTCCACGAATCTCCTTTATTGGCAACCTGATACGGGACGAAGAAGATAAAACCTTCCTGCGCCAGGGGCTTGGCGAGGAACCGGTGGCCTTTTTCCCCGATGCCGCCGCCATCCGCCGGGCGGAACGGGCCGAGGAACCGATAGTCGATATCGAAGACGGGCTGGACAAGGCCCCGCAGCAGCTGCTTAAGGCCATCCTTAAGGGTTACGGAGAACCTGGCATCAGGTGACACATCCCGATCTCCTCCTGCTGTTGCGGATAACCGGAATTCCAGCTCCGCGATCAGTCTTTACGAGGATCGTTCTCCTGCCAGATGCCGTCTCTTAAAATCTGGTACGGTTTGAAGGAAGCCTTGTAGCGCATGGCCTGGACCTGTTCTATCCAATAGCCGAGATAGAGGATGGGGATTCGGTGACTGCGACAGAAGTCGATCAGGTAGAGAATATTGAAGGTGCCCGGACTGCGCCGGCTTTCTTCGGGATCAAAATAGAAATAGACTGCATTGAGCCACTGATCCGAGGCGTCGACAACAGCAACCCCAAGGAGACGGTCTCCGATCCGGTAGCGGATCTCGAAACAACGGGTCAGCGAGGTGAGGAAAAAGCCGGAATAATAACTCTGCGCGTCACTGCTGCCATCGGGAAAACGGACCTGGAGAAAACGGTCCAGCAGGGCCAGGTTTTCCGGGCTCATAGTCAGCGGCGCCACCCCTGCGGTCACATCCCTGTTCTTTTTCCACGCCCGCTTCTGGTTCCGGTTGGGCCGGAACAGAAAAGGGTCCAGACGGATAGGCACGCAGCTTTTGCAATCAGGACAACGCATGCAGTACATGCAGTTACCGTTGCGCCGGAAACCGTTTTCCAGGAAACGGCCCATGGTTGCATCGTCCAGGGGACCGAACAGGGCCTGATGATAGACCGCCTGGTACTTAAGGCCGTACGGGCAGCGTGTGGAGATATCGACAAAATACCTCTCCAGTTCAGCACCGATTCCCCTGTTGCGGCTGCCTGCGTTTTCCCGAACCGTCATGCCTCGTATTCCATCTCCCGGGGCAACACCTGACCGGCCCGGAGAGAAAATGTGATGTGCGTTGAAAATGTTTCAGGCGATGATCCCGCTCAAGGGCAACACCATCGCCTGGGCCAGCCTAAACCAATCCCTGGTCCAACATGGCATTGACCACCTTGGTGAAGCCTGCGATATTGGCTCCGGCCAGGTAGTTCTCCTTCATGCCGTATTCCTCGGACGCATGGAGACAGGTCCGGTGAATGGAGTGCATGATCTGCCGCAGCCGGCTATCCACCTCTTCCCTGGGCCAACCCAGCCGCATGGAGTTCTGGGCCATCTCCAGCCCGGACACCGCGACACCGCCGGCATTGGCCGCCTTGCCCGGACCGTACATCACGTTGCTGTCGAGAAAGACGTCGATGGCCCCGGGAGTGGACGGCATGTTGGCCCCCTCGCTGACCAGGGTCACCCCATTGTTGACCAGGTTTCGGGCATCTTTCTCGCACAGTTCGTTTTCCGTTGCACAGGGCATGGCGCAGTCAGCCTTGTGGTTCCAGAGCGGATTATGATCAAGGGAGGGATCATGTTCAGTATACACAGCACTGGAATATTTCTCCACGTATTCACGAATCCGGCCCCGGCGGATGTTTTTGAGCTGCTTGACAAAGGCCAGCTTGTCCGCATCGATCCCTTCTTCATCATAGATATACCCCGAAGAATCGGACATGGTCACCACCCTGCCCCCCATCTCCAGGATCTTTTCCGTGGTAAACTGGGCCACATTGCCTGATCCTGAAACCAGACAGGTCTTGCCCTCAAGGGTCTGACCCCGTTCCTGGAGCATCTCCGCAGCAAAGTAGACCACCCCGTAGCCAGTGGCCTCGGGTCGGATCAGGCTGCCGCCCCAGGCCAGGCTCTTTCCGGTCAAAACCCCGGTAAACTCGTTGGAAAGTTTTTTATACATTCCAAAAAGGTAGCCAATCTCCCGGGCCCCGACCCCGATATCACCGGCCGGAATATCGGTATTGGGGCCAATATGACGGAACAACTCGGCCATGAACGACTGGCAAAAACGCATGACCTCACCGTCCGAACGCCCCTTGGGATTAAAGTCTGACCCTCCTTTGCCGCCCCCCATGTTGAGGGTGGTGAGCGAATTTTTAAAAACCTGCTCAAAGGCAAGAAACTTGATGATGGACAAGGTCACGGAGGGATGAAAACGGAGCCCGCCTTTGTAAGGGCCGATGGCACTGTTCATCTCCACTCTAAATCCCCGGTTGACATGGACCTGCCCCTGATCATCCATCCAGGGGACCCGGAACATGATAACCCGCTCCGGCTCGGTGATCCGGTCGACCACCGCCTGTTTGCGATATTCCGGGTTTCGTTCCAGCACGGGACGAACACTTTCCAGCACCTCCTGTACCGCCTGGTGAAATTCAAGCTCATGGACATCGCACTGGTAGACCCGCGGTTTCACCTCATCCATTGTTTTCTCCTTTAGTCATATTATCGCTTGCAGCAAGTGCCACCGCTCTGGCGCTCCGCCCGTCAACTTTCAATTCAAAAGGCGTGGCGGAACGAACGTGGCGTACATGGCCGGTTTCCCGGACAGTCTCAAGTTGATGGACCCAACCCCAGTCGATACCTCCCCGTTCTCCCCCCTTCCCCCTGGCGCAGTCATTGCTCTCCACCATCAGATAAGGAATACCAAGGGACGTGATGTTCTGAAAAAAATGAGACCCCTGGGACGGTTCGGCCTGGAGTCCGCAGCCCTGGAGTTCGACAATGGCCCCTACCCCGGATATATCCCCCCAGAGAACCGGTATGCCCAGCCAGGGATCGGCTGTGCCCCATCGCCCGGGCCCCATCAGCAGGTAAGGGCGCTGCTCCCGGTGCAGTTCCCGGTTGATACGGCCGACTTCAGATGCGATCTCCCTGGTGGCGGCGGCATCGAATTTGTCGGGTATCACGTAGACGATATCCGAAATCCCGGTGTAAAGACCATGCCCCAGGGCTTGAGAGGAGCGAAGAACGGCCTCTTTCCATTCCCGGCCGGATATCTGCACCCGACGGCTTTCGCCGGTGGTGACTATGGGACGGATCTGAAGGAAATAGAACACGCTTCTGGCCGGATCCTCGTCCAGGTCCACGGCAAATTCAATTTCCACCTCACAACCCATGCCCTCGCGGCCAAAAGCGAGCAGTTCCCTGAGAATTTTCGGCAGCGGGTAATGACCGTACTTGAGGATGGAGGCAAAGGTCAAGACCTTGGGGCCCGGAAGGTCGGCGTCGCGGATACGGTGTTCGTCCGGAAAATATGTGGACGAAAGAATGCGGACCGGATACTCATCGGCAGCCTCATCGACACTGCGACGAACCAGGTTGTTTTTACGCAGAGAAAACAGAGCATTACGGGAGCAGTCCAGGCTGTAGAACCAGGCCTGACTGTTTTGCAGCATGTCGTCTACCGTGGAAAACTGCGGCAGGTGTTCGGGCCAGGCTGGAGAAAAGCGCAGACACCGTTCGCCTTCGACAACGGTCTTGCCGAACCCGAGCGCCACGTGGACGATACCGTCCTCAGAACGCATGGGCGCTACCGGATAGTAGTTGAAGGACTGAGCCACGCCGGAAATGGCGGGGTAGTGGTACTCACCATAACGGCGACCAGCCACCTGCTGGATAATAACGGCCATGGAATCCTTGCGGGTCTGGCCGATGGAACGGGAGAAGGCCCGCGGTCCTTCAAACCAGGTGGAGGCGTAGACCAGCTTGACCGCCCGCACCAACTGACGCAGCCGCTCTTCGAAATCCTCACTGTCGTTGATCAGCATGAAAGTGTTGTAGAGCCCGGCATAGGGGCGAAACTGCGCATCTTCAAGCATGCTTGATGAACGGACAGACAGGGGATAGTGAATCCGGGCAAGCCAGGCCCGCAGGTCTTCCTCGAGCCAATCGGGTAACCTGGCCTGGAGAAACTGCTCAGCCACCAGCGAATCATCGGGTTCGTCGGGTGGTGAGAGGCGGTTGATCCGAACGAAATCGTCAAAGCCGTCATTGGTTATCACGCAGGTCTGGGGAATGGTCACCGGCATGGCGGCCAGGGCCGATTTCTGGTGAATGGCCTGCTGGAGCTCTGAGGCGACAAAGGCGATTCCCCGGGCCTTGCCGCCCATGGAACCGTGACCGATGCGGACGAAATCGGTGATATCGGGATCAAAACCGTTGCGGGAGAACTGGGCCACCACTCCTTTCTGGCGCAGTTTACGCAAGGCATGGACCTTGGAGACCAGATCCTCGCGCAGATCTTCCCCTTTCTCGATCCCGGAAAAATGGTGTTTATGCAACCTGGAAGCCAGAGCGATCTCGGCCCGGGCCATGACCCAGTTGGAGAAATGGTTGTGGGCCGCATGGTAGCGCAGGGAGGCTTCAGGTACCGTGCGGAGCATATGTTCAAACTGGCGCAGGGAGGAAGCCCGGCCCAGCTCGGTCCCGTCGGGCATACGGAAGACAAAATCGCCAAACCCCAGGTAGGTGAGAAAAAAGTTATGGATTTCCTCTCGAAGATTACTGGAACTCTTGCTGATAAAGCCGGCCGGAATCATCCGGGCCAGGGCACTGTTTTTCTCCTCGGTACTGAGCATGAGGAGAGCCAGATCCTTCATCTCCCTCCGGAAGATCCGTACCAGCTCAAACCCGGCTCCGTCGGTCAGCTTCCCACCCATGGGAAAACGGACATCGGAAATAACGGCAAATATGTAGGGATGGTAACGAACAAAGAGCTCCAGGGCCTCTTCGAACGTGGAGGCACACAGGATCTTGGGCCGGGCCCTCATTTTCAGGAGCCGGTGCTGTTCGTTGAGGCCCTCGGCCAGGACCGACTGGGTCTGAAGGACCACCTCATTATAGAGAATGGGCAGAATGGTGGAACGGTGCAGCGGGGAATCTTCGACCAGGAGAATGATACGGACCATAGCCCTCCTGGTGTCATAATCCACGTTGACCCGGTCCTCGGTATTCTTGATGATGGCCAGCAGCAGATCGGAATCACAGCACCAGACATACGTATTGTCGATGCCGGAACCATTGCCATTCATGCCGCCGGGCAGGGTATCGCGGACCGAATGGGCCAGGAGGATAACCGGTAACTCGGGATGGTGCTGCTTAACCCGGTCACCGAAACTGTAACCATCCATGCCGCCGAGATGGGGCATGGTCACCACCAGGTCAAAACGACCGGAATCAAGCAGCTCCAGGGCCTGTTCACCTGTGGGAACCCTGGTAATACGAGGCGGCTCGCTCAGGTTAAGCCCATGGTATTCGTTTATGATCCGCGAAGCCAGGCTGCCGTCCTCTTCCATGATATAGGCATCATAGGGACTGGAAACCAGCATGATCTCCCGTACCTTGAACGCCATCAGTTCATGGTAGATCTTGAAATGCGGATCAAAGCCGCTGATATACTGCCCACCTGACACCACTATCCCTTCACCTCCGGGAAAAACAGCCAGTACCCGGCCTGACGACCCTCATAACTTTGTCTTACTACAGACCTTTTATATCTGTCGAACTTTTTTCTTCCATGTACATGGTTTTCCCAGCCTGGGACACCAGATCCAGGTGAGAATAAGATTTTTTACTTGATCATTGGCGCAAATTAGAGAATGATTATTATAAATTATTCTCAGAATCTCCACGGATCCTGTCCGTTGACATATTTTGCATTATCAGCATGTCCCATAAACCATCCCTGACGACCCAAAGGAGGTGAGAAACTGTCGTATCGCGGGAGCCTGAAAAAAGACAAATATTGAAAATTCAGGAGGAGAGATATGCGAAATGCACTGCAACGGATCCTGCCAATGCTTTTTTGTGCCTGCTTCGTGACCTGGGCCCATAATGCACCGGCAAAAGAAGCACAAACCATTGACGAGCTGGTCGCCATGTTCGATGATTCAACCTGCGCTCAATGCCATGAAGAGATCTATGACCAATGGCAGTCTTCCTGGCATGCGCAGGCCGTGGTTTCTTCGCTCAAGGGCATGCGCAACTTCATCGTCATCGGCCTGGCCAAGGAGTGGAAAACCAAACCCAGCAAAGCCCAGCTTCTCAAGTGTCTTGACTGCCATGCCCCGGCTGTGAACTATGCCTCGGAAAAACTGGCGCTGGAAATCGGTCAGCTCATCGTAACCGCCTTTGACAAGAAAGACAGCCCGGCCGGTAAAAAGGCCCGGACCGAGCTGGCCAAACTCAAGGTCGGATGCCTTTCCTGTCACAACATCAAGGCCACCGCCGTGACCCGTGGTCTGCACGGACCGCCGATCAAAGGCGCTATTTACGGGCCCGAGGGTATTATGGCCGAGGACGACGACGGACATGATTCCATCGAGACAGTAGACATGACCAGATCGGCATTCTGCATGCAGTGTCACGGCCGATACAAGGCGCCGGACGGCGAAACCATACAGTGCAATACCCTTTCCGGCAGTTACCAGAACGCCTACATCAGCCAGGGCGGCAGCCGCAGCTGTCAGGACTGCCACATGAAAAACGGGCACACCTTCCCGGGCGGCCATGACCTCGACACCGTCAAAGAAGGACTCTCTTTTGATGTTGAGGTGACCCCCTACCGGCATCTGCCCGGCAAGATCAAGGGCGTCAAGGACAACAAGGCCTGGGTACCCAGCGTGGTGGTCACTGCGAAGATTACCAACAACACCGGACATCGTGTTCCGGATGGCTGACTCTGGTCCGGAAAAGTGGTCCTGGAAGTGATCGCAAAGGATACAGAGGGTAAGGAACTGTTCAAGGCTGACAAAACCTGGTTTGAAATCGGCGTGGACCTGGATCGCGACATGCGTTACGGCGCATGGCAAATCAAGGAGATAATCGACTTGACCCTGCCACCCATGGAAACCCAGAAGGAACGATACCTCATCCACTTTGACACTGATACCGAGGAAGTGCTCCTGGAAGCCCGCCTCTGGTACTATATTAGTGGCGGCAAGGGAGACATAGTCCATTCTCAGACCAGAAAACTGGTCTTTGACTGATTAGAGAAAAGAGAAACAACAACCGGAGCGGGCCTGCGGGCCCGCTTTTCTTTTACCAGGACGGATTCTGCGAAGAAAGGTCCTTGAGCTCGTCCGGAGTGTTGACGTTGCGCCAGCAGGAATGCAGGTCTGGCGGCGGCGCGGGGGTGACAATCCCGGGCGTTCCGGCAAGCCTGCTGATCCGCGGTGATCCTACCAGGGCGAGCTCCTCAAGAAGTGGTCGACAGCGGAAATCATAGAGAGCCAACAGCGGCTCCACCCGCCCATCCTGTTCGAGATCCGGCAGGACGGCCCGGATACCCGGGGAGCGCTGATCAAGCAGCCACCGCAGGGCCCCGGCCCGGATACCTGGTTGGTCGCAGGCTGTCACAAGCCAGGATACGGCCGGCTGCCAGCGCAACACCGACAGGATCCCCGCCAGGGGTCCGGCCAGTCCCGGGGCGTCCGGAACCCGAGGAAGATGAGCAAGGGAGTCCGGCAGATCGCCCCGGCCCGAGATAACCACCTGGTCAACACACTGCTCCAAAAGACGGACCGTCCTTTCCACCCAGGTCGTGCCATCACTTTCAATGAGATGTTTGGGGCGTCCCATGCGAGTGCTGCGCCCGCCGATCAGAACGCAGCCCCAGACCTGCGGTCGTCGCCACTGGTTCGCCAGCCAGCCGTCGATCCACTCCAGCACCCAGTCAACTGTTGCCTGTTCCCGGTCAAGGATTTGCAGGACAGGGCCTCTGTTCCCGGCCGGTGGAAGAACCCCGGCCTCGCCGGAAAGCCACAGTTTCGGGACGTCGGTGGTCCCGTGCCCCTCCACCAGAACAAGATCATAGCGCAGGCACAGTCTCCGGAGCAATCCTTGAAGATCACCGGCCAAATGAAACCGGCTGAAATTGAGATCCCCCAGAACCCAGACATCAGCCCCGGCCTGGAAAAACCGGTCACTGTCCTTGCCTGGCCTGTCCACCCGGACCTTGATGGCATCGTGCTTGAGCACGACCAACTGCAGGCCCCGAGCCAGCAACTGTGGAATCAGGGTCTCGATCAGGGTGGTCTTTCCTGAACCGGAACTGCCGCATATCCCCAGCACCGGCAACCGCTCCAGAGCTGTCTCGAAGTCGTTGTGCATACAACTTCCGCCTGACAGCAACACCCTCATCGGCTCCTCCAGGGAGAAACACTGGTATCTGGAAACAGGCCGACCATACGTCCCCGCCGGAGCAACTCCTCGACGGCTTTCCTGCCCTCTTCTCCCATCTCAACCGTAAAATCATTGACATAAAGCCCAATATGGTTCTCGATCACCTGACCATCGAGCTCCCGGGCATGTTCCTTTATATAATCACGGCACTGGTCCCCATGGGCCCGGGCCCAGAGAACACTCCCCCGGATCCCGCCCTCCACCGCAGCAAGCACATCTTCAGACAGACTCCTGCGAGCAGCGATACAGCCAAGGGGCACAGGGAGCCCGGTTTCCTCTTCCCACCAGGCTCCGAGATCCTGCATACAAAAGAGACCGTGCTCAACATAGGTGAACCGACTTTCATGGATGATCACCCCGGCATCCAGTCGACCCTGACTGACCTGCTCCATAATCCTGTCAAACCGCAAGACCTCGAACCGGTGGCACTCAGGAGCAAAAAAACGAAGGAAAAGAGCCGCAGTGGTATACTCGCCGGGGATACCGATACGCCACTCTTTCCCCGGCCTGGTGGAACCGGGCCGGGAGGTGACCAGCAGCGGTCCGCAGCCGCGTCCCAGGGCGGCTCCGGAATCGAGAATAACATAGTCATCAAGCACATGGCCCAGGGCATGGAATGAAAGCTTGGTCACATCCAGTTTGGCCTCCATGGCCCAACGATTCAGGGTTTCCACGTCTTCCAGCCGGGGTTGTGAAAACCGATAGCCGCCGTGTGGAACAAGTCCATGGATCAGGCCATAAAATATATAGGTGTCGTTGGGACAGGGAGAATAACCAATGGACAGGGTATGAGAACTCACGGATGCGGTTCACCGGGTTGTCCCCAGCTGGTGTTGCCAGTTGAGGAAACAATGTTCACGTTACTACAGCCTGTACTGCCCTCTGACCTGTACGGAACGCATACGACTGTCTTGTCACTTGCCTCCAGACGGTGGGGCGCACAACGCGGCCACGATATCAGCTGTTGTCCGTCCGGCCCTCTGACAGGCCTCGGCCAGCTTCCAGTTATCGCGATTCCGGTCCTCCACCATGTTGCTGATGCAGCGGATTTCCAGACAGGGCAGGTTGAATTCCTCACAGACCCGGGCCACGGCCGCCCCTTCCATGTTTTCGCACAGACCGTCATACTGCCGGGCCAGGAGAGAACCGCGGGCGGCAGTGCCACTGGCACAGCAGACCGTGACAAAGGTTCCCGTATACCACGACCGGCCGCCAAGCTCCAAAATATTTTCGGCCTTTGCGCGCAGGTCCGGATCGAGCCGGAAGCTGTCGGCCACCACCATCCCGGCCGCCCCGAACCGTTCGACCCGGTCCTCCAGGCAGATTCCAAAATCACCGACAACCTCTTTCCTGGCCAGGCAGAGATCAAGAAGTTCGGGCTGTGCCCCTTTCGGCCGCCCCTTATAGGCCCCGGCCACCCCGAAATTGACCACTCCCTGGACATCTCCCTGGTGGTGGAAAAAGGAGGTAAGACGGAGAGCGGTCTCCATCACCCCGATGCCACTGACCAGGCGAGCCACTGGAAATTTTTCCTGCCAGGCGGCGGAAAAAGCATCCATTTCAAAAGAGGTGGCAGCACAGACCAGATACATTGATTAAAGTGTTTTGTGGTTACCATCAAAATTCAGCAAATGGCCAGGCCGGGAGTGAACATCGCCATTTTCCCGGAGACTGGAATAAAATTTTCTCCATGCAATTTCGGCCAGTGTAAAGTAGCTTACACGCCTTTGCAAGAAAATCAGCCTGTTCGTTCATGAAACCAAGAGAAAAAATGCTGCCCCAGTTTCGTCTCAGTTCTTATGACTACTTCCTGCCGCCCGAGCGTATAGCCCAGCATCCGGCCGCCCGGCGGGATCAGTCCCGGCTTCTTGTCCTGCACTGCCCGGACGGCAGGACGGAACACACCCGGTTCGAAGCCATCGGCAACTACCTGCGACCGGGCGACCTGCTGGTCGTCAACAACACAAAAGTTTTTCCTGCCCGACTCCTGGGTCACAAGGAAAGCGGTGGCAAGGTAGAGATGCTTCTTCTTCACTATCCGTGCTTTCCGGATTGCGATACGTCAGCGCAACCGGCCATCATCGAGGCAGAGGCATTGGCGCTGGTCAAGAGCTCGCGGCGTCCCCGACCGGACTCTCTTCTCATCTTTGGCGACCAACTCCAGGCACGGGTCCTCTCCCTGCACGACAACGGCAAGGTCAGGGTCTGTCTGCGTTTTCATCTTGAAGCAGGACAAAATCCGGAGGGTGTGCTGTCCTCCTGCGGCCAGATACCTCTGCCACCATATATCCACCGCCCCCGGGGAGCCACCCCTGAAGACATCCACCGTTACCAGACGAGATATGCCAGGCACACCGGCTCGGTGGCCGCTCCCACGGCCGGGCTGCACTTCAGCGACACGCTTTTAGAAAAAATCCTGGAAAATGGAATCTCCATGGCCACTGTCACTCTTCATGTGGGATACGGTACTTTTGCGCCGGTACGAAGTGAAGACATCCGTGAACACGAAATCCACGCCGAATACGTTGAGGTCTCCGCGGACGCCGCGGCGGCGGTGAACCGGACCAGGGATAAGGGAGGAAGGATATGGGCGGTGGGAACAACCAGTGTGCGGACCCTGGAGTTTGCCGCCGCAGCCAGCGGCCGGGTCGAGCCAGTCCAGGGATTGTGCCGGCTCTATATCTATCCCGGCTTCCGTTTCCAGGTGGTCGACAATCTGATCACCAATTTTCACCTGCCCCGTTCATCACTCCTTTTCCTGGTATCTGCTCTGGCCGGAAGGGAACAGATACTTGAAGCCTATAACGAGGCAGTGGAAAAAGACTATCGCTTTTTCAGCTACGGCGATGCCATGGCCATCATAACCAGAGCCCAGCACTGAGGGATCCACCGTTTTTTTTCGACAGAAACAAACCAGCACTGGCCGTACCCGCTACAAGGCATAGATCGGAGCTTTTGCAAAGCCATCTTTCGCACAAAGAAAAAAACCTGGCCAAAGCCAGGTTTTTGAACAAAGCGGAATTCTTGACAGATCGTTGAAAAACAGTGCAATCGATGCTACTGCATGAGAATTTGTCCCTTTTCCCAGTGTTATCTTCGCTCTCAACGGTTTTTCTGCAACCTGTTGCAAAACCAGCTCAGGCAGAGGCGGCTGACGCCGGACAGTTCTTGCATCCTCCGCCACCCTCTTTGGCGCAGGCCGGCACAGAGCTCTCCTTTTTCTCGGATGAACCACCGTTTTTGCCGTTACCATTGGACGGACCGGAATAGCCATCCTTGTACCAGCCACCGCCTTTCAGATGGAATGCGCTCATGGAGACCAATTTTTTCACACTGCCGCCACAGTCCGGGCACTCGGAAAGCGGATCGTCACTGATACGCTGCTTGACCTCAAACACCTTGTCGCAGGCAGAACATTCATACTCATAGATAGGCATTGGCAACACCTCTCGATAACAATATTATTTTCAACAGGATACACCCTGGACCCTTGTTTTCCCCAAACACTGGCAAGAACAATAATCCTGCCACCTCACCCTGTCAACCCCCTGCCCTGTTCTCCCGAAGCTCCGGCAACATCCCCCGCCGATAACATGCTTTTCATCGCCGTACATTTTATCTCATAATCCAGCGACATGCGCCGCTTACCCATAAAGCACCCTCTGTATTACAATCACTGTGCAAATATTTTTTAATCTCTAATAAAATATTTGCATTACCTGATTTTTTACTATATTATCCCGCAGAAGTTTACAGAGGATGCGTCAGCACCTCAAGTATTCACCCAGAGAGGACAGATAAATGAGCAAAACACTAGTGGAAATGACTGCTGAAATCATTCAGTCTCAAATCAGCACCCGGGAGATGAGCACCGACGAAATCAAGGTGGCTCTGAACGAAACCTTCCAGACTTTGAAGGGGTTACAGGAAGCGGAGATCTCTGGCCAAGACACAGGGGACGACGAGAGCAAGCCGGTCATGGATCCGCGGAAATCTATCCAGCGCAACAAGATTGTCTGCCTTGAGTGCGGCCAGGAATTCAAAATGCTTTCGCCCAAGCATCTCAAATCCCATGGCCTCAACTCCAAGGAGTACAGAAAAAAATATGGATTTTCCGCCCGCCAGCCCCTCTGCTCGAAGTCCCTTTCCGAGCAGCGTTCCAAATCAGGTAAAGAACGCGGCCTGCCGGAGAACTTGAAAAAGTCGATAGCTGCCCGGACTAAAAAGAAAAAATAAAGAAGTTCTCCAGCAATACCGTCTTGACGTAAAAAGGTCAGACCTGTTCTGACCTTTTTACGTTACTGTATCAACCCCCATTGTTCTGTCACATAACAGGTCCGCATCTGTTTATCGGGACAGAATTCCAGCATCTTTTCCTCCATGATTGGTATATTTGACTCCGGTATCGGCGGAATGACAGTGGCCCGGGCCATCGAGCAGCACTGTCCAGGCCTGCCCCTTATCTACTTTGGTGATATCGCCCGAACCCCCTATGGTTCAAAGAGCCGGAGCACCATCATTGACTATTCACGTCATAACACCGAACTGCTCCTGGAAAACGGGGCCAGCATCATTGTCATCGCCTGCAACTCGGCGGCCAGCGTGGCCACCGGTGTTCTCCGGGATCAGTACCCGGTACCGGTCCTGGACGTCGTTGGTCCGGCGGTGGACCAGGCCGTTCAGGTCAGCAGAAACGGCAGGATCGGTATTATCGGCACCCGGGCTACGATCAGAAGCGGGATCTACGAACAGTCCATCAAGGACCAGCTCCCTTCGGCCACCGTCCTGAGCCAGCCCTGCCCGCTATTGGTACCGCTGGTCGAAGAAGGCTGGCTTTCAAGACGGGAGACCAAAATGATTCTCCGCCGTTACCTCTACCCTCTGCGTCTCCGACAAATCGATACCCTGGTTCTGGGCTGTACCCATTACCCGCTGTTGAGGCACCTGATCGGGCCGCGTATCGGTCGGCGGGTTCAACTCATCGACTCTTCCCTTGCAGTTGCCCAACATTTGCATCATTATCTCCAGGACCATCCGAAACTGGCTGAAAGGATGCGCCGAAGCAGGCAACAGAGCCGGTTTCTGGTCTCCGACTGTACTGAACCAATCCGGCAGCTGGCCGGGAAGATCTTCGGCCGCACCATAGAACTGGAAAAAATCCATGTATAGAATTTCTTTGCTTCTGCTTCCTGTCCTCCTTTTCTTCTCCACCACCGTGCTGGGTGCCCTCCCCGCAGAAAACGATGTTGTCCGTGACGCCCTGGCCCTGCAGGAGCGCTATCAGCGGTTGACAAGCCTGCGTTTTGATTTCACCCAGATCACCCGGGCCGGCGGCCGGGAGAGGTCTGGACAGGGTGAGGCCGTCTTCCTGCGCCCGACCGGCCACAAGAGTGTCATGCGCTGGGACTACCTCCAGCCGGAGCGCCAGATCATTGTCAGTGACGGCCAGACCCTCTCCATCTATACAGAAAAGGATAAACAGATGATCGTCACTCCTGCCAGTGCCCTCGAGTCCGACATCACCTATGGTTTTTTCTCCGGAACCCGAAACCTGCTCGACGACTTCAACGCCCTGCCACCTGATACCCGCTACCTGTTCAGTGTCTCCGGCTCAGCACTGCGCTCCATCCGCCTGGTACCCCGCCAGCCCCATCCCCAGGTAAAGGAAGTACTGATATGGTTCGACAGGGATTACCTGATCCATCGGGTCCTCATCGAGGATCATTTTGACACGGTTACCGAACTGACCTTTGTCAACATCAGGACCGACGAACTGCGGCCGGACGACTCAGATGCTCTGCAAAAGATCACGCACCTGTCGATCCCGCCTGACACGGAAATAATTACCCAGTAACCCCATGCGCGTACTGCTTGTCTCCATGCCGTGGGCGATTTTCAACCGCCCATCCATCCAGCTTGGCACCCTCAAGAGTTACCTCCAGTCCCGGGGAATCAAATGCGTTACCAGCCACCCATTCCTGGATGTCGCCAGACTTATCGGCACCGACAGCTACCACCGCATCGCTGAAAATTCCTGGGCCGGGGAAGCGCTCTACTCCGGCCTGCTCTTTCCCGAACACAGCGGCCAGGCTGAAAAACTCTTTGAGCAGGAAATGCGCGGCTCGCTCCAGGCCGATTTCCAGGCCATCATCCGGATGCTTGAGCACCAGTTCACCACCTGGATCGAAACCAAGGAACTGGAAAGCTTTGACCTGATCGGTTTCACGGTCTGCTTTGCCCAGTTACCGCCCAGCCTGTACGGGGCGACCCGTATAAAAAAAATCCACCCCGATATCCCCATTGTTTTCGGGGGCTCCACCTGCACCCCGGCCATCGGCACCACACTGCTTGAAGTCTTCCCCCAGGTGGACCATGTTATCACCGGCGAGGGAGAGCGTCCCCTGGAAAATCTCTGCCGACTGCTGGCCGGAGAAAAAGAGGTGGATGGCGCCAATATTATAAGCAGGAACCCGGGCCGCGATGCTTTAGAAGGTGTTTCAGAACTTGAAAATCTGGAGGTCAGGGAGCTTGACCAGCTGCCTGTCCCTGATTTTGACGACTACTTCCAGGACCTGCGTCAATCCCGCATGGTCTTCATCCCCACCCTGCCGGTGGAATTTTCCCGCGGATGCTGGTGGAACAAATGTACGTTCTGCAACCTGAACCTGCAGTGGTGCAGCTATCGTCGCAAATCGGCAGGCCGCATGAAAACAGAAATCCAGCACCTCAAAACCAGGTACCAGTGTCTGGACTTCAGCTTCACCGACAATGCCCTGCCGGTGCACGAAGCAGACCGGTTTTTCGAGTCCATGTCCGACGATGAAAACGACCTGCGTTTTTTTGCCGAGATCCGGGCCATTCAGAAACAGGAAACCTATCACATCTATCGTCGCGGTGGACTGGAAAGCGTGCAGGTGGGTATTGAGGCCCTGTCCTCCCGACTTCTCAAGCGGATGAAAAAGGGAGTCACGGTGATGGATAACGTGGCAGCGATGAAATATGCCGCCACGGCCGGAATGAAGCTGGAGGGCAACCTGATCCTGGAATTTCCCGGCTCTACCGTGGCCGAAGTTCAGGAAACCCTGCAGGTACTCGACGCGGTCCTGCCCTACCGTCCTCTGCAGGGTGCCGGTTTTTTTCTAGGCCTTGGCAGCCCGGTGTGGAGCAAACCGGCCGATTACGGAATCAAAGCCATCACCAGGCACCCGAAAAACCGGCTCCTCTATCCTGACAACATCCTCAACCGCCTGGAGATGCTGATCAAGTCCTACCGCGGTGACCGGCAGACCCAGAGAAAACAGTGGCAGCCGGTACGAGACAAAATAGCCCAATGGAACGACTTCCATGAAAACCGGAATCCCAGCCGTCCTCCGCTCAGCTGGCGTGACGGAGGCAATTTTCTGATCATCCGTCAGGAACGACCGGATCCAGAAGAAAAACAGAAGCAAAAGACCTATCATCATCGGTTACGAGGCCTTTCACGGCAGATTTACCTGGCCTGCGAGCAACCGGTGACGAGAAAGGAGTTGCTGCACCGTTTCCAGCAGGTTACAAAAGAGCAACTCTCAGGATTCCTGGACGATCTTGAAAAAAAACTGCTGCTCTTCCGGGAAGATGACACCGTCCTGGCCCTTGCCTTGAGAGAACGGGCGGCCAGCGGCCAATTCCAACCCACAAACAGACCATGCTGATAGCAATTGTATCTGACTCCCACGACATGATTCCAAACCTGCACCGGGCGGTCTCCCTTGCCAACCGCGAGGGAGCTGAAATCATGATCCATTGCGGCGACCTGATTTCGCCATTCATGCTTCCCCGGCTGCGCAGATTCCAGGGACAGGTTCATCTCATTTACGGCAACAACACCGGCGATCAGCACCTCATCTCCTCGCGGTGCCAGACCATGTTCGAAAATATCCGCCACCACGGTGTCCAGGGCGAGATAGAGGTCGACGGCTTACGGATCGGCTTTATCCACTATCCGGAAACAGCCAGGGGCCTGGCCTGTACCGGAAAGTACGACGTGGTCTGCTGCGGACACGACCATGAATACAGGGTAGAGTCGGTCGGCAACTGCCTCCTGGTCAACCCTGGCGACCTGCTCGGCAAAGACGATGTTCCCGGATTTGTCCTCCTGGACACCGTCACACTGGAAACCCGGAGGATCCAGGCCGGCGAGCAGCTTGTTTTTGACGACGACCTGCTGTAGAGTGGTCCTCCAGGTCCCGCCGGGAACTGGCTTGCTGAAGAAATGGCCAGGCACAGACAGAGTGGGCTTCGAGAATTCAGAAAAAAGGCAGGAAAGCCAGGCCAAACGCCATCATTACTGATTTGGAACACATCATGAGCGACGAACGTTTTGAGGAACTCTTTCAGGAAAAGACTGTCACCCGGCAGAAAATCCTTCCCGGTGACAAGATTGAGGCCGTGGTTGCCGGTACCAGCGGAGAAAATGTCTTTCTCGATGTTGGTGCCAAGAGTGAAGGAGTGATAAGTGCCACCGAGTTACGCGACAAGGATGGCGAGCTTACAGTCAAACCCGGAGACACCCTGACAGTCTTTCTCCTTGCGGTGCGGAACGGCGAAATGGTTTTTACCACCCGGATCGGTTCCGGCCAGGCCTCGATCCAGGAGCTGGAAGATGCCTTTCATTCCGGGATCCCTGTGGAAGGCAGAGTCGCCGACGAGATCAAGGGCGGCTTCCAGATTACGGTGGCGGGCCAGCGTGGCTTCTGCCCCTATTCGCAGATGGATATCCGGCGGATCGAGAATCCGGACGAATACGTGGGCAAGACGTTCTCTTTCAAGATCATTGAGTTCGGCAACCGGGGCCGCAATATCATACTCTCGGCCCGGGCAGTCATGGAAGAGGAGCGGGCCCGGCAGCGTGAAGCCCTTGAGCAAATCCTGGAAGAGGGGATGCAGGTTGAAGGGACGGTGTCGTCCATCCGCGAATTCGGTGCCTTTGTCGATATCGGTGGAGTAGACGGCCTGATCCCGATTTCTGAACTCGCATGGGGACAGGTGGAACGGGTCGAGGATATCCTGCAGCAGGGACAAAAAGTGCAGGTGGTCGTCAAGAAGCTGGACTGGGAGCGCGACCGGATCTCGCTCAGCCTCAAGGAAACTCTGGAAAATCCCTGGGAGAGGGTGGAAGAAAAATATCCCGTCGGCTCGGTACACAGTGGTCGGGTTTCCAGATTGGCCAATTTCGGCGCCTTTATTGCCCTGGAACCGGGGGTAGACGGTCTGCTGCACATCTCCAAACTGGGAGCCGGGCGGCGAATCAACCATCCGCGGGAGGTCCTGGAAACCGGTCAGGAAATCACGGTCAAAATCGACGGGGTGGAACGGGAAAAACAGCGGATATCCCTGGTTCCGGAGGACTTTACCGACTCAGCCGGCACTGAAAAAAAAGAAAAAGAGTCCGACCGGGAACCGTCTTTCCGGCCACAGTCCCCTGGCTCCATGGGGACGCTGGGCGACCTGCTCAAGGCACAGCTGAAAAAGTAGCAGTACGCTCAATCAACAGGCACCCTCCTGCTGCCGCTTGATTTCGAACATGATGATCCCGGCGGCTACCGAGGCGTTGAGAGAATCGAAGTCGCCGGCCATGGGGATGGTGATCAGGTGATCACACTCCTTCTGGACCAGGGGCCGGATTCCCTTGCCCTCGCTGCCGATCACCAGGGCGACCGGGCCCGTGCAATCGATTTCATAGATGGAGCTGGCCTCAGACCCGACCACTGCACCGTAAATCCACAGCCCGCGCTCCTTGAGCAGGACCAGGGTATCGCGCAGGTTGCCCACCTGGGTTATCTGCAGATGGCCAACTGCACCAGCCGAGGTTCGGGCCACGGTGCCGGAAAGGGGTGCGGACCGGTCCCGGGTCAGGATAACCGAACCGAATCCGGCTGCCAGAGCGGAACGGAGGATGGAACCCAGATTTCTCGGGTCCTGGATGGAGTCAAGCACCAGGAGACGGGGCGAACTCTGCTCCTCAAGGGATGCCAGCAATCTCTCCAGCGGTACCAGGGTCGCCCGGGTCTGCCGGGCCACCACGCCCTGGTGGCGGCAGGACGGGGCAACCCCCAGCCGGCTCTGCTCGACAAAACGGAGCCGAACCCCCTGGCTGCGGGCCGTCTCGATGATGACCTGGATCTTCGGCCCGCCCTTGCCCTTGACAATCAAAATCTCCTCGATATTGCCAGGTGAACGCAGGGCTTCCTGGACCGCATTGAGCCCCCAGATACGCTCCTGGTCTATCTCCTGGAATCGCTGCTTACCACCGGTCTGACCGAGTCCGCGCATCTTCTTTGCCGTTTTTCCTTTTACCATCAGATGATACCGGGAACCTGGCTCCCGTCTATCCGGCGCCGGCGGCGGCTCCGCTCGGCAATGATGATGGCCCGCAGGCTTTCCACCGCCTCATCCAACCGATCGTTTATGATCAGGTAATCATACTCCGGCGCCGCCTTCATCTCTATCTCTGCATTCCTGAGCCGCAGACTGATTGTCTCCCCGGTTTCCGTGCCCCGACCACGAAGCCTGCATGCCAGTTCATCCAGAGACGGCGGCGCTATAAACACTGTCACCGGCTTTGCGGACCGGCGAATCTGCCGGGCCCCCTGGACATCGATATCCAAAACCACGTCCAGCCCCTGCTCCAGCCTGGCCATGACCTCATCCCTGCCGGTTCCGTAAAAATTACCATGCACCTCGGCCCATTCCAGAAAACCCGACGGTTCCCGGTCCCGGATGGCGACAAACTGCGCCCGGGTAACGAAATGGTAGTCCCGTCCGCTTTCTTCCCCGGGCCGGGGCGGTCTGGTGGTATGGGAAACCGAAAAAACCAGTCCGGGCAGGTTATCCATGACCTTCCTCAAAATGGTGGTTTTACCGCAACCGGAGGGCGCAGAAAGAACAAGAATGAACCCCTTACTCATCGTTGTTCTCCTGAAACCGGCCAAGGATCCGAACCGGGTTCTGTTGTTCGGCGGCCAGGGCGGCAAAGCGCTGATTAATGGTTTCCGGCTGCACCGAAGAGAGCACCAGGTGGCCGGAATCGAGAATGATGATGGCCCGGGTCCGCCTTCCTTCGGTGACATCAATGAGTTTTTTTTCCCGCCGGGCCTCTTCCTTGAGCTTGCGTATGGGCGAGGATCCCGGGTTCACCACCGCCAGGATACGGCTTATCTTGACCGCATTGCCAAAACCGACATTTATGAGTCTTCCATCCATGACACAGTTCAAAGTTGACAGAGAAAAGTTGACACACCGTCTTCCTCAACAATCATTGTTGACATCCTATTTAAATGCAAAATTGAACAGATACAAAAAATTGTCAACCGTTTACATCCTGCTACTCGATGTTCTGGATCTGTTCGCGCAGTTTCTCGATTTCGTTCTTCATCTCCACGCAGAAATGGGCTATTGCGCTGTTGCTTATCTTGGAACCAAGGGTATTGACTTCGCGCAGGAACTCCTGGAGGAGGAAATCCAGCCGCCTGCCCACCGGTTCATCGATGTCAAGAAAATGGCGGAACTGGTCGATGTGACTGTGCAGTCGGACTGTTTCTTCGGTCACATCGCACTTGTCGGCCAGGATGGCTGTTTCCTGAGCCAGACGCATGGGATCGACATCCATGCTTCCAAGGAGCTTTTCTATCCGTTGTCGAAGTTCGTTTTGGCGCTGGATCAAAATTTCAGGAATCTTCCCTTCAATGATCTCCAGGATACGGGCAAACCGCTCCAGACGTCCGAGAAGCTCCTTCCTGAGGGCCTGCCCCTCGACGGAGCGCATCTGATCACACTCGGCAAGGGCCCTTGAGAGGGCCTTACTGACCAGCGGCCATTCCCGGTCCAAATCCGGATTCTGCTCTTCCTGGGTGATCAGGTCCCGCAGGGTCAGCATGTGACCAAGACCAACTGGAGTCCTGCCGTTACCGAGCTCAAATGCCTCACCGAGGCGGGTGAGGCAGTCATAATACTGGCGGGCCAGGTCCATGTTCACATTGAGTATTGTCTCGCTCAGGGCTTCTCCCCGAATCTGGAGACTTACCTCCACCCGCCCCCTGTCCTGGTGACGGGCCACGAGCTTTTTGACCCGTTCTTCGAGGCCGGTAAAGGGCCGGGGTAGTTGAACCCGCTGGTCCAGATAGCGATGGTTGACAGTCCGGACCTCGGCGATCCAGGTCCGGTCGTCCGCAGTGATCTCACCGCGTCCGAAACCGGTCATGCTTCGTGGCCGCATAATCTGTTCCTTACGTTTTGGATTATTGGGATGTCTGACGTGTTGTCTCCCACCGTCTCCAGATCCTGCCCGGAGGTCGAATCTCAGGTCCTCGGCAAACACGTGCCCAATTGTGGCATCTATAGAGAACGCGCCTCCGGACGATATGATAGTGCGGAATAAACGTGGGTATAAAAAAGGGCCTCCCGTAAGGGCGGCCCGGAAGGCCGGAGGTAGTGTTGGGAAGAACCTGTCCGGTTGCCTCACCGGCTACCGGAACAACCCGGACGAAAGAGAGCTGCATCCGGCACTGAAATCACTGCTCCGCTCATCCGGATGCCGCCTGGTCCGGACCACTGTCCAGCTCGGCAATCTTGTCCGCCAGTCGTTCAGCCGCAAAAACCAGGGATTCCACATCAAGGAAATCCAGCACATGATGGTCGAAAAGTACTTTGACTCTGGCCTCAAAGCCGTCTTCAGGCTCCTCGTCCCAGAACAGAAGATACAGGGGCACAAAAGGCAGCACCGGAATAACCATGCTGACCGAACCGCTCTGTTCCCCCTGGTCGGACCGGGCACCCAGCCGGGTGCAGATCCGGACCAGATCCACGGGCCTGCCGGAAAATCGCCTGGCCAGGCGATCCTCGCAATACGTTGCCAGGGTCCGAACCTTGGAAATGGTGTTGGGCAGGCTTTCCAGGCCAACCCAGGTATTGTCCGGCTTTCTGCCTCCACCATAGGCAACGTAGTTATAGAGTAAAATCTGATCCCTGGGATCGACCAGTTCATCACCGTCCATCAAAACCTGATCCACAGACAGTTCCACCCGCCTGCCAAGGTAATCAAAAACCAGCACCTCGGGCCGGGCCACATCCCGGAATGCTCCCAGTCTTTCGGCCAGAGTGGCAAAATCCAGATTGCGGACCTTGGACTTGAGATGGGCGACGAGGGCCATGTCCCGTTCCTCCTGTCCCTTCTCTACCCGCTCCAGCCCCCCTTCATGGTCCCCGCCAGCAGCCATGGGCTTCTCCGACAGAAAAGACGAATCCAGATAGGGACAGGAAGCAGGGTCCAGCCCACCCATGGTGACAGCGACCGCAAAGGCCAGGCAGGCAGGATGACCGCACTCGCCACAGTTGGTGCCCGGGATATACTTGAGAAACTCGTGCGGGGTCATACCGAAACGGCTGTTATTTTTTCATCTTCCTGTCCAGTGCCTGGATCGTATCTTTCGTCATATCGATGGTTTCCGAATAGTAGAGCACGGCGTTCCTGGGCAGAACAACCGTATAACCATTCTCCTTGGCCACTTCCTCGACCACCTGTTCCAGAGTCTTGAGGATGGGACCATATTTTTTCTCCCGCAGCCGTTTGAGTTCCATGTTGGCGTCGTCTTGTTTGAGCTGAAGGTCGCGCCGCTTCTTGTTCAGTTCGATGACCTTTTCCCGCCTGGTATCATCGCTCCAGACCGAAGATTTCTTTTCGATCTCCTTTTGCAGAGCAAGGAGAGCATCCTCCTCCTGCCTGAACTGCTCCTGCAGCTCCTTGAGCTTCTTTTCCATGGCACTCTGCGCTTCCTTACCTGCGTCGGAAGACTGGAGCGCCTTCTGGACGTTGACCACTCCAATCTTTGGCGCGGCTGCCTGAACCGGTTGCCCGGCCAACATGACCATGGCCATGCCACATACCACTGCAATCGCAACACCGTAAAACTTCATTTGAATCTTCATCTATACTCCTGTAAGAAACATTGACCGCCATTCAGTACCAGCGGCCCAAATAAAACCGGGAAAGAGCAGGGCCCTTTCCCGCAGACTCGTGAATTCCCGCACCTGCACCATTCCACACACCTGCAGGCACGCTCACATTTTTCCAAACTATTTCATCAAGGTAAACATCACGAACTCTGGCACAATCGACCGATCAGTCGACAATAACAAAGTCGTCCCGCCGGTTCTGGGCCCAGGACAGTTCGTCGTGGCCGTAGAGAAGCAGTTTTTCCTCTCCCCAGCTGACAGTGGTCATCCTGTCCGGGGAGACCCCGAGATTTTCCAGATATTTCTTGGCGCTCTGAGCCCTTCTTTCACCCAGGGCCAGGTTGTACTCCCTGGTTCCGCGCGGGTCACAGTTTCCTTCGATGCGGATCCTGACTTCGGGATTGTTCTTGAGAAAATCCGCATTCTTTTCGATCCGCTCCACCTGGTCACTGCGAATGGTAGATGAGTCAAAATCGAAATAAATCGGCAGCATGGGAGCCGATGTCCGTGCCTCCAGAATGGTATCTTCCGGTGTCGCCCCAGTCTCCAGGGGCTCTGCCGGCCCCATGGCTTCGCCATCCATTGTTGCGGTCACTTCAGGACCTTTCTGACTTTTACTGCCGCATCCATTCAGGACTAAGGCGGTGGATATCAGGAAAAGTATTGTCAGGAAAAACGTTTTACCGATACGCATGACATGGCCCTCCGCCATTCTTTTCTCTGCACGGGAATACTTCCGGGGGCCGGTCCGGCTCCATGGCAGAGTCCGGCACAGGCCTGCTGCCCCAACCGGAAAAAATCTCCCCGAAGGGACCCGGGACGCGATCCAGGAGGGCAACCTCCCAAACCTGTTGAACTTCCCTATAATGAACTGTCACCACCTTTTTTTGTCAAGGATAATTACCGCCTGAAAACCCCATAAATTCAACATTTTTTTTCCGGACAATGAAATCGCTTGCAAATCCATATCAGCCCATCTAAATTTGACTGTTCCGTATACATTGACATTTCAAAAAACTACTCACCCAAGCGAAAACAGTGACTCCAGAAAAAGCCATCACAATTCATTCGGTCGAAGAACTGGTCTGCAAAAATCGGTTCGGCACCTTCTTCGGGGTTCCCCAGGAAGTGTTTGACCGGGTATGGAACAATCTCTGCGGGCCGGACGGCAACTCCGTGGTCTATATTTCCATGGAAATTGGAGCCGATCCAGACACCTTCCATCCAGTGCTTGATTTTCTTCTGGAAAACGACTTCACCACCAGCGGCGACGACCAGACCCGGCATTTTATCAACAGATATCTCCACGGCCCGCGCAAGATTCCCAACTACAGCGGCGGACTCGGTGTCCTGGCCGGCGATACCCTGAAGAGCTTTGCCGATCTCAAGGTACCGGTCTTAGCTGTAAGCCTGCTCTACCGGGAAGGATACTTTTCCCAAATCGTCGACTTTAATGTCGGCCAGATCGACCAGGCGACCCACTGGTCACCCGAAGAAACACCAACCCTGTTTCTCCTGCGGGACCCGGACGATCCGCAAAAACACCTGGAGATCGAAGTCCCCTTCTACAACGAGTATGACCATCCGACCATGGCTCGGGCCCAGGTGTGGATGAAACTGGAGGCCGGAGAGGAGCTCGACTATTTCGTACCGGAATTCCTACTCGATTACGCGATACCCTCTTCGCCCCCCTGGGTTCAGGAGGCGGCAAAACGGCTCTACAACGCCAAATCCACCATCATGAAAGCCAACCAGCGCCGACTCCTGGGCTCCGGCATCCTGCCGCTCATGGAACGGTTAGGCTTCACCGCCCGGACCCTGCACCTGAACGAACAGCACGGTGTGGCAGTGACCCTCCACCTTATCCTCAGGGAGTTGGAAAAACGGTTGGGCCCTGACTACCAGAAAAAAATGACCGACGACAACATCCTGGCCGCCGCCGACCAGGTAGCCAGGCGGCTGGTCTACACCATTCACACCCCGGTAAAGGCCGGCCACGACCGGTTCTCCCGCGAACTCTACGCCGGAATCAGCCATTCCACCTGCCAGCGGATCCTTGACCTGCTGGCCCGGGATGAGCAGTCACCAGACGAGTACAACTTCACGGCCATGGCCATGCGGGTAAACCGGGCGGTCAACAGCGTCAGCCGGCTGCACCGTGATGTGACCCGTCGACAGTTTCCAGACTTTGCCGACAAGATCACAGCCATCACCAACGGTGTCCACCACCTGACCTGGATTTCCGGGGAACGGGCCCGGGTCTTCGATGCCCAGAAAGGCCTGGAGGAGTGGCGCGATGATCCTGGCTGTTTTGCCAGGGCCGCACTGGAAGATGATTCCGGGTTCCGAAACAACCTTGCCCGGGCCTGGGAAAGAGATAACCAGACCCTGGTGGGCCATATCAACAACATGCTGGCCGAACACCGGATCCAGATGACCACCACCTGGATCGATCCACCCAACTATCTCTCATACCTGCATGAAGAAGGTGTCCTGGAGCCTGGGGTGTTCACCATTGGCTTTGCGCGACGGTTTTCCACCTACAAGCGGGCCAACCTGATCTTTGATGACCTGTCCACCCTGGTGGATATTCTCGTCAAAGGCCGGTTCCGGATCAACTTCGTCTTTGCCGGCAAAGCCCATCCGCAGGATGAGCCGGGCAAGACCGTACTCAAGGTGATCCTCGACAACCAGAAAGATCTCTTTATCCGCAGCCAGGGCCTGGCCCGGCTGGTTTTCATTCCCGGCTACGACATGCACGTCGCCAAGATGATGGTTTCAGGGGTCCATGCCTGGCTCAACAATCCCAAACGGCCCCTGGAAGCCAGTGGCACCAGCGGTATGAAGGCGGCCATGAACGGTGTACCCAACATCTCGGTCATGGACGGCTGGTGGGTAGAGGGATACCACGGAGGCGCCACGGGCTGGAAATTCGGCCATGAAGGACCCATCGACGAGCAAAGCCTGAGCGAGAGCCCCGATGCCCTGCTCTACCGAGAGGACTCCCTGGCCTTCTACCGGCTCCTGCCGGAAATACTCGACATGTTCTACAACCGTCCAGACGAGTACCTGGACCGGGCCATCCAGAACCTGAAAAGAAATGTGCCCATCTTCAATACCCACAGGATGGCCGCTGAATACGTGAAAAAATATAACCTCAGACTCACCGACGAGACCGCGGATCGCATTGATCACTTCGCCAAGCTGTACCACAGTGATCCGGAAAACGGTTGAGCAGCCAACCAGACCACAGTACACTGTGGCCAGACAAGCCGGCAACTGTTACCCAGAAGGAGAACACATCATGGCAAAAGCCCATATAAGCCCCAGTAACGCGGCCAACAAAACCATTGACGCCATTGACCGGAAACGGGAAAAGGAAAAGCGGTACATGTTGCGCAAAGCCCGGGACAACGCCCAGGAGCTGGCGACGGCCCTGGTCCAGCGGCTCATAGAAGAGCACATCATCGAGACCAACTCGGACCGGGCCATCCGGGAATCCATGGAGAAACAGCTCCAGTCGCTGATGGACATGGACGAATTTGACCTGCAGTTCAAGGTAGCGCCCATCCGGACCCTGACCCGGGATCCTAATTTCGTCACCCTCTGCATCACCCAGTACATCATTGAGGACCTGATCGATCATCCCCATATCCAGGATATCTTCGGCGATGATCTCGATGTCTACCGGGCCGTGGACTCCATCCTGTCGAGAATCCGCCCCCGCTGATCCGGTCGGCGGACCGGAGACCTTAACCTGTCCCGTTGTTTTCAACTCCTCATGCCCAGTACCTCCCGGAACACATATCCCTCTGTTGTCTTTGCCAACAGCCGGGGTGAAATCCTCGATTATGACGGCCTGCGGATGGCCGGGGCCGCCGCAACCAGCTTTTACACCCCGGAACCGGAAGATCTGATCCCGCTGCCCGAAGGAAGCGAGCTCTTTGTCCTGCCGGGCCGAAAACCAGTTGGCATCGAACCGGATACCGGCGAACCAGCCCTGCTCGACACCAACCCCTATGAGCCGGGAGAGACCGTCCAGGCCGTGGCCGCTTTCATGGCCCCGGCCCACACAGCCATCTACACCGCGGCCTACCAGAGCACGGACAAGGCTCCGCTTTTACCGCTCTTTGCCTACACAGCCGTGGGCTGGTGGAACGGACAGTTCTGGGTTGCGGCTTTTCGCAGCGACCGGGACCGGCGGCAGGACGCGGATCAGTTTGACCAGAAAACCATTGATCGCAAAACCAGAAAGCTGCTCAGTGCCCATCCGGACAACCGCCTGGTTCAGCATCTTGGCAAATGCTGCCTGACCTATGGCTGTCCGGCGGCACGCAACTATTTTCTCGGCCGCTGGGAGGCGCCCCTGCCCTGTTCTCCGGCATGCAATGCCGCCTGCCTGGGCTGCATTTCTCTGCAACCCTCGGGCTGTTGCCCGGCAACCCAGGATCGAATCAAGTTCACTCCCTCGCCGGCCGAGCTTGCTGAAATCGCGACTGCACACCTGAACAAGGCATCCAGACCCGTGGTCAGCTTCGGCCAGGGCTGCGAAGGAGAACCGCTGCTCCAGGACGTCACCATGGAAAAGGCCATTCGAAAGATCCGTGCCCGTACCGACCGGGGGACCATCAACCTAAACACCAATGCCAGCCTGCCGGACGCCGTGGCCAGGCTGGCCGAGGCCGGACTCGATTCTATCCGCGTGTCCATGAACTCGGCCCGGGGGGAATACCATAGCCGCTATTATCGCCCCAGAGGATTCGATTTCCGCGACGTCTGCAACTCCATCACGGAAATGAAATCACGTGGCCGGTACGTGTCTCTCAACTATTTCATCCTCCCCGGTTTCACCGACGATCCCGACGAGTTCAAAGCCCTGTGCGAATTGATCGAAAAGAGGCGGCCTGATCTTATTCAACTGCGCAATCTCAACATGGATCCTGAGTATTACCTGAAAAGCATCGGCTTCACCCCTTCGGGACCACCACTGGGCATCCGGCACTGGCGCGACGAGTTGAGGAGCCGTTTTCCCTGGCTGCACCTGGGCTACTTCAACCCGCCGCTTCGCTGAGCAGTTCCGGACTGATCAGCCGCTCCCCGATCTCCGCCATACCCCGGGGATCGTTCTGCCGCAAAAACTGCCCGGCCTGGGAAATCGCCTCGGCAAAGGACGCACTGGCCTGCACCGAGGTGGCCAGCAGATGGCCGAAACTGTAGTTGAGCGCGAAATAATGGGTAAACTCCTTGAGCCGACCCAGGCGCCGCTCCGGTCGAAACCGCTCCAGGAGTGCAATCACGAAATGGCTGTACATGGCCGGCAGGGTCATGGCCGGTCGTGGGAGATCCATACCATATATCTCCCGGGCCAGATCGGCAAACAGCCACGGCTTCTGCGGCGCAGCCCGGCCGATCATCAACCCGTCGGCCCCGCTCTGCTCCAGGCAGGCCCGGGCGTCCTCCACCGAAAAAATACCACCGTTGGCTATCACCGGGATGTCCAGCCACTCCTTGACCCGACCGATCCAGTCCCAACGTGGTTTGCGACAGAACTGCTCACCCCGGAGCCTCCCATGGACGGTCAGGTAATCTATCCCTTCCCCGGCAAGCATCAGACAGAAATCCCGCAGCTTTTGTTCATCCAGGGTCTCGCCAAGACGGATCTTGGCCGACAAGACCAGCTCGGTATGGCGCCGAACCTCACGAATCAAAGCCCGCACCCTGTCTGGTGAGGCCATGAGCGAACTGCCGCCTCCTGCCTGCCTGACCCGAGGCGCCGGACAACCGAGGTTGATGTCCACCGCGTCGGCCCCGAAACGGTGGAGGGATTCCAGGGCAGGGCCTGCATCCTCCGGCCTTGTGATGAACAACTGGTAGCAGAGCGGTTTTTCCTGCCCGGTGCGAACAAGCCAGGGAGAAACCGTGGGATTTTCCACCGGCAGCCGCCTTGCAGAGAGCATTTCCGTATACAGCAGTCCAACCCCGCCACACTCACACAACAGGGTACGAAGAGCACTGTGTGTCAACCCGGCCATGGGAGCAAGAAGAAGCGGCGGCTCAAATTTCAGGTCACGTATTTCGAACATAAGTGTTGTCCTGGAAGGAAAAAATCTGAATCAGAATTCATATTCATTGACATTCTCTCAGTCCATCGTATAATACACGATTGAGAATAATTATTTAAATTATCCTTTTTAGAGTCATCTATCAGTAAACCCTCAATATATCATACACCTGAGAGCCAATGAATGCACCAGCAGGCATGATTCGCCTTACCACCCAGCGACAGATAATTCTTGAAGAACTCTCCAAAGTCACAAGCCATCCAACGGCAAGCGAACTCTACGATATGGTTCGCAAACGGCTGCCGAGAATTGGCCTGGGTACGGTCTACCGTAACCTGGAATTGATGGCTGAAAACGGCATGATCCTCAAGCTTGAGGTCGGTGGCACCCAGAAACGGTTTGACGCCACTACAGAGCCGCATTACCATATACGGTGCTCCTCCTGTGGCAAGGTGGATGACATCGATGTGCCTGTTATCAGGGATCTGGTGGATGCGGCCTGCGCCTCGTCTTCCTACCGGATCCTCGGTCACCACGTGGAGTTCACCGGGATCTGTCCAACCTGCCAGAAGACCGGTAACGACTGAAAAAGATAGAGAAAATATCCGCTGAAAACAGGTACCTTTTCCCAATCTCTGTCTTTTCCAGCACTATCATGGTGGAGACGTGGAACTGGACATGTGTATCTGTTTTTTTCATGATAAACCAGAAAGGCTATCCTTTTCTTGACTCAGGTCAAGGAAGGGATAGCCTTTTTTTGGATACATAATCCCCGTTTTTCCCTGGAAACGATGGAGTTTTACGAATCATTTCCATCCACAGAAAAAAGGAGGTGTACCATGAACAAAATGACCTATGCGATCCTTGGTGCGGCAGCAGGAGCGCTGCTGCTGTCCGGGTCAGCACTGGCCGGTGACAGCTGTATCGACTGTCACACCAAAGTATCCCCCGGGATGGTTCAGGACTGGAAGGTCAGCATGCATGCTGACAACGATGTCACCTGTTCCACCTGTCACGGTGAGGATCACAAATCGGCTGCCGACTACAAACTGGCCAAACTGCCGGACGAAAAAGTCTGCGCCGAGTGCCATCAGGAGCAGTACGACCAGTTTGCCAGGGGCAAGCACAACCATGGCTGGTCCTCTCTCAATGCCATTCCGGCGACTCACATGGCGCCCGATGAGCTGATCGAGGGTGGACGCGGCTGCGGCGGCTGCCACAACATGGGCATCAAGACCGAGGCCCAGAAGGAAGAACAGCGCAAAAAAGGATACCGTTACCAGAACAACTCCTGCGACGAGTGCCACACCCGTCATACCTTCTCCAAGAAAGAGGCCCAGAATCCCCGTGCCTGCCAGCAGTGCCACATGGGTTATGACCATCCCCAGTGGGAGATGTGGTCCAGCTCAAAGCATGGTGCGCGCTATTTTGCCAAAGAGTCCGGATACCTGCCAGAAGGGGCCGCCGCCCCAACCTGCCAGACCTGCCACATGCCTGACGGTAACCATGAAAACCGCACAGCCTGGGGCTTTCTCGGCGTCCGCCTGCCACTGCCCGATGATCCGCAGGCTGCCGCAGACCGGGTGACAATCCTCAAGGCCCTTGGTGTCCTGGATCCGGAAACCGGCAAGCCGACTCCGATCCTTGATGCGGTCAAGGCCCTGGATATGGCCCGGCTCTCTCAGGAAGCCTGGCAGAAAGAGCGGGACAAGATGCTTAAGATCTGTGCCCAGTGTCATTCCGAGAGCTACGCCCGCGAGCAGCTGGAGATGGGTGACTCCATCATGACCAAGTCCGACCGGCTCATGGCCGAGGCCATCGAGACCGTGGCAGCCCTGTACAGGGACGGCATCATCAAGAAGCCGGCCGGCTATCCCCATAACTACCCGTTCCTGCTGACCTTCATGCATACCAACGGCGCTGCCTGGGATAAGGACCTGGACAAGCTGTCCTACATTGACCAGGTACTGTGCCAGATGTACATGAAGCATCGCATGCGGGCCTACCAGGGATTTTTTCATGTCAATCCTGACTACGCCTACTGGTACGGCTGGAACGAGCTGACCAAGGACCTGGGCGAGATCAAGGAACTGGCCAGAACCATGCGGGCAACCCATGGAAAATAACGGGTTGTGATCTCCTGACCAGAACGTTGAAACGTTAAAGGCGGCAGCCCCGGAGCTGCCGCCTTTTTTGTTTGTTCATGTTGTGAAATTTTGAATTTCCACTAGCCGACGACCGCATGGCTGATCAGTTGAAAACCACCTGGCAGAACTTCCGTTTTCCAACTTTAAGCAAGACCGTTCCCTGAACAGGAATATTGGTATCAACGGATGTAACCTTGATACCATCCACAGAAACAGCATTCTGCTTGATCATCCGCCGCCCGTCTGAAGATGATTTGACAAGTCCTGCCTCAAGCAGCAGCCTGGGCAACCAGATCTCCTCTCCATCCACCTGCAACCTGCATTCAGGAATCTCGTCTGGAAGCTCATGCTTCTTGAAGACCTGTTCAAAATTCTTTTCCGCTGCAGCCGCTGCTTCGGAATCATGAAAACGGGCAGTCAATTCACGGGCCAGCCGCATTTTGACGGCCTTGGGATGGATGCGGCCAGCCTCCATATCCTCTTTCAGGACCTGGATCTCTTCGCTGGTCAGATCGGAAAGCAACTCGTAGTAGCGAAACATCAGCTCGTCACTGATGGACATGATCTTGCCAAAGATATCATCCGGGTTATCGGTGATGCCGATGTAGTTGCCAAGCGACTTGCTCATCTTGTTGACACCGTCGAGCCCTTCAAGCAGCGGCATGGTCAGCACCACCTGGGGTTCCTGACCTCGGCTCCGCTGCAAATCCCTGCCCATGAGCAGATTGAAGAGCTGATCCGTACCACCCAGTTCCACGTCCGCTTCAAGGGCCACGGAGTCATAACCCTGAATAAGGGGATAGAGAAATTCATGAATGGAAATGGGCCGGCCGTTTTCAAACCGTTTCTTGAAATCATCCCGCTCCAGCATCCTGGCCACGGTAAGATGGGAGGCCAGGCGGATCATGTCATAGGAAGAGAGCTCGCCAAGCCAGGTGGAATTGAAGACTACCTTGGTCCGGGTCGGATCAAGAATCTTGAACACCTGTTCCTTGTACGTTTCGGCATTTCGCTCTACATCTTCCCTGGTCAGCGGCGGCCTGGTGTCGGACTTGCCGGTGGGATCGCCGATCAGGCCGGTGAAATCACCGATCAGAAAATAAACCTGGTGGCCAAGCTGCTGAAAATGGCGCAGCTTATGTAAAAGCACAGTATGCCCAAGATGCAGATCAGGGGCCGTAGGATCAAAACCGGCTTTGATCTTGAGCGGCTGACCTGTCTCCACAGACCTGGTCAGTTTCTTGACCAGATCCTCCCTCGATATCAGGTCCACCACACCCCGCTCGATGAGCGCTATCTGTTCTTCAACGGATTTCATAACATTCAATCCAGCGTGGATTCTCCACCACTCCGAGCCCGTGCGGAGCCCGGTGTTTATTTTGCGTATTCAACAGCCCGGGTTTCCCGAATGACCGTCACCCTGATCTGACCGGGATAAGTCAACTGTTCCTCAATCGATTTGGCGATATCACGACTCATGAGCGTTGCCTCCTCGTCGCGAATCTTGTTGCTGTCGACAATTATGCGCAGGTCACGACCAGCCTGAATGGCGTAGGATTTCTCCACTCCGTCAAAAGCGTTGGCTATGGCCTCCAGGTCTTCGAGCCGTTTGACGTAGGACTGCAGCATCTCCTTTCGAGCCCCGGGCCGGGCGCCGGAAAGGGCATCCGCCGACTGAACCAGCACATCGAGCACACTTTTCGGCGGCAGGTCCTCATGGTGAGCACCGATGGCATAGACAACATCATCCGCCTCGCCATATTTTCTGGCCAGGTCGCGACCGATGATCGCGTGCGAGCCCTCCACCTCATGGTCCACGGCCTTGCCGATATCGTGCAGCAGTCCAGCCCGTTTGGCCTTCTTCACATCAAGGCCAAGCTCGGCGGCCATAACTCCGCAGAGAAAGGCTACCTCAAGAGAATGCTGCAGGATATTCTGCCCGTAGCTGGTCCGATACTTGAGGCGCCCGATCAGGTTGATCAGGTCCACATGCATCCCGTGCGCCCCGACATCAAAGGTTGCCTGTTCACCTGCTTCCCGGATGGAGACTTCCAGCTCCTTGGTGACCTTGGCCACCACCTCTTCGATACGGGCCGGATGAATCCGACCATCGGATATCAGCTGCTCCAGGGCCAGACGGGCAATCTCTCTCCGGATGGGATTAAAACCGGACAGGATAACAGCCTCTGGTGTATCGTCAATGATAATATCAATTCCCGTGGCCGCTTCAATGGCGCGGATGTTTCTGCCCTCCCGGCCGATAATGCGTCCCTTCATCTCATCGTTTGGCAGCGGGACCATGGAAACGGTCTTATCAGCAACATAGTCACCGGCGTAGCGGGATATGGCCAGGGCGAGGATATTCTTGGCCCGCCGGTCGGCTTCCATCTTCATTTCGTTTTCAATACGCACCAGCCGCTTGGCCGCATCCATCCGGGCCTCGCTTTCAATGGACTCCATCAGCAGTTTTTTGGCCTCTTCCCGGTCAATTCCAGCGATTTTTTCCAGCTTGTAGCGCTGGGTATCGATCAATTCGTCCAGCTCTTTCTGCCGGTCAACCAGCTCTTTTTCCCGCTGCCGGCATTTATTTTCCTGATCCTGCAGCTTGGATTCCCTTCGTTCCAGGGAGCGCAGCTCCTCCTGGACCTCGTCGAGCTTGCGATTGAGCCGCCGCTGTTCATCCTTGATCTCCCCCCGGCTGACTTTGATCTCACGCTCGACCTCCTGCTTGATATGCAGAGCCTCTTCTTTGGCCTGGAGGACGGCCTCCTTCTTGATTCGCTCAGCTTCACCAATGGCATTTTCGATGATCTGCCGACCCTGCGCCTCGACATTGGCCTGATTTCCCTCGATCAGTTTCTTGCGCAGCAGAAAACCGATAACCGCACCTGCAGCCAGGCCACCCCCAAGAAAAAGCAGTATTGAGCCACTCAGTCCCATGTGTTACACCATTATGTTATGCAGCGGATGGACCGAACCCACCCAGAACCTGGCCTGCTCGATCGGCTGCGGACAATAAAAGAAAAAGGATAGAGAGGAAGGAGTGAGAACCGGCGCGAATAAGAACCGGACAGGAAGGGGCCGTCTCAGACGGTGCCCCGGAGGCAGGTCAAAAGCCGTACCATACTGCTCATCATACAAACCTGTTCAGGAGACGGGCAAAAACTTTATCTGGGCCTGCACCCGGAATATACCCACGGACGAATAAGCCCACTGGACGGGTTACGCATATATGGAAAACCTGATCGTATCAGAATTATCGTACAGTTACCGGACCTGCGTCCGCCTGAGTCACTCGCAACCACCCTGTTTCATAAAATACCAGCGATGGTCGTATATAGTTACAGCAGCCCCGCTGCTGACCGTATGTAAAAATCCCCGCCCTGCCGTGTCAACAAAATGATTAAACCTAATGGCAATTAGGTGGGCAATGCCATACCTTGCGCTGGGAATCAATGAAGGCTCCCATTACAAGGCAGTGAGGCTGCCCTATCAATGAGTGTTTGGCTCAATACTTTGCTGATCACCAACAGCGCAGGGAAACTTTAACCTAGCTTGCTGTTTGCCTGTATTATAAGCAGAATTCGGGCAAAAGCAAAGAGTTATTTACAGGTTGTCGTTGTCATTCAATTCCGGAAGAGACCTTGTTTATGAGTTTATCGATGGAATCTTCCTGACAGCGCCGAAAGGTTTCGAATTCTTTTTCCAGTTGCACGTAGCGTGCCGCTATCTGCAGGCAGCCAAGTACCAGCATTTTACTTGACGGCACCGTGCTGCGGGAAGCCCCGTCGACGGATTCCAACTCTTCCCGGACCATCTCCACGACCCTGTCCACTTCTTCGGGCGAGGCGTCACTGTAGAAAGTGAATTCCTGGCCAAAGAGCGTGAAACTGACAAGTCGTTCCATGGAGCAGATCTATGCCTACTGTTCCTCGGCTCGAAAAAGAGAGCCCTGCACCCCGGCCTGATCCTCGGAGCCGGATTCGTTCCCAGCCTCCACGTCATCGCCGACCGGTTCCTCGTCCTGCTCGGACTCCCAACGGGCAATCCGGTCGATGAGGCCGCTGACCCGTTGACCGACCTCGGACCTCTCGGCCTGCAGCTCCTCAATGGTGCCCTTCAACTCGACGATTTCAGCGTCACGGTCGCGCAGGGTATCCTCGAGCCGGAAAAAACGCTCTTTCAGGTCGTTGTATTTATTGAGCAGTTTATCAACAAACTGTTCCAGGCGAATAAGTTCCGCATTATTCTCCATGACATATGCTCCTGTGCGTACTGCCAGCCGCCCGGAACACACCAGACAACCAGCTGATTTTATAGTAAAACATGTTCAAACATGTAACTATACAGAGGGTAGAGTGCAATGGCAAGTTTTTTAGGACACAACCAGACGATTGGTCTGGATTTTCAACAGATGTCCTTGAACATCACCCGGTACACGTCCCTTACATCCGGCTGTAGCTCCAGGAGAGCGGGCGCCCGTTCTCATAAGGCATATGACCATGGAAAATCCGTGGATCCCCATCGAAAACCAGGGGAATGAAATAGCGGTCCCCCTCCCACATGGGCAGTGAAAGCAGTGAATCCACTGGATGCCAGGCGAGGTCACCCTCCTCGTTGTAACTCACCGGCTGGCCGGTAAAACCGGTGACCAGAAAGATAAATCCCAGCCAGTCCTGGCTGTCCGGACCAAACCCCGGCCAGTTAACCGTGCCACGAAGAATCGCTTCTGTCACGGCAATTCCCGCCTCCTCCCGAATCTCCCGCGCCAGGCAGGAAAAGACGTCCTCCCCTGGTTCCAGCTTGCCGCCCAGACCGTTGTATTTGCCGAGATGGTGGTCATCACTGCGGGCGTTTCGATGTACCAGCAGGGTTTTGTTACCATCAGGCGAGAGTATATAACCAAGGGTTCCAACTACAGGTCTATACATAACTTCATTTTTTGTTTTTTCTTATCAGGTTACGTATGCAGATCCCTCCCCCGCGGGCCCTGCACCCCCAAACCGCGCATCTTTGTTGTCACAATGACGGGACAATATGCTACAATAGCATAAGCATCTACTTCAGAGGCAACATCCCTCTTGCCCTGAATCACTCGCCCTCTTTTTCACTGGACAAATGCGCACCGTGCTCCTGCAACGACTTCTCACAGCCGTTCTCTGTCTCTTCTGCGCCCTGACCAGTGTCCTCGTATCCACTGCCGCGGCGGCAAAACCCTTTCCTGTCTACCCGGCAATCAGGGACAACGTCCGATTCTGGGAAAAAGTGTACAGCAAGTACTCCACCCGCCAGGGAATCCTCCACGATAAGGAGGACCTGACCCGAATATACGATATTATCGAGCTGGTCGACTGGCAGACGCCTGGAGCTGCTCGAATCAACCGGCAGATGATCAAAATGGCCCGCAAGCGCTATAAGGCCATCCTTGCCGACCTGGCAGCTGGAAAAAAACCGCTCACCAGGGAGGCCAAACGGGTCCGGGCCCTGTTCCCGGACAGGACAACTCACAAAGCTTTCCGCCGGGCCCGCAACAACATCCGGCTGCAGATCGGTCAGAAGGACCGTTTCCTCGAAGGGGTTATCCGCTCCGGGACCTACATGGGGATGATCAGAAAAATCCTTCGCGCCCACGGCCTGCCCCTGGAAATCGCCTATCTGCCACATGTGGAGTCTTCCTTCAACCCCAAGGCCCACAGCAAAGTCGGCGCCGCCGGACTCTGGCAATTCACCCGGGCCACAGGTAAAAGGTATCTCACCATCAACAACGTCCTGGACGAGCGCTACGACCCCGTTCTCTCCACAGTGGCAGCAGCAAGGTTTCTTAAAAAAATCTATGCGGACCTGGAGGACTGGCCCCTGGCACTGACAGCCTACAACTATGGACCTGCCGGAATGGCCCGGGCAAAAAAACTCTATGGCAGCTATGAAAAAATCTTTTTCAACCACAAAGCCGGCCGGTTCAAGTTCGCCTCCCGCAACTTCTACTCCGAGTTTCTGGCCGCCATGCGGGTTGCCAGGAAGCTCGAAAAAGACCCGCGCATCATCGTCGACCGACCCGAGGCCACCATAACCAAAAGGCTGCCGGGATACGCACTGGCAAGTGAACTGCAACGCTATTTCAACATCTCCAGGCAGGACTTCAAGCGGCTCAACCCTGCCCTTCGCCGCCCTGTGCTCGAAGGCAGAAAGTACGTACCCGCAAAATACCTGCTCCGGCTACCGGCGACCAAAAGAATCCGTAAACTGGCAGCCTCCATGCCGGACAGGTTGTTCCACAGCCGGCAGATTCGTGATACCACCTACCGGGTCCGGCGAGGAGACACGGCCAGCGGGATCGCCAAGCGCTACCGGATCAGCCTCCGGGAACTCATCCGGACCAACAACCTGGACAAAAACGCCACAATCCGGGTCGGCCAGATTCTCAAAATTCCGGATCCCCATCAACGACGGAAAAAAATCGTCATCCTCAAAGACCGCGCCAAGCGAAAACCCTGATGCCAACCGGGAACCAATCCCCGGCAAAACGATGCTCTTGAGCAGGATGGCGCAATATCCTGCTTGCCTTTCTCCCGGTCCCCGGCGTACAATCAGTATGTGAAAATGTAACCTCTGTCAGCAGAGTCTCAATATCCCATAGCAGGAGCCTTGTCATGGATATTTCAAAAACCATTGCCGAGCTGAAAAAACGTCCTGATTTTACCGAAAAAGTCGGCATGATCCTGATCCACAACGGTGTAGTGCGCAACTGGTCGCGCCAGGACCACCGTCGGGTCCAGGCCCTGGAAGTCAACGTCAACCAGGATCTGGTTGAGGAGTTACGCCATCAATACCTAAAGAGTCCAGGCATATACGAGATAATTATCCAGGCCAGATCAGGGAGGTTTCAGCCTGGTGACGACCTGCTCTACATTATAGTGGCCGGAGACCTGCGCGAGCATATCAAGCCGGTGCTGTCAGAACTGCTCGACCGAATCAAAGCAGAAGCAGTGAGCAAAAAGGAAATCCCGGCATAACCGCCTGTTGAAAAAACCATGAATAGAGCGTCTTGCCAACGGTCTGCCAGGCGAATGAAATCACGGCCTGGCAATATGGCCCATGTCCCGGAACCGGGAGGAATCGCCCATGGACACCGCCGAGAAATTAATCAACAAATTCAAAAAAATAAAAACATTACCACACATAGTAACCCGGCTTGCCGAACTGATCAACGATCCTGATTCCACCCTGCATGATTTCGAAGAAGTGATCCGGACTGATCCGGCCCTGGTAGCAAGATTACTGACCCTGGTCAACAGCTCCTACTATGGTCTGGTGCGTAAGGTGGACTCCATCTCCCGGGCCGTGGCCCTGCTGGGAATGAAAAACCTGCACAATATCGCGGTCACTGATGCCTTAAATGCGATGTTCAGCTTCACCCTGGATGATGTCGACGGCTTTTCCCCTTCCCGGCTCTGGCTCCATTGTGTCGGTACAGCTATCTGCAGCAAAATGATCGCTGAACGCATCTTCTCCATCAACGGGGATGACGCATACCTCTGCGGTATCCTTCACGACATAGGGCTGCTGGTGGAAAGCCAGGTGGCAACCGAGGAGTTTCTCAAGGCCTATGAAGCATGGGACGCCGAAACCGACAGTCTCGTCAAGGAGGAAAAACGATTGCTCGGCACCGATCACGGGACCATCGGCTATCTGCTCACCAGAAGCTGGCAACTGCCTGAACCGCTGGCCGAGGCAGTGCGGAATCATCACAGTGTGGCTGATGATATCCCACCCAGGTCCCTGCTGGGAATCCTGCAGATGAGTCAATACATCCTCTCCCAGCTCGATCTCACGGTCAAGCCAGGGGAAACCATGCACCTGCCTCCTTCCCTGACCACCCATATCCAGGAAAATATTGAAGAATACCGGGTCCTTGCTGCTGACCTCCCCGAAGAAGTCGAACGTATCCAGCAAATGTACAACCTGTGAGAACAAGCCTATGCCTCCTCACCAGTCCCTGTTTAACGACATCGTCGGCCCTGCGACCGAACTCACGGAACTGTGCCGTCACCTGGAACAGGAGATAGAAACAGTCCTTTTTTTCTGCCAGGCCCTGGACAACAGCAATGTCGCAACCAGGGACTTCCCTCTGGAGCCGGACGTTGCAGCATCCCTTATCAAACAGCAGGCCAGGTACTCGTCCGAGTCTTCCTTTACCCACGGAGAGAGGCCTTTTTTCTTTCTTGCCATCCCTGACCTGAATATCTCCCTGCTGGCGACCCCGGCCCAACCTGAAAAAAGAGACCCCGAATACAGGTGGATGGCCACCTGTATCCGGTTGGCGGTCCAGCTTTTTCTCTCCCGGCTGGAAACCAGGGAGACACTGAGCCGCCTGCGGGTTCAAAAGAAACAATTTGAGCGTAAATTCGCTGTGCTGGAAAACAAATTCCAGGACATCATGGCAGAAAACGAACAAAACTATCTCAAGATCCAGGAACAGCAACAGAGCTACAACAAAACCCTGCAATCGGAGATCCAGCGGCAAACCGCAGAGCTGCGCAAGGCCAAGGTTGCAGCAGAGGCTGCCAATGTGGCCAAGAGCGAATTCCTGGCAGCCATGAGCCATGAAATCCGAACCCCGATGAACGGGGTCATCGGTTTCACGGACATGCTGCTCGACACCGACCTGGATCCGGAGCAGGAAGAGTTTGCCCGAACCATAAAACGCAGTGCCGAGGCCCTCCTTTCCCTGATAAATGATATCCTGGATTTCTCGAAAATCGAGGCTGGCAAACTGGACCTTGAATGGATCGAATTTGATCCGGAGATAACGGCCCAGGATGTCTGCGACCTTATTCGGCCCAGAGTGGCGAACAAAGAGGTGGAAGTACTGTGCCGAATCGACAACAATCTACCGGCCAATGTGGTCGGTGACCCTGGACGATTCCGTCAGGTTCTGATCAACCTGATGGGAAACGCAGCCAAGTTCACAGAAAAGGGCGAGATAGAACTGGCCATTGCGGTGGAAAAAGAGGAGAAAGAAACCATCACCCTCCACACCACCATCCGTGATACCGGTATCGGTATTCCGCCCGATAAACAGGAGAGCATCTTCGAGGCCTTCCGCCAGGCCGACGGCTCCACTACCCGGAAATTCGGCGGCACCGGCCTGGGACTGTCGATCTGCCGCAAGATCGCACAACTCATGGGTGGTCATGTCTGGGTGGAAAGTGAGCCGGGCCGGGGATCTGTCTTCCACTTTACCGCTGTCTTCAAAAAAGCGGCCCAACGGCAGGCCAAGATTTTCCGCAAGGTCACCCTGGAGAGCAAACATATCCTGGTTGTCGATGACAACCGCACCAACCTGAGCATTGTCTCCCACATACTGGAATCCGGCGGGCTCCATGTCACAGCCCTGAGCGAATCTTCCCGGGTCAAGGATATTGTCGCCCAGGCCATTGAGGACGGAACACCCTTTGATCTTGCCATACTCGACATCCAGATGCCGGCGCCGGATGGATACACTCTGGCCCGCTGGTTCCGGAACCACAGCGAAACCGCCACCCTGCCCCTGCTCGCCTACACCTCCTCCACGGAACGCAATGCCAACCAGTGCCGGGAAGCGGGTTTTGACGCCTTTCTCACCAAACCGGTGCGGCGGGAGATACTTTTCCGGACCATTGAAAAACTGCTGGCCCGGAAAGACACTCCCGAGGCCAACAAGAGAAAGGACAAGCTCATCACCCAGTACTCAGTCCGCGAAGAGTTGAAACAGTCTGTACGGATCCTGCTCGCCGAGGACAACCCTGTCAACCAGAAGCTGGCCACACTGATCCTGGGCAAGGCTGGCTACCAGGTGGAAGCGGCAGCAAACGGCAGGGAGGCGGTGGAGATGGTGACCCGGGATCCGGACCGGTTCGATCTCGTCCTCATGGATGTGCAGATGCCGGAAATGGATGGCCTGGAGGCCACCCGGGAAATTCGCCGGCGCGGACTCACGGAACTGCCCATTGTGGCCATGACGGCCAACGCCATGAAAGGGGACAGGGAAAAATGCCTGGAGTCAGGCATGAACGATTATATTTCCAAGCCTATCAAGCGGGAAATCGTCTTTGAAATCATCGAAAAATGGCTCCTGAGCAAACTTATTGGGCGAAGATCATGAAACATGGTGTTTTCATGGCACCAATGGATACGGTATCAGGCCCCGAAATTGCCACCTGACGCAGACGGTCTGCATAACATGCAACAGCACCAGACACCTATGCCGAAACCTGCAAAAGCTGAAATCATAAAAATCCTGGGCAGCAACAACCTCGTGCTCGTAGCCCCTGATGCCCACCCGGGTCGACAGGGGGACAGGGTCCATATGGACCATCTTGCCCGGGAACTGGCCTCAAAGCTGAACTGTTACGGAATCATCAACGCCAAGTACAAAAAAAGCATTATCGATCTCACCAATGTTGAGGAGATCAAGAAGAGGAAAAAAGTCACCAATGACTTTTTGCGTCAGCTCAAAACCTTTAAGGACGAAATACGTGGCAACAGCCTGCTGCCCATGGTCATCATCCTGCAGCAGGGAGAGGACAACCAGGGAGCGGACCTGCTGTTTGGCTATGGCCAGGGGGAGCGTGGCAACCGACAGCGTCCGCATCGACCCACCATGTCGCCCTCCCAGCTGGGCAAAATCCGACTGGCCCTGGAAGACAAGGGCCTTTCCACCGAAGTCGCCCCTGTGGACTCACCCTTCTGCGGACGGGAACCCCACAGTCTCAACCAGCTGTTTCGCCAGAAGAATTACCTGGAGGGCTTTTTTGATCCAGAAGTGCGCTCCCTGATAATCGTCCTCAGGCCCGGTTTGCTTGACAGTCCGGAGACCGCTGAAACAACCGGCCAGGCCATGGCCATGGCCCTTGGCGAACTGGTCCAGCACATGTCGCTCGTCCGGAAAATTGAGCTGGCCAACATAGACACCATGAGCAGCCAGGACCTGCGATTTATCTTCCGGCTCAGCCCGGCAGACCAGTATGACGACCTGCTGCGGGAATCCTACATTGAAGACCTGGCCACCTCCATCCACCGCAATGGTCTTCTCCATCCCCTGGTCCTGCTGCAGAAACAGGATGGGCGTTACAAGATTCTCTGCGGCTTCCGCCGGTTTCAGGCCATTAAAAGGCTCAACTGGCAGTGGGTGGAGGCCAAGGTCTACCACGAAGAAGACTTCACCACCGAAGATTTCTTCAATATCTCACTGGCGGAGAATACAAAGCGGCGAAACCTCAACCCCATTGAAATTGGCAATTTTCTTGAATCTGCAGCCCAGGAAATGGGCCTGAACAACGCCCTGCTGGCCGAGCAGTTTGGTGAGACTCTGGGTATCGGCCGCCCAGGGCAGAAGGTTTCCCAGTCCACGGTACATAAATATCGCAAAGTGAATCAGATCAGGGTCCGCGGAGAATCACCGGAGATAATTTCGGATGTGATCAACGAACGATTGCAGTTTTCCATCGCAGCCGAGATCCTGGCCCCGATCCAAAACAGTGCTGATCGTGACAGTCTCTACCTGGAGATCATCAAACCACTGGCTCCCACCAGACCACAGCTGCTGCAGATCATGAAGCTGCTCCAGGATATCAATCCGCGGCTGCACGAGGCTATCCACTCACCCCAGATTCGCGAAGCCCTGGAACGAGCCACCAATACCGAACAGAAGGCGGCAGCCTTTATCCGTGCTCTGCAGACCAGGGACCAGTCGGGCGAGGAGAAGAAGAAAAAACAGTTTGAACAGAAGGTGGCCCGGCTCAGGAAACAGCTCTTTGGCAAAAAGGCCGGCAAGAGGGATTTCAACATCACCGTCCCCTCCAGAATGGACAAAGGGGAATGCACCCTCCACATCCGCCTCAAGGAAGGTCATCTCGACGAAACCCTGACCCTGCTCCGCCAACTGCTCGAGGACCGGGACAAGCTGACAGAACTGGTCAACATGACCAGGAAATAGACCCTCTCTTCTTTGAGCAAAAGGACCTGAAGCCATGAATTTTCGCATGCGAAAAACAGCACCGCTCATCCTGATCTTCATCCTTCTGTTCAGCGAAGGTTTCTCATGGGGAGAAGAAAACATCAACCTCTTGACGGAGAACCTCAGGGAGATGGCCGCCAAAGGCGACGGTGAAGCCGCCTTTGCCCTCGGGCTCAGGTATGAGTTTGGAAATGGCGTGAAGCGGGATCCCCGCGAGGCCTGGTACTGGTTTTCCCTGGCCGGGAAGAAAAATATCACCGGGTCCTGGCTCTACCTGGGAATGAAATACCTTGCAGGCAATGGAGTGAAACAGGATCGATCCCAAGCCAAACAGTATCTGCAAAAGGCCGCCCTCCACGGCTGGCCCATGGCCCAATCACTCCTTGCCGGCCTGTACCTCGAAGAGAACCGCCCCATAGAAGCAGCCGTCTGGCTGCAGATTGCCGCCGAGAAAGGATATCCCGGAGCCCTGGCCCAACTTAATGAACTGCGCCAGACCCATCCCCTGGAACAGGACGTTGTTTCCAGACGACTGGAAGGGATACTCAGACTTATGAACAGAAAAGGTCCACTTCCCCGGAACCACCAAGCAGGTGATGGGCCTCTTCCAGCGCCCTGACAAGATCATCCACCTCCCAACCTGCCCCTGCGGCAATATCCCGCCAGTCATAACTCCTGCATCCGGCTGCGTTGTTTCCTGGCACCCAGGGCATGTCCCGGCCCAGCTTCCGGTACCTGGTCCGGGCAAAATCCACCAGCCCCCAGCCCCGGGCCAGGTTCCAAAGCCAGAGTATAAAGGAAACATTGATATATCCGGGAGTCTCCTCCCAGGAGGAAAACTGATTCCACAGGGCATCAGGTTTCGGCTGGCCGGTGGCATGTTCCATGGCCCTGTGCCAGCACCCGGCGATGCGTTTTATCATGGATGTCTGGTCCAGCCGGGCAAGACCGTCCAGGTGGAGATCAAAATCCGTCGGCCTGGCCGCCCCGACACTGATGGTGTGGATTTCCGGCCGGCTCAGGCAGAAAACATCATTGAACTGCATGGGATGAAGGGGGGCTGACAGACGGACAAGCAACGACGGTGGACGGTAAAGCATGCCGCCTTTATCCGAAGGGCTGATGATAAAGACCCCCATATTCCGATTTCTAGCTGCGCGCAGCACAGGGGAATGAACCTGGAAGATCATGTACCAGTGGAGATTGATGAAATCAAAGCCACCTTCTTTTTCATGACGCACGGCAGCAAGCTGGACCCCAGTGGAGCCGTGGCCGGAAAACCCGACCCAACCAACCCGTCCCCGGGACTGCAGTTCCCTCGCCGCCGCCAGACATCCCCCGGGCCTGCAGGTCTGCCACAGGGAGTGGTAGTCATTGAGACCATGGATGGCCAGCAGATCCACCCGCTCCACCTGGAGTCGATCCAGGGAATCCAGCACATTGGCGGTGAACAGTTCCGGATCATCTTCGGGTCGGACCTTGGTCTGAAGTATATAGCTGTCACGATCTATCCCGGCCAGCACCCTGCCAAGCTGACGCTCCGCGGTTCCATAGCCGCGGGCGGTCTCCAGGTGTGTTATTCCCGATTCCAAAGCCTGGTGGACAATGGCTTCAAGACTGTGCTGGCTTTCCAGAGGAATCCGCTCCGGATCCATATCCTTCCAGGAATGCATGGAGCGCATGAGGCCGCAGGAGAGCACCGGCATCTGTAATCCGGTTCTGCCAAAACAGCGATAGATCATGGGACAAGTCTTCCGCTCATGTTATCAACCATCTTCCCGACCATACGATTCTCCTCCATTTTCCATGCTCTTTCCAGTCCTCTTCCTGGCGAAACCGGATGAGGGAAAGAGCGAGAGATCGGTATGGGGCAGAAAAAGGGCAGCCACATATTCATCCTTGAAGCCGGGCACCTCGGAGAGCTCGAAACTGGTCATCTTGCGCACCACTTCAACCACGTCGCGGCGAATATGATTGGAAAGTGCACTCATCCTGCAGCCCATGAGGGAACCATTGCCCACGTAAACCACTTTGTCCATATCAATCTCAGGCAGCAGGCCAACAGTCATGGCCGAGTCGATATCAATAAAACTGCCAAAGGCTCCGGCCAGTATCACCTGCTCCAGGTCAGCGACCCCGAGACCAACCTCCTGGAGTAAGGTCTTGACTCCTGCAAAAATGGCACCCTTGGCCCGCATAAAGTTCTCAATATCTACTTCCGTGAGGACAATATCATGTTCGGCCCCTGATTCTTCCTGCCAGGCCAGGACGAACTCATACCCGCTTCTGCCCTTGCGGATACGCTCACAATCACTATCTCGCCGATACTTGCCCCGCTGATCGATGATCCCGCGCTCAAAAAAAACCGCGATAATGTTGAGCAGCCCGGAACCGCATATTCCTATTGGCGGCCTGCGCTCCAGGGTGGTGTTCATAGGCTCCCAGGTCTCGGGATGGATACTGCAGTCGGTTATGGCTCCGGCAGCGGCGCGCATGCCGCAGCTGATCCCTCCACCTTCAAAGGCTGGTCCGGCAGAGCAGGCGGTACAGACCAGCCACTCGCGGCTACCGATAACAATCTCGGCATTGGTGCCGATATCGATATAAAGCGTCAGTTTTTCGGTCCGGTACATGCCCGAACCCATGACCCCGGCAACAATATCACCGCCCACCCAGCTGGAAATGGCCGGATAGACCAGGGCTACACTGTGAGTTGGAAGATGGAGTTCGAGATCCGTGGAACGGATCGGAGGAAAAAACGTAGAGACAGGAATATAAGGAGAGCGCCTGATATTGTTTGGCTCCAGGCCGAGGAAAAGATGGGTCATTACTGTGTTGCCGGCCAGGGTGATGGAGGTGATCTCTTCGGCCTTGACCGCGGCCCGGGACAGAATCCGGTCAATGATACCGTTGATGGTTTTGGTCACGGCCCGGCGCATGGTTTCCAGGCCGTCATCCTTTTCACTGCATATGATGCGCGAAATCACATCCTCGCCATAGCTGATCTGACCGTTGTAATCACCTGTCTCGGCCAGGACCCGGCCCTGGTGGAGATCCACCAGCTGACCGTACACCGTGGTGGTGCCGATATCCACAGCCAGGGCGAAATTCCGCTTGACCCAGTTGCCCGGCTGGACATCAACGATAAAGGTTCGCCCCCCGGGGGACACCGGCCGGGCCAAGGTCACGGTGACCCGGAAGTCGTCTTCTCGCAGGACCCGGCGCAGCTTGCGCAGAACCGGCAGGGTCACCATCAGATGACGTTCATTGTACTGGTGGTTCATGCCGGTGACCACCCGGCCGGCATCAGCCATGTTGTCCACCGGACTTGGCCTGGGCAGCTCGAGGAAAAATTTTTCCACCGGTGGCTTGAAAATTCCGGCTTCCCGCAGCTCCTCGATATCAAAAAAACGCGCCGTGGCCCGGTGCCGCCTTGGCACGGTGGTGGTCAACCCTCCCTGGCCAAGGCCGGAAGTGACCACAACCCGAACCCGGACATCTCCACGAACCATGGCGGTGCAGGCCTGCCGTATCCCGGACTGAAGCTCCTCAGGAGAAAGCTTCTCCGACACCCCGCCCTGAATCTCACCATACTCGACAAGCACCCTGCACTTACCGCAGACACCGCTGCCACCGCAGGAGGCATTGATATGAAGACCTGTCTTCTGAGCAGCTTCAAGAAGGGTTGTGCCCTCCTCAACCTGCACCTGCATCCCGGCGGGCAGAAACTCCACTGTGTGCATCGGCCTGCTTGCCATACATCCTCTCCTTCCCTGCTTCCTGATGAATTTCCGTAAATAATCCTACCATCATTAGCACTCTGGTGGCAATTAAACGGAGACAACTCCGATCATCTTTTTTCAGCCGCGGCAGACTGAAACCGGGTTGCATTCCGCTACCAGCCAGGAGACATTTCTGGCCCTGAGTCATGTTTTCACATCAGGGCCGGGATTTTACCTGTTACCTGGAAAGGAATTGACCAGAGAAGGAGTCCGGACGGAAAGACTTGCAAACAGGGACCGCGGGAGGAAAGACAAGAGGGAACGACATCAAGCACCGGCAAGCATGCCTTCACGTTCGATAAAGGCCAGAACGGTGTCCACGCCCTCACCGTTTTTCAGATTGGAAAAGAAAAAAGGACGCTCACCCCTCATTCTGGCGGCATCCTCCTCCATTACGGCAAGCGACGCGCCGACCATGGGAGCCAGGTCGATCTTGTTGATCACCAGCAGATCAGACCGGGTGATCCCGGGACCTCCCTTGCGCGGGATTTTGTCTCCGGCAGCCACATCTATCACATAGATGGTGAGATCGGCCAGTTCCGGACTGAAGGTGGCACTCAGGTTGTCACCTCCCGACTCCACCAGGATCACATCCAGGTCGGGAAAACGCAGGCTCAGGTCTTCCAGGGCAGCCAGGTTCATGGAGGCATCTTCACGGATGGCTGTATGGGGACAGCCCCCGGTTTCCACGCCAACGATCCGCTCGGACTCCAGGGCCTGGTTGCGAATCAGAAACTGCGCATCCTCCCTGGTATAGATATCATTGGTGATTACCGCAATTTCATAGCGCTCCCTCATTCTGAGGCACAGGGCCTGAATCAGGGCGGTCTTACCGGAACCAACCGGACCGCCGATACCAACCCGCAGAGGTGTCTTGTTCATCATGTTCTCCTTTCAGGAACGGTAAAGTCTGGTGTACTGCATCTCATGGCCACAGCAGGACAGGGCCAGGGCAGGCATGGCCGAGCCGATGTCCTGCTCCTCAAGCTCCAGCCCCCGGCCCACAACAGCGGGAATACGCCCGGCCAGGTCAAAAAGAATCTGCTGGCCTGCGGTCTGACCCAGGGGAATGATCTTTATCCCCGCCAGGACCTGGTTTTCCAGCCAGCTCCATACATATCCGGCTGCGGCCTGACGTACCGGGATGTTCCAGGTAACAGCCGCAAGGGCATATCCGGCCAGCTGACACAGGGCAATGCTCTGGTACCACTCTGCTGCCCGGCCCACCTCCATCTGACGCAACAGGATGGCCAGGGCCCGGCCGCGATTCTGTTCTTCAAGCCGCAGCTCGCTGGTTTCCCGCCAGGCAAGCAGCTGCTCACTCCAGTGAACCAGCGCCTGTTTCTCTCCCTGTTCACAGGCAGCGTACATACGGCGTAAAATGGGAATATCCACCTGGGACATGGCATGTTCGAGCAGGTCTTCAAGCCAGTGCTGAAGGTCCGCACGGCTCTGGATCCAGCCCGCCTCCACGGCCCACTCGATCCCCTGGGAATAGGAAAAACCGCCCGTGGGAAGGGAAGGACTGATCAGCTGAAACAGACGCAGCAACGCGGTATCATGCATGGTGATGTCCATGGCCGCCTGAAGCATAGGCTCCGTGTTCCGGTTCAAAGGGCGCCAGCTCGCGGGTGACCGCAAGTCCCAGGCCGCGCACCATTGCATCCAGGACATGATCGTGAAGATATTGCACCCATTGACGATCTATCTGCAGGGCAACATGGCGATTCCCCAGGTGGTAGCAGGCTCTGGCCAGTTGCAGCCCATCGTGACACAAAACCCGGGATACTTCCTCGTCCGCGGCCAGGATACGAACCACGCAGGCTGCGCTGTCATCCACGAGCAGATCACCACCACGCAACACCGTGCCCCGGGGCAGAAAAAGTCCCGCCTCCAGACCATTGTCAAGCTGCACCCGCAACCTGCTCTTGATCCGTTTTTCCCAGGGCAGAGTCAGGGTAAGGGCTTTCCCGCCCGGGTCGCTGTCTGTTTTTCGAGTCAGGCAAATCATGATCAGAAAAGAAAATAACGCTGGGCCATGGGCAGGACCGCAGCCGGTTCACAGGTAAGCAGCCGGCCGTCGGCACGCACCTCGTAGGTCTGTGGATCCACTTCGATGACCGGCTGATACTGATTGTGAATCATGTCAACCTTGGAAACCTGCCGGCAGTTTTTAACCACCGCAATCCGGCTGGCCAGCCCCAACTCCTCATGAATGCCATCCTTAAAAGCGTCCTGGGACAAAAAGGTCAGCGAAGTGGCTGCCCGTGCCCCGCCCAGAGTCCCGAACATGGGCCGGTAATGCACCGGCTGGGGTGAAGGAATGGAGGCGTTGGGATCGCCCATGGGCGCGGCCGCAATCATGCCGCCCTTGAGAACCAGGCTTGGCTTGACCCCGAACATGGCCGGACGCCAGAGGACAATATCGGCCAGTTTGCCAACCTCCAGCGAACCGATCTCATGAGCCATTCCGTGGGCAATGGCAGGATTGATCGTGTACTTGGCCACATACCGCCTGGCCCGCTGGTTGTCATTCCGGGCTGGATCGCCATCCAGACTGCCGAACTGGACTTTCATCTTGTGGGCTGTCTGCCAGGTGCGGATAATCACCTCGCCCACCCGGCCCATGGCCTGGGAATCCGAGGCGATCATGGAAAAGGCGCCCAGATCGTGGAGAATATCTTCCGCGGCAATGGTCTCCCGCCGGATCCGGGACTCGGCAAAGGCCACGTCCTCTGGAATACCCGGATCCAGGTGATGGCAGACCATGAGCATGTCCAGGTGTTCATCCACGGTATTCACGGTATAGGGCCGGGTGGGGTTGGTGGACGAGGGCAGAACATTTGCCAGAGAGCAGGCCCGGATGATATCCGGCGCATGGCCCCCGCCGGCGCCCTCGGTATGATAGGTGTGGATGGTTCTGCCCTTGAAGGCGGCCATGGTCTGTTCCACAAATCCCGATTCATTGAGGGTATCGGTATGGATGGCCACCTGGACGTCCATGGCCTCGGCCACAGCCAGACAGGTGTCAATGGCTGCCGGAGTGGTGCCCCAGTCCTCGTGCAGTTTCAGGCCCATGGCCCCGGCCCGCACCTGTTCCTCGAGGGGCGCGGCCTGGCTGGCATTGCCCTTGCCAAGAAACCCCAGGTTGACGGGCAGCTCATCGGCGGCCTGCAGCATGCGGTGGATATTCCAGGGTCCGGGAGTACAGGTGGTGGCATTAGTCCCGGTTGCCGGCCCGGTGCCACCACCCAGCATGGTGGTGATGCCTGACACAAGGGCCTCTTCCACCTGCTGCGGACAGATAAAGTGAATGTGGGCGTCGACGCCGCCGGCAGTAACGATAGACCCCTCAGCCGCAATGGCCTCGGTACCCGGGCCGATGATGATATCCACCCCGTCCTGCACATCCGGATTTCCCGCCTTGCCGATCCCTTTGATCCGGCCGTTCTTTATCCCGATATCGGCCTTGACAATACCCCAGTGATCAAGGATCAGCGCATTGGTAATCACCACATCCACGGCCTCGCTGCTGGCCCGCTGACTCTGGCCCATGCCGTCACGGATCACCTTGCCGCCGCCGAACTTGACCTCATCTCCATACAGCGTCAGATCCTCTTCCACCTCGATCCACAAATCGGTATCAGCCAGGCGAACCCGGTCGCCAGTGGTCGGTCCGAACATCTCAGCATAGGCCCGGCGTGAAACAGTAGTCATTTCTCTTCCTCCAAAGGTCCCATGACAAGTCCGTGAAAACCGTATATACACCGGTCACCACCATAGGCCACAAGTTCCACCTCCCTGCTCTGCCCAGGCTCAAACCGCACCGCCGTTCCGGCCGGAATATTGAGACGGAAACCTCGGGTCTGCTCCCGTTCAAAGACAAGGGCGTAATTGGTCTCGTAAAAATGATAATGGGAACCCACCTGGATGGGTCGGTCACCGGTATTGGCCACAGACAGCCGCATGGTCTCCCTGCCTGCATTGATCTCTATTTCTCCGTCCGGAGTAACTAACTCTCCCGGGATCATCATGAAACAGTCTCCTTTCATATAATAGGATTATGTACAGTAACCAGCTTGGTACCATCGGCAAAGGTGGCCTCCACCTGCACTTCGGCGATCATCTCGGCCACCCCTTCCATGACATCATCCCGGCCAAGCAGGGTCCGGCCGTAATCCATGAGCTCCGCCACAGAACGCCCCTCCCTGGCTCCCTCCAGGATGGCGCCGCTGATATAGGCGACCGCCTCGGGGTAGTTCAGCTTGAGTCCCCGCTCCTTGCGCCTCTCGGCCAGAAGCGCTGCGGTAAACAGCAACAGCTTGTCTTTCTCTCTCGGTGTCAGTTCCATGATCGTGATTCCTGATTTTTTGTTTTTTTCAACCCTCACTCCCGGCCCCTCTCCCCGGGATACTACGTTGCCCAGATCCTTGGCAGACAGATATTCCGGTCCAGAAGCGATGGCCGGAGCCCCTCCCATATTCCAATAAAAAACCGTCGCGCCTCTTCAGGGGAAGACCCCAGATACCTGGCAACCAGCACCCCGTCGAGCAGGGTCATGCCAGTGAAGGCCCCTTCCACTGTTTCCTGCTTTTGCCGCAGGGATTCCAGCAACTCCTCTCCCACGCCGACCGCCAGCATGGTTGCCGTGACCGGCAGGGAACGAAGCCCTGGCCTGCGCTGCAGATCTTCCTTTCCTGCAACCCGGAGTTTCTCCAGGACAAGTGGCTTTCCGTCACGATACAGCTCAAGTCCGGCCAAAAGGGTTCCTGAGTGAAACTGCTCATCGATAACCGGACGCCCCAGGCAGAGAATCTCCCAGCCCAGAAACTGCGCTGATCCCTGCAGATCTATCCGTGTCAGAAGCTCTGCCCTGGCTCCGGGAAAAACAATATTTTCCTGGGGCATCCATTCCAGACAACCGCCCTCAGACACCTGGAACCGCTGCCTGACCCTGGCGGTGTTCAAGACCGACCGGTACAGCTTGGTTGCCCCGGGCGTGGTGAGCAGGGCCGCACCGCCACTTTCCACCTTGACCCGAAGATCCAGAACGTCACCCCCGACCACCCCGCCGGGCGGATGAAGAATATATGTATGACAGACCCCATCTTCCGGATAAAAAGGCCTCTGCACGGTCAAGGGACCGAGACGGTGGGTTCGGAGCAGCACGGTACGGTCGAGGCCAGGCCCGCAGGTCAGCTCAAGCCGGGCCTGCCAACCCGTTTCAACTCTCTTTTCTGCCAGCACAGGAACGCTCACCTCACACCGTCAGGTAGTCGCGGACCAGGTCGTCACTGAGTTCTTCCATATCACCGCGAGCCACGATCCGGCCCCGGTCCATGATGAAAAAACAATCCCCTGCCTGGCGCACAAAATGGAGCTTCTGTTCTACAAGCAGCACGGTCATGCCGGCCTCGCGTTGCAACCGAATAATAATCTCACCGATTTCATGGACAATATTTGGCTGAATCCCCTCGGTGGGTTCATCAAGGATGAGCAGGCTCGGTTCCAGAACCAGGGCCCTGCCAATGGCCAGCTGCTGCTGCTGACCTCCGGAAAGATCCCCGCCGCGTCGTCCCGGCATTTCCGCCAGTACCGGGAAAAGCTCAAACACCAGGTCTGGAATTTTTTTCTTCTTTTTTCGTCCAGTGCTCAAACCGATCCGCAGGTTTTCCTCCACCGTGAGCAGGGGAAAGATCTGCCGCCCCTGAGGAACATAACCGATCCCCAGCCCGGCCCGCTGTTCCGCCGCCATTCTGGTGATATCATGCCCCTTAAAAATGATTCGGCCCGAGCGCACCGGCAAAAGCCCCATGATACAGCCAAGAGTAGTGGTCTTTCCCACACCGTTTCTGCCCATGAGACAGGTGCATTTGCCTGCAACCACGTCCAGATCCACATCCCACAGGGTATGGCTTTCCCCGTAATACTGGTTGAGCTGTTCAATAGCCAGCATGATTATTCTCCGAGATAGACTTCAATAACCCGTTCATTGTTCTGCACCTCGTCCATGGTGCCTTCGGCAAGCACGCTGCCCTGGTGCAGCACGGTCACTTTCCTGGCAATGGAGCGGATAAAATCCATATCATGCTCAACCACCACCACGCTCCGGGTACCGGCCAGGGAAGTGAGCAGCTCACCGGTTCGCTCCATTTCCTGCTGGGTCATGCCAGCCACAGGTTCGTCCACCAGCAGCAGAAGAGGATTCTGCATGAGCAGCATACCGATCTCCAGCCACTGTTTCTGCCCATGGGACAGGGAACCGGCCCGGCGCCGGACCTGCTCCCTGAGACCGATAATGGTAAGCACCTCGTCAAGACGATCCCGCTGCTCTCCGCTGAGTCCGGTACAAAGCAGTGGCCAGATGGTCCGTTCCCCGGCTGCAGCCAGCTCAAGGTTTTCATAGACCGTGTGCTGTTCAAACACTGTTGGTTTCTGAAACTTGCGGCCTATGCCGGCGCTGGCTATCTCCGGCTCGCTCATCTTGAGCAGGTTGAGCTGCTGGCCGAACCAGGCTGAACCCGTATCCGGCCGGGTCTTGCCGGTAATGATGTCCATCATGGTGGTTTTGCCGGCTCCGTTGGGACCGATGATGCAACGCAGCTCCCCGGCCTCGATATAGAGATTCAGGTCATTGATGGCCTTGAACCCATCAAAACTGACCGAGATATTTTCCAGGTAAAGGATAATACCGTGGCTCAGATCCAGGGCAGGCGGAATGTCCGGGAGCAGGAACTCAAAAACCTGGTCCCGGCGCATGTAGTTTCGCATCGCGTCCAGTACAGTCATCTGTTCACCTCTTTTTGCGGACCAGGCCGGTTATTCCCCGGGGCAGAAACAGGGTGACCAGGACAAAGAGCGCCCCCAGGGCAAAGAGCCAGGCATCGGGCATGGCAGCGGTCAGCCAGGTCTTGGCGTAATTGACCAGCAGGGCTCCAGCCACGGCGCCATACAGCGTTGCCCGGCCGCCCACTGCCACCCAGATAACTATCTCGATGGAAAAGAGCGGGGCAAACTCACCGGGATTGATAATGCCCACCTGGGGGACATAAAGGGCCCCGGCAATGCCGGCCAGCACCGCGGAAAAGACAAAAATCGCCAGCTTGAAATGCTCAACCCGGTAGCCGATGAATCGGGCCCGGTCTTCTGCATCACGAATGGCTGTACATAACCGCCCCAGCCTGGAAGAAACGATCCAGCGGCAGCTGAAGTAGCCTGCACCAAGGGCAATGGCCGAAGCAACAAAAAGCGCCGCCCTGGTGGTGTCGGTCTGCAGGGGAAATCCCAGGATATCCTTGAAATCGGTCAGGCCGTTGTTGCCGCCAAATCCCATCTCGTTTCGGAAAAAGGCAAGCATCAGGGCATAGGTGAGGGCCTGGGTCATGATGGACAGGTAGACCCCGGTGACCCTGGAGCGGAACGCCAGGTAGCCGAAAACCAGCGCGAGCAGCCCCGGCACCAGCACCACCATGAACATGGCAAAGGGAAACAAGTTGAAACCGTGCCAGAACCAGGGCAGCTCCTGCCAGTTGAGAAAGACCATGAAATCAGGCAGCAATGGATTACCGTACACGCCGCGATCACCGATCTGACGCATCAGGTACATGCCCATGGCATACCCGCCCAGGGCAAAAAAGGCACCGTGTCCCAGGCTGAGAATACCAAGATAGCCCCAGACCAGATCCACGGCAATGGCCAGCAGTCCGTAGCAGAGATACTTGCCAAGCAGCGTCATGGTATAGGTGGACACATGCAGGCCACTGGAACTGTCAACAGCCAGATTAAGCAATGGTACCAGCACGGCTGTGGACAGGAGAAGGCCGAAAAAAATCATTCCAGGCCGGTCCTTTTGTAACATACTGCGTATCCGCATGACTTACCCCGCAGCACGGCCCTTTTGCGGGAACAATCCCTGGGGCCGCTTCTGGATGAAAAGAATAATGAAGACCAGGATCAGAATCTTTGCCAGGACAGCGCCGGCCCATGGTTCCAGAAACTTGTTGGCCACGCCGAGGGAGAGTCCGCCCAGCAGGGTCCCCCAGAGATTGCCCACCCCGCCAAAGACCACCACCATGAACGAGTCAATAATATAGGCCTGCCCCAGGTTGGGACCGACATTGGTGAGCTGGCTCAATGCCACACCGGCAATGCCGGCAATGCCGGAACCCAGTCCGAAGGTGAGCGCGTCCACCCTGGCTGCCCGGACTCCCATGGCCCTGGCCATGGCCCGGTTCTGGGCCACCGCCCTGACCTGCAGCCCCAGCGAGGTCTTTTTCAGGATGAGAAAGAGCACACCAAAGACCAGCATGGAAAAGACAAGAATGGTCACCCGGTTCATGGTCAGCGACAGCACGCTGTTGATCTGCAGGGAGCCGGACATCCAGGCCGGAGTCTCCACCGAACGGTTCAGGGGTGAAAAAATGGTGCGCACGGTCTGCTGCAGAATCAGACTGATACCAAAGGTCGCGAGCAGGGTTTCCAGTGGCCGGCCATACAGAAAACGGATCACGCTCTTTTCAATCACAATGCCGACCAGGCCCGAAACAACAAAGGCTGCCGGAATGGCAAGCAGGACAGCCAGACCAATGGAATGGGGTATGATCTGCTGCATCACCCAGGTGGTATAGGCACCAAGCATGATCAGTTCCCCATGCGCCATGTTGATAACCCCGATAACCCCAAAGGTGATGGCCAGGCCAATGGCGGCCAGCACCAGGACCGACCCGAGACTGAGCCCGAAGAACATGGTCTCAAGCAGCCGGAAAAATGAAACCCTGGCCTCAATCCGATCCAGGACCGCCTGAGCCTTTTTTCTGAGTTCTTCATTATCTGTTGACTGTATCACCCGCCGGATCCCGTTGGCGGCGGCAGGATGCAGCGTGGAACCCAGTCGTTCCAGGGCCCGGAGCTGGACAGCCGGATCTTTTGCCTGCAGATCCACCAGGGCCACCACCACGGTCAGGGCTTCGCGAACCCTGGAGTCCGACTCCCTGGCCAGCCGCTCCCGCAAAACTCCAGCCAGAGCCGGCTGCGGATTGGCCAGCATCCTGGTTACCGCGGCCAGACGCCTGTCCGTATCCGGATGGGTGAGATCCATACTGGCCAGCACCGACTTGATCTGTTTGCGCAGGCTGTTGTTAATGGTAACTTTCCTGAGCGCCCGTTTCTTCACCGTGCCCAGGGGCCGGCCACTGATCACATCGGTGATGTGATATTTGCGTCCATCCTTTTCCCCCTGGACAAGAACGCCATCTTTTTTGGTGAAAAAGAGGTTTCCCTCAAGCAGGACCTTGAGGATCTTTTCCGCCTTGTCACGACCGCTTTTCCCTAACTTTTCAATGCCCTTGGCCTTCGCCTGGAAGCTCTGCTGCCTGAGCAGAGCAACAGCTTCATCGAGGCCTGCTTCCCCGGAAGCGGCAAGACATGGCGGAACCGCAAAAGCTGCAAGCAGCAACACGGCAACAAGCAGCCTGCAGGCGTATCCGCTGTATGGAAACTGGTAATAGTTCATCTCGTCCCCTGGGTAACCGACGGGGACGGTACAGGACCGCCCCCGGATACCATTATTTCTGCCCCGAACATTTGCCGGTTTTCACGTTGTAGTTGCCGCAGGCAAGGGGCTTGCGCCAGTCAGAGATAATATCCCTGGAGCCTTCCAGGTAATCTGACCAGGCATCACCCGCCACGGTGCCGGGAGTCTGCCAGACTACCTCGAACTGCCCGTCACTCTGGATCTCACCGATCAGGACCGGCTTGGTGATGTGATGGTTGGGCATCATGGCCGCATATCCGCCGGAGAGGTTGGGAACCGTTACCCCGATGATGGCCTCCTGCACAGCCTCAGGATCGGTGGTTCCTGCCTTTTTCACCGCCTCGACCCACATGTTGAAGCCGATATAATGGGCCTCCATGGGATCATTGGTCACCCGTTTGTCACTCTTGATGAACTTCTGCCAGTTCTCGATAAATTCATCGTTGATCTCGGTGTCCACGCTCATGAAGTAGTTCCAGGCAGCCAGGTGTCCGACCAGGGGCCTGGTATCAATACCGGAAAGCTCCTCTTCACCGACCGAGAAAGCCACAACCGGAATATTGTCTGCTGTTACACCCTGGTTCCCCAGCTCCTTGTAAAAAGGAACATTGGCATCGCCGTTGATGGTGGAGACAACGGCTGTTTTTTTGCCCTGGGAGCCAAACTTCTTGATCTCGGCCACAATGGACTGCCAGTCGGAATGACCAAACGGGGTGTAGTTGATCATGATATCTTCTGCAGCCACCCCTTTTGATTTGAGATATGCCTCAAGAATCTTGTTGGTGGTCCGGGGATAGACATAATCGGTACCGGCCAGTACCCACCGTTCAACCCCCAGCTCGTTCATCAGGTAATCCACCGCCGGAATAGCCTGCTGGTTCGGCGCCGCGCCGGTATAAAAGACGTTTTTCGAGGATTCCTCACCCTCGTACTGGACCGGATAGAAAAGCAGACCATTGAGTTCCTCAAAAACCGGCAGCACCGACTTGCGCGATACCGAAGTCCAGCAGCCAAAAACAGCAGCCACCTTCTCTTTTTCCAGAAGCTCCCGCGCCTTTTCGGCAAAAAGCGGCCAGTTGGAGGCTGGATCAACCACAACAGCCTCCAGCTTCCTGCCCAGCAGCCCGCCTTTTTTATTCTGCTCCTCAATGAGCATGAGCATGGTGTCCTTGAGGGTGGTTTCACTGATGGCCATGGTACCGGACAGCGAATGGAGCACCCCGACCTTGATGGTTTCAGCCGCCTGGGCAGCAGGGCCCAGAAGGCTTCCCGCCAGCATGGCACAGCCGGCGGCAATGGTAAGCAGTTTGTTCTTCATAACTCTTGTACCTCCTTTCTCTGGTTTGTTGACATCCCTGCTCCGGATAACCGGTTTCAGGTATTGTGCTTCTGCCCCAATGGTTCCAAAAGATGTGCCAGGAGGTAATTCTTTAAATTGCGCGGCGCTTTTTGCCTGTTTGTACGAAGAGAATATCATCCCTGTTTTCCCTGAACAAAAATGAACATCCACGCACACAGATGAACATTTCCGTGAAAAACACAGACAAAAACGTTTATCACATAACAATTTTGTGAGAATCTCCAGAGACTGATTATCTGGCGGGAAGCAGAAAGACGGCCCCGGAAAAGCGCAGCAGGACGACCAGGAAAAACAGGAAAATTGAGCGTGAGAACCAGCAGGAACGGGAGATTAAACGGGGCAAAGAATCATACCGTATCAAATCAGATAATATCAAATGATATGATATCAATTTCAGGGTAATTCACCCGGAATCAACCATGCAGACTGCTGTATTTCAAGCTGTCCCTTCAAATATTAATACGACAAAGGAAAATTATACTTTCAGTTGTTATTCTATGGTATAATCATGAAAAAACAAGCGGATGCAAATCCGGTACACTGCATAATGTCACTCAATAATTTTTTCCCTGTCATGTTGAAACCTGGATTATACGAACAACTGATAACCGAATCAGTGCAGGAGGAATTAGACCAGCTCCATTTCCGGTACGAGATTATACAATCCCGGATTGACGCAGGAGAAAGCCACATTGTGTTAGCACAATACATGGAGAAATTCCTGGAAAGCCTTCTCTCCCAGGCAAAAGGGCCGAACAGGATCAATGAGCAAATAGAAATATGCAATAAGCTCATCAGGCTGGCTGCCAGGGAACTGGAAAATATTTCTGACGGCTGGCCGCAGATCAGGCAAAGTGGAAAACGTCTTCTGCAGATACATGACCCGGCTTTTGCCAGACACCCGAAACCGGAAACGCCCCTGTCTGTCTCCTCGTTACTCACAGCTACATCAGGCGACCCGACCCTGGTTTCACAGCTCAAGCAGGAGATCCTCCACGCCGACCAGGTGGACATACTGGTATCTTTTATAAAATGGAGTGGAATCCGGATTATCAAGGACGAGCTAGAAGAGTTAACCAAGCGGGGAAGACTGCGCATCATCACAACATCATACCTTGGCGCCACAGACCTGAAGGCCATCAGGTATCTGCTCCAGCTTCCTAATACTGAAGTCAGGGTATCCTTTGACACCAAACGCACCAGACTCCACGCCAAGGCCTATATTTTTCACCGCGCGAGCGGCTTTGGCACCAGCTATATCGGGTCATCAAATATTTCCAACCCAGCAATGACAGACGGCCTGGAATGGAATGTGAAAATATGCCAGTATGAGGCTGAACATCTCTGGGAAAAAATCAACGCGACTTTTGAAACCTACCGGCTATCCAAAGATTTTGACCTGATTTCCCTTGCAGACCTGCCGCGGCTTGATGATGCCTTGAGCCGTGAAAAAAAGGGGTGCTCTGCCCCGGAAGAACATCTGGCATTTTTTGACATTACCCCCTACCCCTTTCAACAAGAGATTCTTGATAAACTAGAAGCAGAAAGAGAGCTGCACAATCGAACCAGGAACCTTGTTGTGGCAGCAACAGGGACAGGCAAGACCGTGATCGCGGCGTTTGATTTCAAACGATTTTCCGCCAATACCCACTCTCCCCGCCTGCTTTTTGTTGCCCACCGGGAAGAAATCCTTACCCAGGCACGGGCTGTATTCCGAAATATTTTACGCGATGAAAACTTTGGAGAGTTGTGGGTGGGCAACCATACGCCGCGCCACAAAGAGCAGCTTTTTGTATCTGTGCAGACCTTTCACCGCCAGGAACCCTGGAACCAGCTTGATCCTGATTTTTACGATTTTATTATTATCGATGAATCCCACCATACCAAAGCCGCCAGCTACGAAAAACTGACTGATTACTTTTCACCGAAAATTTTACTTGGCCTGACCGCGACCCCTGAACGGGCCGACGGAAAGGACATTCTCAAATATTTTGACGGCCATATCAGTGCCGAAATCAGACTGCCCGATGCGATCAACCGCAAACTGCTCTCTCCTTTCCAATATTTCTGCATAACCGACCGGGTTGATTATTCGCAGATAACCTGGCGCCGGGGTGGCTATGATAAAAAAGAGCTGGAGCAATTGCTTGTCACCGGAGATGACATGCGGGCCAGACTGATCATAAACAAGGCCAGGGAACTGCTCCTTGACGTGTCCCAGGCGCGCGGACTTTGCTTTTGCGTCTCAAAAGAACATGCAGAGTACATGGCCGGGCAATTTAACAAGCACCGCATTCCCGCCCTGGCGCTCACCGCAGACACCCCGGACCACGAACGAAAACATGCAGTCCGGCAACTGAAAAACAGGGAAGTCAACTTCCTCTGTGTTGTTGATCTGTTTAATGAAGGGGTGGATATCCCGGAAATAGACACGGTCATGTTCCTGCGCCCCACTGAAAGCCTTACCGTGTTTCTGCAGCAGTTAGGCCGTGGCTTGCGACTCTGCGAGGGAAAAGACTGTTTGACGGTCCTTGATTTCATTGGCCAGGCCCATCAAAAATTTAACTTTGAAATCAGATTCCGGGCCCTGCTTGGCCAGACTGCCCGGAGGATTGAAGACGAGGTGGAATCGGCCTTTCCATCACTCCCGTCCGGATGTGTTATTGAGATGGAAAAGGAGGCACAACGCTATATTCTGGAAAATATCAAAAAGGCACTCACCCATGCCAACAAGAATCAGCTTGTCAGCCGCATTGCCTCCTTTACCAGGGACACAGGCCTTTTCCTCACCCTTGAAAATTTTCTCGAATATCACGGACTGGAACTTGATGACATTTACAAAAAAGCTTCCTGGGCAAGACTTTGCGCCCTGGCCGGCAAAAGAAAGAATTTTCACGACCCGGATGAAAAAATCCTGAGCAAGGGCCTGCGCCGCTTCTGCCACAACAACAGCGCACCTCAACTCAACAAACTCTTGTCACTTTTGCAGGCTGACCAGACCGAATCCACATGGACCAGCCTGCCCAATGAAACCCGACTCTTACTGACAATGTTCTGCTTTTCAATCTGGAACAACAAACCACCGAGAAAGATCCTGGAAGAAAACACCACTGCCTTGAAGAAAAACCCGGTGCTCTTTGCGGAAGTCATCCAGTTAATCCGATTCCTGTTCAAGAAAGCAGACACCCTGGTGCATGAAACTTCCCTGCCGTTCCCCTGCCCTCTTTCTGTCCATGCCTGTTATACAAGGGACGAAATTTTATCCGGTCTTGGACACATTACCTTTGAACGCAGGGTCAATGTCCGGGAAGGAGTAAAATATCTTCCTGAAATCAAAACCGATGTGTTTTTCATCACCCTCAACAAGACAGAAAAGGATTATTCCCCAACTACCATGTATAAAGATTTTGCCCTGGATGAGACCACCTTTCACTGGCAGTCCCAAAGCACGACCAGTGATACCTCGCCTACAGGCCAGCGGTATATCAACCACCGGAAACAGGGAAACCATATTCTTCTTTTTGTCAGGGAACACAAAAAGATAAACAATCTGGCCTGCCCCTATTACTTTTTAGGGCCGGCTACCTATGACAGCCACATTGGCAGCAAACCCATGTCAATCATCTGGAAGCTGCATTATCCAATGCCGGGTAAACTTGTCAGAACAACCGCACGACTGGCGGCGGCCTGATAATGACACCATCAAAACCCGAGATAATAGATGTTGCAGCCGGCATCCTTGTAAAAAACAACCAGGTGCTGCTTGCCCGCCGCGCCAGGGGACAGCACCTTGCGGGAAAATGGGAATTTCCCGGTGGCAAGATAGAGCATGGGGAGACACCGGAAGAATGCCTGTGTCGCGAATTCAAAGAAGAGTTCGATGTGACGGTTGCGGTTGGAGAATATGTGACCGAGAGTATCCACCAGTATCCAGACAAAAATATCCGACTCCTGGCCTATTACGTCACCTTGATTTCGCGAAATTTTACCCTCAAGGTCCACGACGTGATCAAGTGGGTGGAAATTGAAAATCTTGTGCAAATGAATCTGGCTGAGGCGGACATTCCCATTGCAGCTCGTCTGGAAGAACAAATATCAAAGCACCAGCAGAGCACTCCTGATTTCTACTGAGGTCGGTCGTCAATACTGGACACCAATTTCCTGTACAAGCTGTTGTCTGTAAAACCTTTGCTCAAAGGCAGCAGGTGAAAGATAATCAAGTTTTTTCTGTCGCCTTTGTCGGTTGTAAAAGATCTCTATGTATTCGGTTATATCTCGTATAGCTTCCTGCCGGGTTGAGTACTGTCGATGAAATACGAGCTCTGTTTTCAAAGTGCCCCAGAAACTCTCCATGGGGGCGTTGTCGTAACAGTTCCCCTTGGCACTCATGGAAGGGCGCATATCAAATTGTTTCAGCAGGTTTTGATACTCATGAGAACAGTATTGACTGCCGCGGTCCGAATGATGAATCAACCCGGCCGATGGTCTTTTAGTCTGAACTGC
>NZ_JBPMMS010000003.1:0-123039 GCF_054025815.1 Desulfolithobacter sp. | reverse complement strand
CATCGCTCCATCGGCGGATGCCGTGCCTCTATCTATAACTCCTTTCCCCGCGAAGGGGTGGAAAAGCTGGTGGATTTCATGGACCGGTTCGCCAGGGAAAACGGCTGAGATCTGTTTTTTCTTTTTTCTTTTTTCTTGTTTTTCTTTCTCCTGACAGGAAAAAACGATCTTCCTCCGGCAATCCTCGAGGTATTTTGTGCAGTACGAAGGAACCATCATCCGGCCTCCATCCGAAGCCGGTTCCATCATACTTCAGGTCACCGTAGGCTGTTCCCATAACCGGTGCACGTTTTGCGGTGCTTACCGCGACAAGACTTTTCGGGTCAAGGACCGGCAGACCATTACTCGGGATATCGCCTTTGCCGCCCGATACTGCCGGCGTCAAAAGACAGTGTTTCTGGCTGACGGCGATGTGCTGGTTCTGCCCCATGCCCGACTGGTGGAACTTCTTGGTCAGATAAGGGCCAGGATGCCCTGGGTCCGCCGGATCAGCCTGTATGCCAACTGTCGCGATATCCTTCGTTTGCACGTGGACCAGCTGCGTGAACTGCGCTCACTGGGACTTGGCCGGATATACATGGGACTTGAAAGTGGGGACGACATCGTTCTTGAGGCTGTGAACAAGGGCGCCGATGCCCGGTCCATGGTCCGGGCAGGGCTGCTGGTGCGGGAGGCGGGTCTTTTTCTCTCGGTCACCTGTCTGCTCGGTCTTGGCGGAGTCGAACGGTCAAGGCAACATGCCCTGGCCACAGCCCGGGTTCTTGGCCTGATGGAACCCCACCAGATCGCGGTCCTGACCCTGATGGTCCTCGAGGAGACCGAGCTTGGCCAGGCCGCGGCCGATGGCCGCTTTGTCCTGCCGCCGCCGATCCAGCTTTTTGCCGAGCTGCGGACCCTGATCGCGGCCATCGAGGTCAAACGGGCCCAGTTCCAGGCCAATCATGCTTCCAACTATTTCAACCTGGACGGACGTCTTCCCCGCGACCGGGAAAAATTCCTTGCCATTATCGATAAGGCTCTGAAGGGACACCTGGACCTGAAACCGGAACCACTCAGAACGCTGTAGCCAGGGGAGCATGAAATAGACAGCAAAAATGATTATCCGCAAAACTCATCACTGATACTCCCGGACCAGCAGTTTTTGCAGAGCAAGGCGATGTTTGCCTTTTCGAGTTTTGGTGGTAATCAAAATAAAAAAAATGAAACAAGAAATTACCGATCTCAAAAATCTTGATCAACAGGGCCTGATTCGGTTTGTCGAATCTCTGGGTCAACCGGCCTTCCGCGGCCGACAGATTCTTTCCTGGCTGTATCGTCCTAAAATTACAGGCTTTTCTCAGATGACCGATCTGGCCAAAGAGTTCCGGACAGCCCTGGGACATCATGCACGGATCAGCCGTTTCACAGAGCCCATTGTCCAGCAGTCCCGGGATGGATCGGCCAAGTTCGGGTTTCGGCTTAAAGACGGCTTTGTCATTGAATCGGTTCTCATCCCCGACGAAGGCCGCAACACGCTCTGTGTTTCGTCCCAAGCCGGCTGCGCCATGGGCTGTCGGTTCTGCATGACCGGAAGCATGGGATTTACCCGCAACCTGCAGCCGGCCGAGATCGTCAACCAGGTCTGCGCAGTCCGCGACTGGATGCTTGAACACGACCGGGGCAGGTTGACCAACCTGGTCTTTATGGGTATGGGAGAGCCGTTGGCCAATCTGAAAAATTTGCTCACAGCGCTTTCCATCCTCACAGAGCAACGGGGGCTTGATTTCGCCAGCCGACGGATTACGGTCTCCACCTGTGGGCTGATTCCGCAGATGATGGAACTGGGCCGGGCCACGGATGTGAACCTGGCGGTCTCCCTGCACGCGGCCGATGACGTGACCCGCAGCCGCCTCATGCCTGTGAACGATCGGTACCCTCTGGCCGAGCTCATCGAGGCATGCAAAAATTTTCCAATGAAAAAACGGCAGCGGATCATGTTTGAGTACACCATGCTTGCCGGTATCAACGATTCGGACGAGACCGCGAAAAAACTGGCCCGGCTCCTGCGCGGGGTTCCCAGCAAGATCAACCTGTTGGCAGTGAATGCCACTGATAATGAGGAGTTTCGCAGTCCGGGCCGGGAGAGGATGCTGCAATTTCAACAAATCCTGCGCAGACACGGCTTTTCCGTGTTCATCCGCCACAGCCGGGGCGAAGATATTCTCGCTGCCTGCGGCCAGCTTGCAGGCAGACACACTACCTCGTCGGTTTAAGCCTTTCCTCCATATCCCTGGCTGTTACCGTTCCACGGCGATACCGCGATCTTCCAGGGCCGACCGGTATGCCCACTTGTCCAACTCGGCCCTGAATTTTTTTTCTGCCCGGTGGCGGGAGGCCACCTCCCAGGCACAGTCGACCACTGCTTCGGCAATCTCCTGTCCCCTGGTCTCGTCACCCAGGCTCACCCGGTTGTTTTCGTACTGAAACGGCGAGCTGAAGGGGTCGAGAAAGGGGTATTCGTCCAGATGGTCGAGAAAACATTGCTTGAGAAGGATGACAGGGTCCTGCCGGCTGCGTCTTTTCATGATCCGGCCATAAATTTCAAGAAACTCCTCCAGGGCAGTGACCAGGTCGGCAAAGGGTGGCGGATCCACGGGCTTTTTCAGGACAGGATCCCCTGTTCGGACCTCTGGTTCCACCTGTTCTTTTTGAAAATGTCCCACCCTGTAGATGGCTTCGGTTTCGCTCAACCGCTCTACCAGGTCCTGGCATGCCTCGCTGGCCGGATTCAACCCGCCCTGTCCCCAGGAATAGGAGCCACCGATGCGTCGCCCCTTGTGGAAAAAAATCAGTCCACCGTCGTCGTTTTGCAGCTCTACATCGACAAACCCGGAAAATTTTTTTTGTTCCAGGCGGTACAGGAGTTCAGGCAGGCCGATGTCTCTGGATGTGAGCAGGTTCCTGGCCCGGCGAAATGGCCCCATCTGGCTCCAGAAAAAAATCGCGTTGGGGTCCAGGTAATAAACGCTGACCAAAAAATTCTTGGCTTTCAGAGCCTTGAGTACAGGTTCCAGTGAGGGAGATACCCTTGAAGGTCCACCATCATCCTGCACAATACCGCGGATAATTTCCTGTTCATCGAAATAGATCAACAGTTCCTGGTCAACGGCCCGGCAATAGATACAACCGCTGCCTATTTCACCCTGGAGATGCTCGACAAACTTGTCGATCTGGAGATAATAGCTGTTGAGGCCTGTGAGGTGTGGTTTTTCCTTTGGGATAAGCATGGGCCAAGTTGTCTTCTTGAGCGATGGTTGTTGTGATATGCCGGTTCCGGTTCAGGCCAACGTTTTGGAACCGAGACTGTGACCTGGTCGATCCTGGTGCTGTTGGTTTCTGATTATCCGGCCGGGAGCGTGCTGTTTCCTGAAAGTTCCTCCTGAAACGGCCATGAGCACAGAATCAGGACCGTGGCGGCGTGCATGCATTGTTGAGGAAGAGCATGAAAAAAGGTCAAAAGATCAGCGGCTGCGCAGCCTCTCAATAGCGGCTTTTATGGAATAACGCATCCTCTCGAAGGCCAGGGCAAGTTCCCGGATTTCCCTTGGCCCTCTTGATGTAACCACCAGATCCACCTCTCCGAGGCTGATTCGGTTGACAACCTCTGTCAGTTCCTGCAGGGGTTTGGAAATGGCCCTGGTCAGGAGAAGAAAAATCAGGATTCCACTGCCCAGAATCAGGCCGATAAAAGACAGTGAAGATGAGGAAAACAGGGAGTTTCTCAAGCTTTTTTTGATGTCAGCTCCATAGGCGCCAACGTGAATTTCGCCACCGGTTTCATTGAGGGCCAGGGCATAGTCATGGATCCGCTGGCCCTCGACCAGCACCACGGCATCCTGTTGCAGCCGACCCTCTTTGAGCCTGTTGTGCTCGATAATGGTCCTGGGGAAACCACTTTCCCGTATTCCGGCTGCAAATTCATGGGAAAATCGTTCAGGATCACTGAAAAAACCAGCCACCACCAGGCCGCGGTCGTTAACCACTGCCGCATATGCGACTCCGGGCAGGAGGCTGATCTGTTTCATCTCTTTATCCAGTTGCTGCTGGTCACGGATCAGCAGCGGTTTACTGACAGAATCCTTAAAGGCCACGGCAATGGCCGCGGTCCGCAGCCCGACCTGCTCGTTGACCAACTGTGGTATATATTGCATGGAGATATACGCCAGGGCGGTAGAGACGGAGGCAACACCGACAAAGAAAGCCAGCAGAAGATAGGCAGAGATGGGGATTCCCAGATCGCGGTTAGCTAGAACAGGTCCGGGGTTATCACTCTTTACCGCTTCCGGAGCTGGAGAAGATTCCCTGGGATCGGCTCCCTGGTTCTGTTTGCTGTCCTTTTTGTTTTTCTTTTCTGCATGAACCCCCTCGCCCCTGGCAGCGGAATCCGGTTTCTGAACAGGTGGAGTGGTTTCACGGAGTGCCGGCTTTTCCACGATGATCAGGTGTCCGCATTGGCGGCAGGTGAACCGGGCCCGGTCCCCTTTCATCCGTGTTTCATCGATGTTGTATTTTTTAGCGCACTCCTCGCAGATAACCAGCATAAAGTTCCTCCTTGTCCCGCAACAGGTTATCCAAACATGCAGTAGGGTTTATCGCCATTGATAGTGGGAAATGATGATCTCTACTGTCAGTTATATGTTTTGGCAAAATTATGGTCAATTAAAAACATGGGAATATGGAAATCCCTGGAGAGCGCAGGATATAACCGGCTCCAGGACGAGTCAGACCAATGACTTGAAGAAAGGAAACAAGAAAAAAACCGGGTCCCGGCGACGAAACCGCCGCCGGGACCCAGGCAGAAAAAAGACAGAAATCAGGACTGGATTTTTTTCAGCAACCAGGCCATGTTTCGGCCGAGATTACGCATGGTCGTCACACCTTCCTCATCACCGGCCACCTCCCCCTTGTCCCGGCCGATGCCGATATTCCAGTAGGACGAACCGACGATGATCATCTGGCCGATGGTGAAGAAATGGTTGATGGAGTCAAAGACGTGAATGGCCCCACCCCGACGCCGGGCCACCACCGCCGCTCCCACCTTGCGCCGGTACATGTCGCCGTTGGCCCGGGAGACCATGCCGCACCGGTCGATGAGGGCCTTGAGCTCGGTGGACAGATCGGCGAAATAGGTTGGCGAGGCCAGGATGATGCCGTCGGCCGATTCCATCTTCTCGATGCACTCGTTGATGCAGTCGGTCGTAACCGCGCATCTGCGGTCCTTATTCTTGAAACAGGAGTAACAGGCTATGCAGCCGTGGGGATGTTCACCGGCCAATTGAACGAGCTCGGTCTCGATCCCCTCTTTTTCCAGTTCCTCGAACACATAACCGATCAGCATAGCAGTATTGCCATCCTTGCGGGCACTGCCGTTGAACGCCACAACTTTCATATTACACCTCCTCGTCTTCGCTCATGATTGATCGGGGCAGGCTACTGAGGTCTATCCTGGCCGCCTCCTCGATCCCCCGTTTGAGTGCCTTTGAGTTCATCTCCTCGGTTCCCGGCGGAACCCTGGCCAGCAGGGCCTTTTCCAGGTTGTCCAGGTTGACCAGTCCGCAGAGCAGGCCCACGGCGCCAAGGGCCACCATGTTGGCCACCAGTTCCCGGCCGATCTCATCGCGGGCGATCTGGGTAAAGGGAATGGTGATGATCCGGCTGGTGGGATACTGCTCCACCAGGTAGGAATCGACGATGAGAAGACCGTTTGGTTTCAGGTCATAGAAATAGGCGTCGCAGGCGGCCTGGTTCATGGCCAGCAGCAGGTCGAGTTCCAGGGCCTTGGGGTAATCGATGGGAGAATCGCTGATCACCACTTCAGCCTTGCTCTTGCCGCCCCGGGCCTCGGGACCGTAACTCTGGGTCTGGCAGACATATTTTCCGTCATAGACTCCCACCGCTTCGGCAAAAACCACGGCCGCGGTGATCAAGCCCTGGCCGCCCGAACCCGAGAACCGGACTTCGTAACGCTCTCTCTTTTTGGCTTCATGTTTCTTCTTCATTTCTGCCTCCTTGCCGCCCGGGCCTTCTCCCGCACCTTTTTGTACTCTTCGGTGGAGATGGGCAGATCACGGTCGGCCAGCACGCCGATGGTGATTTTTCCCTCCAGCTCCTCGGGTTTGAGCGTTGACGCCTTCTGAATGGTGACCGCGTTTTCCTTGAAACTCCTGAGCATATCCACTGCTCCGCCAAGCTTGTTGCGGCGGCCGTACTGGATGTGGCAGTTGGAGATCACCTCGACCACGGCAAACCCACGTTTGGCGATCGCCTGCTCGATGAGCCGGTCCATGAGATCGGCGTGATAGACCGTTGAGCGGGCAACAAAGGAGGCCCCGGCGGTGACGGCCAGTTCGGCGATGGAAAAGTCATGCTCGATGTGCCCATACACCGACGTGGTAGACCTGGAACCAAAGGGCGTGGTCGGCGAGTACTGTCCTCCGGTCATACCATAGATGGAATTGTTGATGATGATCGCGGTCAGGTTCAGGTTGCGCCTGGCCGCATGGATAAAGTGGTTGCCACCAATGGCGGTGGCGTCGCCGTCCCCCATGATGGTGATCACGTTGAGGGCCGGGTTGGCCAGTTTGACTCCGGTGGCAAAGGTAAGGGCACGGCCATGGGTGGTGTGCAGGGTATTGAAGTCCAGGTAGGTCGGCATGCGGCCGGAACAGCCGATCCCCGAAGCCAGCACCACTTCGTCCTTGCTGAGCTCCAGCCTGGAGATGGCACGGAGCAGGGCACCCATGACGATGCCGTTGCCGCAGCCCGGACACCATACGTGGGGAAATTTCTTGTTATGGCGCAGATATTCGTGGCGGAGCGCCTGGGCCGAAATAGGCATGATATGTATCCTCTCTCTCGCTTAAAGTTTGACGAGTTTCTTGAAAATTTCCATGGGAGTGATGAACTGGCCATCGACCCGGTTGTGCTTGACGACCCGACAGTCATATTGGTTCACCCGCTGTACCTCACGGCTGATCTGGCCCAGGTTCATCTCCGGAACCAGCACGGCCCGGCACTGCTGGAGGAGCGGGCTTACCGTCCGGCGTGGAAAGGGAAACAGGGTGATGAGTTGCAGCAATCCGGCCTTGACCCCGTTTTCCCGGGCCTCCTGGACTGCGCGCATTGCAGGCCTGGTCACGGAACCATAGGCAATGACCACCACTTCGGCGTCGTCGATCATATAGCCCTTGGTCATCTGGATCTCTGGAAAACCGCGGCAGATCTTCTGGGTGATCCGCTCGTGGAAAGCCTCGATCTCGCGGCTGTTCTGAGTGGGAAAACCCAGTTCATCATGGATCAGACCGGTGACATGATGGCGGTACCCTTCGCCAAAGGGCGCCATGGGCGGAACCCCGCGGGTATCTCCCTCATACGGTTTGTACCAGTCCGGCGGCATGCTCGGCCGGATACGGTCAACCACCTTGATATCACCCTGGTCGGGCAGCTCCACGCACTCACGGGTATGGGCCACTACCTCGTCAGAAAGCAGGATGACCGGAACCCGGTATTTTTCCGAGAGGTTAAAGGCCTTGACCGTGATGGAAAAGGAATCGCTTACCGAAGAGACAGCAAGAACAATGATCGGATGATCGCCATGGGTGCCCCAGCGGGCCATCTGGACGTCGCCCTGGGCCGGACAGGTTGGCAACCCGGTGGACGGTCCTCCGCGCATGACATTGACGATAACGCACGGCACTTCGGCCACGCAGGCAAAGCCCAGGTTTTCCTGCATCAGGGAAAAACCGGGCCCCGAGGTGGCGGTCATGGCCTTGGCCCCGGCCAGCGAGGCGCCGATAACCGCGCCTATGGAGGCAATTTCATCCTCCATCTGGATAAAGGTGCCGTCCACACCGGGCAGCATGACGGAGAGCTGCTCGGCTATTTCAGAAGCCGGAGTGATGGGGTAGCCGGCAAAAAAACGGCAGCCGGCGGCCAGGGCCCCGTGGACAATGGCCTCATTGCCCTGCAGCAGTCGGCGGTTGTTGGTCTCAGACATCGTTCTTCCTCCTCTTGGGTGTCCGGTCAGACACGGTGATGGCAAAATCAGGACAGTGGATTTCGCAGAAACGGCAGCCGACACAGCGATCAGAGTCGGTCATGCAGGGTTTGCCGTTCTTATCCGCTGCAATGATCTTCTGAGGACAGAAAGCGATGCAGATGCCGCAGGCCTTGCACCAGGCAAGATAGAAAGAAACATCATACTTCTCTCTTGTTTTACCTGTTTTCCGGATTGTTTTCTTTTTGCAGGCAGAGCCTGAATCGGTTTGAGTTTTGTTTGCCATGGTCTCTTTTCTCCGGCCGGCCTTTTGGTTCGGAATCCGCCCCTGTGGAACCGCCTCGGGCCAGGCCTTTTTTGTGGGTTGTCGATAGTTCCGCAATACAGGCTCTCCCAAAAAAAAGCAAGAGAATCTAAAGCTTGATTCTTTCTTTTTTGAGGGTGATGATTCGCTTGCCAATTGGTGGTTTGTTTAATATAGAAAAATGGTAACCAAGCAACACCCAAAACCCCTCATCAAATTCATCAGGAGGTACGTATGAAGCGAGGAATTTTAGCGACAGTTGCACTGGGAGCAGTCATGCTGTTCACCCTTGCCACGGCCCAGGCAAAGACAACCTTTGTCACCATCGGTACCGGCGGCATCACCGGTGTCTATTATCCCACCGGCGGTGCCATCGCCAAGATGGTGAACAAAAAGAAAAAGCAGTACGGTATTCGGGCCACTGTCGAGTCCACCGGCGGCTCGGTGTTCAACATCAATGCCGTCATGAGTGGTGACCTGGAGTTTGGTATCGCCCAGTCCGACCGCCAGTACCAGGCCGTCCACGGGCTGGCCGAGTGGGAAAAGAAGGGACCGCAGAAAGACCTGAGGGCCGTATTCTCCATTCACCCCGAGTCTGTGACCCTGGTGGCCGCGGTGGATGCCGGCATTGCGGATATTCGTGACCTGAAAGGCAAGAAGGTCAATATCGGCAACCCCGGATCCGGTCAGCGCCAGAACGCCATTGACGCCCTGGAGACCGTGGGTATCGACTACAAGAAAGACCTGAAGGCTGAAAGCGCCAAGGCCTCCGAGGCCCCGGGTCTGCTGCAGGACGGCCGGATTGACGCCTTTTTCTACACCGTCGGCCATCCCTCCGGAGCCATCAAGGAAGCAACATCCGGCGCCCGCAAGGTACGTTTTGCCTCCATCACCGGTATCGACAAGCTCCTGGCCAAGTATCCCTATTACGCCAAGTCGGTCATTCCGGTGGTCATGTACCCCGGAGCCCAGAACGACAAGGATGTACCCACCTTTGGTGTAAAGGCTACTCTGGTGACCAGCGCCAAGGTGCCCGATGACGTTGTCTATGCCATCACCAAGGAAGTGTTTGACAACTTTGACGAGTTCAAGAAACTGCATCCTGCCTACTCCACTCTGACCAAAGAGTCCATGCTTGAAGGTTTGTCCGCACCGCTGCATCCTGGCGCTGTGAAGTACTTTAAGGAAGTTGGCTTGATGAAATAATCCGCGCTCCCGCCGGCGGCAGTTTCACCTGTCGCCGGTTTTCCGTGTCGGGAATCGTTTTCCGGGCACCTGCACCGGTGCCCGGAAAACGGAGTCCGACCCAGACCGTAGAAAGTCGCGGCTCGCCAGGAAAGCCAACGTCTCCCCCCCCCACTGTCCCCGCAGTCAGGGATGGTTTTGCATGGGGCCGCCTCTTCCGGGTCATGTTGTTTGACAAGGCGCCTTGGGTAACTGCCGATCCGGCGCTTTTTTTTGGTTATATTGTGATTGGTGCTAGAATATGAGCAAAATTCGAGTTGAAAAAGTTGATGACGGAGTTGAGGTTGCCAGAAAACTGGCCGAAGCCGAGGAAGGGATCGGGCGAAAGCCGGAGGGCTGGCAGAAATATCTCATACCAACCATAGCGGTCTGCTGGTCTCTTTTTCAGCTGGCCCTGCCCAAGTGGATTCTGCTGGATTCGACCTATATCCGGGCAATCCATCTCGCTTTTGCCCTGACCATCGTCTTTCTGAATTACCCCCTGTTCAAAAAACCCTATTTCAACCTTAAATATTTTGCCGAGCATAAAAAAATTCCCCTGCTCGACATGCTCCTGGCCCTGGTTGCAGCCCTGGCGGCCCTCTATATTGTGATTGATTACGAGGGAATCACCACCAGGTACGGGGCTCCGAACACCATGGACCTGGTGGCCGGAATCGGCCTGGTCCTTCTGTTGCTGGAGGCAGCCCGGAGGACCATCGGCCCTGCCCTGCCCTTTATAGGCTCCTGTTTTATCGCCTACGCCTTTCTCGGGCCCTACATGCCCGACCTGATCGCTTTCAAGGGAACTTCGTTGAATCGTTTTGTCGGACAGATGACCATGTCCACCGAAGGTATATACGGTATACCCCTGGACGTGTCCGCGACCATTGTCTTTCTTTTTGTCCTCTTTGGCGCCATGCTGGACAAGGCCGGCGCCGGCCATTACTTCATTCAGCTGGCGCTCAGCCTGCTGGGACGGTTCAAGGGTGGTCCGGCCAAAGCCGCCATCATGGGCTCCGGCCTGACCGGCCTGGTCTCCGGTTCCTCGATCGCCAACATCGTCACCACCGGCACCTTCACAATCCCGATGATGAAAAAGGTTGGTTATCCTGCCACCAAGGCCGCGGCCACCGAAGTGGCTGCCTCCACCGACGGGCAACTGGCACCGCCGATCATGGGCGCAGCCGCTTTTATCATTGCCGAATACGTCAACGTGCCCTATATCGAGGTAGTCAAGGCTGCCGCCATTCCTGCCTTTGCCTCCTATGCGGCCCTGTTCTTCATCTCCCATATCGAAGCCTCCAAGCTCGGTATCCGCGGCCTGCCCAAAAGCGAACTGCCGCCCTTTTTCAAGACCCTGCTCTCCGGTGTCCATTACCTGGTGCCCCTGTTCATGCTCCTCTACGAATTGATCGTAGTCCGTCATTCACCGGAACTGGCCGCTTTCAATGCCATCTGGGTCATGGGTATCATCATGCTCTTTCAGGAGCCTTTTCTTGCCTGGAAGAACAAAAAACCACTGGGCCCGGCTTTTCAAAAGGCCATTGTTCAGATATTTGGGGCCCTTGCCTCCGGAGCCCGCAACATGGTGGCCGTGGCCCTGGCCACAGCCGCGGCCGGTATCATCGTCGGCGTGGTTGCCCTTGGTCTTGGCAACCTGATCTCCGAGATCATCGACGTGTTGTCCATGGGCAATGTCTTTTTGATGCTTGTCATCACCGCTCTTGCCAGCCTGATCATCGGCATGGGCTTGCCCACCACCGCGACCTATATCGTCATGGCCTCGTTGACCGCACCGGCCATTGTCAATATCGGCGCCATGCAGGGCTTTATCGTTCCGCTCATGGCGGCGCACCTGTTCTGCTTCTACTTCGGTATCCTGGCCGATGACACCCCGCCGGTGGGCCTGGCTGCCTATGCCGCCGCTGCCATTGCCAAGTCCCCGCCTATCGCCACTGGCATCCAGGGGTTCATGTATGATATTCGAACCGCTATCCTGCCCTTCATGTTCATTTTCAACACAGACCTTATCCTCCACAATGTTTATTCCTGGACCCAGGGGATACTGATTTTTGTCATGGCCTGCATAGGGAACTTTGCCTTTGCTTCGGCCACCCAGGGGTGGTTCATTACCAAAAACAAACCATGGGAGATTCCGCTCTTTCTCTGCGTCACTTTTATCCTGATGCGACCGGATCAGATTGCATCCTGGCTCGGCATGCCCCATGACCAGCGCTACTGGACCTATCTGATCGGCCTGGCCCTGTACGGTATATTGTATCTCATGCAACGGCCGCGAACCAGGGAGGATGCCGGCGGTCAGGTGGTCATGTCCCGAGTCTGAAGCCCTGGAACCCGCCTGCTCCGCATGTGCCGGCGGGTTTCTTCCGTCCCATGCCCCTTGCCCGGGAAGAAGAAAGAACAGTACAACAACACACAGCTACTATCTGCCGGAGAGACACAAGTCATGTCAGACTTCAAGAAAATCATGGTTCCCCTGGCCTTCTCGGCGTTCTCCCAGGATATTCTCCAGTTTGCCGCCAAGCTGGCAAAGCCCCTGGATGCCGAGCTGATCATCATTAATGTGATCAATGAAAGGGATCTCGAAACCGTACAGGTGATCACTTCGTTTGGGTACGAGGTCGACGAGGAGCATTACCTGCAGCAGCTGCAGCAGCAGCGTATCGGCATGCTCGAGGAGATGATGACAAAGGTGGATTTCCCCGAGGAACGCGTCCGCTTTGTCTTCAAGGTGGGCCGGCCGGCTTCAATCCTGCTGAAGTTTGCGGTCCAGGAAGATGTCGACATGATCGTCATGGGGATAAAGGCCAAATCAGAACTGGTCCACGCCTTCACCGGCTCGGTGGCCGAGAAGCTCTTCCGGCGCTCGCCGGTGACCATTGTCTCCTACCGGGACGAGCACAATGCAGGACGGCTTCGGAAACGTATCCTGAAGGATATCAACAGGGACGAGTAACAGGGAAACGATAATTATCAGGCCGCAGAAGTCGCGAATTTTTCCGCCAGGGCCGGCAGCAGAGCTGCCAGAAGGCGAGTCCTGACCGGCAGGCTGTCTTTGAGCATGTATTCCCTGTCGCTGTGGTCGTGCTCCCCGATGGGGCCCAGACCGTCGAGAACCGGGATGTATTCACCCATGGTGTTTGCGTCCGAGACCCCCTGGCGAACTTCACGACATATGCTGATGCCAAGCCTTTCTGCCTGTTTGACAGCCAGGGTGAACAGGTCCTTGTTGGCTGTGCTCTCTTCCAGGACCGGACGCTGGCCGGTGATTTCCAGCCGGGCTGTGGTCCCTGGAGTCTTGCATGTTCCAGCGATCCGCCCGATCCTCTCTTTCAGTTTCAGGCCTGCCGCCCTGGAGGTGTAGCGGGTGTCGACCAGGGCCTCGGCCTGTTCCGGGACCGTGTTGGACCCTGTACCTCCCTTGATGACCCCCACATTGACCACCACCCCCTGTTCGGGATTGTTGAGCTCTTCCAGGGCAAGGATCTTGCGGGCCAGCTCCAGGACCGCACTGGCCTTGTCTTGGTCAGCAAAGGCGGCATGTCCGGCCTGGCCACTGATCTCCAGGCGGTAGCCGGTTTTGCCCCGCCGCCCGGTGACAACCTCTCCCGATAGACCACCACACTCGGTGACCAGCCCGCAGCACGCCCCTCTGGCCAGATCCTGGATGAGTTCGAGGGAAGATGGCGAGCCCATCTCTTCGTCGGAGTTGAACAGAAGAACCAGCGGCAACTGCTCCAGGACTCCAGCCCGGGCCAGGGCCTGGATCGCACCGATGGTGGTCACCAGGCCACCTTTCATGTCAATGACTCCCGGACCCTGTATCCGTGGTCCGTCTTCCCGGTACCAGTTAAAACCGCTCTCTTCCGGAAACACCGTATCCATGTGTCCGGTTACCAGGATATAAGGCTGATTGTGGCTGGCCCGGGTCCGGAACACCAGGTGGTCACCGAACTCCCGAACCGGCACAGTTTGCAGTTCCAGCCCAAGTCCCTCAAGCTGTTTCCGGATGACCGACCCGACCCTGTCCACCCCTGGTTTGTCGCCGGTGTGACTGGAAATGAGGACCAGGTCCCGCAGAAGGGAGAAGAGGTACTGTTCACGCTGCTCCAGAAAGGCCAGGGCCTTATCGACACTCATTTTCCGTACCGGGCAAAGGAAAAGTTGTCGTTCCCGTACACTTCCGGGTCGGCATCGGGATAGCGGACCTCTTCGCCGGACCACGGTTTTTTCAGGATCAGCTCGTTTCCTTGCCGGCCCATCACGTTGGAGCGATGCATGGGAATCTTGCCGCCGGCAGTGGCAATGTAGCGTGGAATGGCATCACCGGAGATATTGCCGTACATGGATTCAACAATATCGCGGCCTTTTTCCACCGGGACCCGAAAATGGACGAACTGGGGGTTACGGTAGGAACAGTTGAAGATGTAGTAGGGACGCACATAGGACTCGTGGATGGTTTCGCACAGCTTCCACATCTTGACCCGGGAGTCGTTGATACCCCGCAGCAGGACAGCCTGGTTGAGCACTGCACTGACCCTTTTGGAGATATTTTTAAAGGCGGTTCGGGATACCGGGGTGATTTCCTGGGCCGTATTGATCTGGGTAACCACCCGAAGAGGTTTCCGGTCATTGGATCTCTCCAGGATATCGAGGAGTTCCTCGTCGATACGCATGGGCACGGTCACCGGGACCCTGGTCCCCAGCCGTTTCAGCCGCACATGGTCAATGGAGTCGAGCTCGTCGAGCAGCCATTTGAGCAGGGAGTTGGGCAGAACAAAGGCGTCCCCGCCGGTGACCAGAACATCGCGAATCCGCTTATTTGCCCGGATGTAGTCCAGTGCCTCTCCATAAGCCTGTCTGGAGAACATTTTGTCCTTCTTGCCGATGTGGGCGATCCGTAGACAGTGGGTGCAGTACATGGCACACATGTTGGTCGACTTGATGGTCACCACCCGGGGATAAAACTGGTCCACCAGCCGGGCCGGAGAATGATCGGCGGCCACAGGCGGAATCTCGACCCCGGCATTATCGACCATTTCTCCGGTGGGAATGGACTGCAGCATTATGGGATCGTTGAGGCGCGGCATGATCAGGCTGGTGTAATAGGGCGTCAGTCTCATTCGGTAATTTCTGGTCACCCGGGCAATATCTGCCACCGCATCCGGGGGCAGCTCGATGAGCCGGGCCAGCTCCTCCACCGAAGAAATTGCATGGCGAATCTGGCCGGAAAAGGTGTTCCAGGCCTCCTCATCCATGCCAAGGGCCTGGCGGATCCGAGCCTGGTTTTCCAATATACGCTCCCACAGTTCAATCCCGCTTGGCGCCTCCTGATCCTTGAGCTCCAGGTAGGCGTCCACCCTGGCGTTGGCGGCCTGGACAATCGGCCTGGCCCGGTCGACCCGTCCGCCGACGGAAACCATGTGCTCGTCGACTTCCTGGTGCTTGCGCGCCAGGGACTCCAGCCTCTCCCGTTTGAGCCCCAGGCTGTCCGCACGAATATTCTCCTCTTCCCGGAGGGCCTTGAGGCGGGCAAAAAGTTCGACGATGGGGCCGGTCAGGTCCTCCTCTTCGGCCCTGGTTATCATGGCGTGTATTTCCGCGCGCAGGGCGTCGTCCGGGCTGGCGCTGTCTTCTCCGGAATAGAGCCTGTCAATTAGTTCCGTGGTGTAGCTATCCATTTCGTTACTCATGATCCTCTCCTGCTGTGACGGATGCAACACGGCCCTGGGTCGTGTTCTGTTACCGGTCAAAAAGGGTATATCAAAAGCTCCTGCACACCTCTTGCCGGGACTGTGTTTTCAGGAAGTCCCGGTTTACTCGATGGTCAGTTCGATGATCTCCTTGCCCTGGCGCAGTCCCTCCTCCACATCGCGACGGTTGCGGGCCACGGAAACTATCCGGGCCAGGAAGGTGCCGGGCAGAACGGTCAACCCGGAACCGATATGTTCGAGGATGACAAAATCCTTGAGCAGCTCGCCCTTGGCCACCTTGCAAAACGTCTCCCGTTCGTAGGGATTTTGCGGGATGTAGCCGCGAGTTGAACGGGCCTGCTTGAGTTTATAATTATAGGTTCCCCAGTGCAGTGGAATAGCGTCATCGGCACGTTCTCGGGTATTTTCAGGGAAAGAGCCGGAAACAACGGCATGGTACTCCAGCTCGGGCAGGGACGGACTGCCCGGGGGCAGGGCCTGTTCCAGAGTGTAACAGAATTCGAGCGTCGTCCCCTGCTTGCGGGCATTGATTTCCAGGAAGTAAACATTGTTCTTCCGGTCAACCAGGTAGTCGCAGCCAAAGATCCCCCGGTAGCCGCGGCGGCCCAGCTCCCGGCCTACCACCCGGGTATACTCCTTGAGTTCATGGACGATATCCAGCGGCAGTACCGAGGGCCAGCTCGAACCGACAAAGCGGTTGCCGTCCTCGATGTTCTGATCCGCCACCCCGGCGATATAGACATCCTCTTCATTGGCCACCACCGCGAGCACTGTGGGATCGAATTCATGCGGGATATAGCGGGACATGAGATAAATACAGTCCTCGGCGCCAAAAAAGTGGACAATATCGGCCTGACTGTGGGTGATGCCGCTGGCCGCGCCGGCAGCAGAGTAGACCTTGGAGACAAAGATACCGTCGCTCCACTGCTGGCGTTTCTGCTCGGAACGAAACAGCAGATCGCTCATGCACTGGCAGATCTCAAATTCGATCACCGGGATCTTGTCGCGGAGCATCTCGTACTGGATCATCTTGTTGTTGAACTTCCGTGCCAGTTCCTTGTCCGGGCCGAGAATGGAGACTTTGTCGCGCTGATCCAGGGTCATGTTGGGATCACTTTCATACATGTTTATATAGAGATGATCCTGGTGTTCGAGAATCCGGTCGATGAGCTGGTGAACGGCGGGGTGGGTGGAGACCGCTTCCATGAACCGACCTGGTTCGGTCCGGTAACAGATGCGGTTGCCGCTTATGGCTCGCAGTTGATTGAGCATCGGCGATATCGCAATGATGTTACTGTAATTGTACTGGTGCAGTATATCTGGAACAACGGAGATAAAGGCCACCGGCCTGTTCATGGTGCGGGCAAACATGTCGCGCAGGAACAGGTTGAGTCCATAACACTTGAGTTCCCCGATGTAGAGAAAATAGTATGTCCCGGGATCAAGAGTATAGTTGCTGAAATAGATATCGTTATCCATGGTTCGGGTGCCTTTTGTTGAGGTTCTCAGTACCCTGACGCTATGCTGGCTTCATACCGCTGGCCCCTGAAGGCTGCAACAGATATTTGTTCTCGACTGAAAATAACCTTTGGACGCGTCCCTCTCCTCTGACTTCTGCCCGGAGTCGATTTTCGGAAAAACAACATTCAATCCCTCGACAGGAAGAAAAAAATCATTGCCGGGAAAAAACAAAAAATGGTGTGGTTACCAACAAAATCCAAAAAAATGTCTAAGCCCGGATTTGCCATCGCCATTTTCGAGGAAACAATGCAAAAAAACCCTCTCGCAGGCGCTTTCTGGCAAATAGCTTCCAGGGCAAAGAGATGGTTTCCTTTTTCGTACTGTGGCTGAGTTTCGGTGGGGATGAAAAAATGTTGAAAAGTACCTGGCCGACATCGTCGGTTCGGACTATAAATACCGGCTGACGCCCGCGATCAATACCGGTTCCCGGAGTGGACAAATATCAACAAGGAGCATGTGATGACTGAGTTCGTCTACCACGATCCCTTCCCCCTGGCTCCCGATACCACCAGCTATCGGCTGCTGGAGGGCTCGCAGCAGTATGTCAGCACCAATACGTTCCTGGGGGAAGAAGTGGTGTGTATAGCACCCGCAGGTCTCAAGGCTCTTGCCCTGGCTGCCATGCGGGAGGTTTCCTTTCTCCTGAGGCCAAGCCATAACAAAATGGTGGCTGCCATCCTGGACGATCCGGAGGCCTCTGACAATGACCGGGCCGTGGCCCTTTCCATGTTGCGTAATGCCGAAATTTCCAGGAACTTCGTTCTGCCCCTCTGCCAGGACACCGGCACGGCCATCGTGATGGCCAAAAAGGGCCAGAATGTCTGGACCGGCTGTAATGATGCCCGTTGGCTGTCCGAGGGTATTTTTACCTGCTATGCGACCGAAAACCTCCGTTATTCCCAGGTGGCCCCTCTGACCATGTACGAGGAAGTCAACACCGGCACCAATCTCCCGGCCCAGATCGACATTTATGCCACCACCGGCAAAGCCTATGATTTTCTCTTCATCGCCAAGGGCGGTGGCAGTGCCAACAAGATGTATCTCTACCAGGAGACCAAGGCCCTGCTCCAGCCCGGGGTACTGAAAGAATTTCTTGTCGACAAGATGAAAACCCTGGGCACGGCCGCCTGCCCGCCCTATCACCTGGCCTTTGTCATCGGCGGTACCAGCGCCGAGGCCAACCTGAAGACAGTCAAGCTGGCGACCACCAGATATCTCGACGGTCTGCCGACCAGCGGCGACAGGTACGGCCGGGCTTTCCGTGATCTTGAACTGGAGGATGAACTCCTGCACGAGGCGTGGAAACTGGGTTTCGGGGCCCAGTTCGGCGGCAAGTACTTTGCCCACGATGTCAGGGTAATCCGGCTTCCCCGCCATGGCGCATCCTGTCCCATAGGCATGGGGGTCTCCTGCTCGGCTGATCGCAATATTCTGGCCAGGATCGACCACCAGGGATTGTGGCTCGAAAAACTCGACCGGCATCCCGGCCGTCTTATTCCAGAACGGTTTCGCAATAGTGAGGATATGGATGCGGTGCGCATTGATCTCAACCAGCCCATGGAATCGATACTCGGCACTCTGAGCAGATATCCCGTAGCCACCAGGATTCGACTCACCGGCACTATTATCGTCGGCCGGGACATGGCCCATGCGCGGTGGAAGGAACTGCTCGATGCCGGCAAACCATTACCAGACTATCTGAAGAAACATCCGGTTTACTATGCCGGTCCGGCCAAAACACCGCCGGGCAAGCCATCGGGGTCGTTCGGGCCGACCACGGCCGGTCGGATGGATTCCTACGTGGACCTGCTTCAGCAGCATGGCGGCTCCATGGTTATGATCGCCAAGGGCAATCGTTCCCGCCAGGTAACCGAGGCCTGTCAGCGCCATGGTGGATTCTACCTGGGTTCCATCGGCGGTCCGGCGGCCCTGATTGCCGAGGAAAACATCAAGCATGTGGAATGTCTGGATTACCCGGAGTTGGGCATGGAGGCAGTGTGGCTGATAGAAGTTGAAGACTTCCCGGCCTTTATCCTCATCGATGACAAGGGAAATGATTTTTTCGCCGATCCGCAGTAGACGATCAGGTTCGGCCCGGCCATGGCTCAACCCTGTTCGGTTGCGGCCTGTCGCAACTGATGGAGGATTGCCAGCAACCGTCCCACGGCAGTGGAGTTGGTCAGTATGGCCAGGAGCAGGGTCATGCCCAGCAGGGCCCTGCCCGGCAGCAGGGTTTCCATGAATCCGGCCAGAGCGAGGAGAAGAATCCGTTCGGGCCGCTGAAAGAGTCCGCTGGTGCAGGAAACACCCAATCCTTCGCCTCGGGCCCGAGTGTAGCTCACCAGGAGCGAACCGGCCAGCGTAAAGAGGATGGCCAGGGTCGCCAGGACCACCGGCTGGTCTGTACGGTACATATATCCCCAGATTCCAGCCAGTACCAGGAGCTCACCATAGCGGTCGAGAACGGAATCAAGAAAAGCACCGGCCTTGCTGGCGCTGCCGCGGGCCCGGGCCACCAGGCCATCCAGGCTGTCGAAGAGCCCACCGGCCAGGAGCATGGCGGCCCCCAGGCCCGGATGCCAGATAAAGATCAGCCCCGCTACCCCACTGAGGAGAAGCCCGGTCACCGTCAACTGGTCCGGAGTTACATGGTACCGGTCGAGCAGAGGCAGGATGTATCGGTTGAGGCAGTTATAGAAGAACTGGACCAGGGGAGTGTCTCTTTTCATGGAAGAACCCTTACTGTATTGGCTGGAAGACTTGACATTATGTTAAGTAATCATAGTATATCTGGTTGTCAACGAACAGGCCGGGACGATGGATGGCTTTTTCGTCCTCCCTGTCAGGGCCTTTTTTTCATCTCTGTACTGAAAAAGATGGTCCGGCAAAATATCCCCTCCTGTTTCCGGGGGAGTTGTGGTCTGTAGAGGGTTTGATTTTTTATTTTTTCGACGTGAACTTAAAGTTTATCTGGTTAGAATTTTTATCTCATTACCATCGTTCATCCAGGACAAAGAGATGTGATTCTCTTCCGCGCCATTGCTGGATTTTGGTGGTAATCAGACATTTTTAACATGGGGAGGAATGTGATGAAGAAGATCAAAATTGCTATTGCCGGCCTTGGTAACTGCGCCAGCTCACTGATTCAGGGTATCTATTACTATGAAAGCAGGAGCCCGGAAGATGCCATAGGTCTCATGCACTGGCAGATTGGTCCGTACCTCCCCAGTGATATCGAGGTGGTGGCCGCCTTTGACATCGACAAACGCAAAGTTGATCAGGATGTCAACCAGGCAATCTTTGCCAAGCCCAACTGTACCAAGGTATTCTGCGGTGACCTTCCCGCTTCTGGCGTCAAGGTCCGGATGGGCCGTATCCTGGACGGTTTTTCCGAGCACATGCAGAACTATGACGAGTCCAGGACCTTCGTCCCGGCTGCAGTCCAGGAACCCGGCAAGGAGGAAGTGGTCCGGGTCCTCAGGGAAAGCGGGGCCGAAATGCTGCTCAATTACCTGCCGGTGGGGTCGGAGGAGGCGACAAAGTTCTATGCCGAATGCGCCCTGGAAGCCAACATCGGCTTTATCAACAACATCCCGGTATTCATTGCCTCCAACCCGGCCTGGGAGGCCAGGTTTGCGGAAAAAAATCTGCCCATCATCGGGGATGACATCAAGGCCCAGCTGGGTGCCACCATCACCCACCGTACTTTGACGGATCTGTTCCGTAAACGGGGAGTAAAGCTGGAGCGGACCTACCAGTTGAACACCGGCGGCAACACCGATTTTCTCAACATGCTCAATCGCGACCGGCTTTTGTCCAAGAAGGTCTCGAAGACCGAGGCCGTCCAGGCGGTGGCCGATACCCGACTGGACGATGTCAACATCCACGTGGGCCCCAGTGACTATGTAGCCTGGCAAGATGACAACAAGGTCTGTTTCATTCGCATGGAAGGAAAGCTGTTTGGCGATGTACCGATGAACCTTGAACTGCGGTTGTCGGTGGAGGACTCTCCCAACTCGGCCGGAGTGGCCATCGATGCAGTCCGTTGCGTCAAACTGGCCCTGGACAAGGGAATAGGTGGCGTACTCGAAGGACCTTCCTCGTATTTCTGCAAGCACCCCATCCGCCAGTTCAACGACGATCGTGCATACCAGATGACAAAAGATTTTATCAGCAAATACAGCGAGTAAAGCTTCAAAGTTAGCGCAGGGTATCAGCTTTTTTGCTGCCACCCTGCCTCGTTACACATATATCAGATATTTTGCATCCCGCCTGCCTGTTCCTGCTTTTCCATGAGTATGTAACCCAGGCCAAGACACAGGGAGCATTCCTCGGTGGTCAGCAGAAAACGCGACTCTCCCTGGAAGAAACTGACCTGCCCGGTGCCCCCGCAGGCCGGGCAGATGCTCCTTGTTCCCTCTCTTTTTTCGCTTCCCTCTTTATGCTCCTCCATATCACCCTCCTTCACAGACACGACCAGATTCTTCAATATAATCTCATTAAAATTGTCAACATCGTTTCCTTCGCGCATTCGACCCGCTCTCGAACGCTCACGGATTCAGGGAAATAAAAAACAGGAGTCGTGGTACGGATATTTGACATAAAAAAAGCCCTGGCCTTCACAAAGGAAAACCAGGGCCTGGTTGAACAGTGACGTTAAAAATCAACCTAAGGCCTTTTCCAGGGTCTTGGCCATCTTGGTGTTGATGATTTCTGAAATATGTTCCGGAGTCCAGATGCCGTCTTTGCGAACCGCCTTGGCAGCGTTACCAAAACTGACCCTGACCTTCTGGGAAGAGACAATATCAAGGGCTTTTTGGAGACGCTCCCTGACCTCATCCTCGTTCAGGCCTTCGGCTTCGCCCAGCGGGCCCAACTGCTTGATCCGCTCGGTGAAGTCCGTTATCAACCGCACAAATCGTGGAGCTTCGGCTGCCGAAGCCCACTCCAGGCTGAATCTTTCTTCCCGGATACCGATATCCTTCAGGATGCGCTTCACCAGCGCATCCATTCCCATGGCGTCGTAATTACCTACCTGGTAATGACATTCACCCAGCTGTCAGCCGCCGGTAAAGATACCGTCCGCACCTTCAAGCAATCCCTTGAAAACAAAGGTCGGGTCTACCCGTCCGGTACACATGATTCGGATGGTTCGCAGGTTTGGCGGATATTGGTAGCGGGAGACACCGGCCGCATCAGCGGCGGCGTAACAGCACCAGTTGCAGAGAAAACCCAGGATCCTGGGATTAAATTGGTTACTCATTAGGATACCTCAACGGTTTCAGGACTGTTTTTTTCCGTATCCGTCCCAAATGCTTCGATCTGGGCCGTAATCTGTTCATTGGTGAAGCCCCCCATGGAGATGGCGAAAGTGGGACAGTGCGAGGCGCATATACCGCAACCTTTACAGGAAGCAGCGACGGTACGGGCCTTGCGTTTCTTGTCCACCTTGACCATCTCGATGGCCTGGTAGGGACAGAGACTTGCGCATATGCTGCAGCCGATACACTTCTCCTCTTCAACCTGGGAGACAATGGGTGCCACTGAAACATATCCCTTGACCAGCGGAGACGCTGCCTTGGCCGCAGCAGCCTGGGCCTGGGCAATGGTTTCATCCACCGGTTTGGGGGCGTGGGCCAGGCCGCAGACATAGACCCCGTCCACGGGCAGTTCCACGGGACGCAATTTGACATGGGCCTCAAGGAAGAATTTGTCGTCGGTCAGCGGGGCCTTGAGCATCTTGCTCAGGTCCTCGGTGGACTCCGGAACAATGCCCACAGACAGGGCGACCAGATCCGGGGTCATATCCATCTCTTCCTGCAGCAGCGAGTCAAAAAACTTCACGTGCAGACGACGACCCTTCTCATAGACCTCAGGCTTGTTGTCCATGGAATAGGGAATAAAGAGAACCCCCTTGAGCCGGGCTTCCCGGTAGGCATCCTCGGCAAAACCATAAGTCCGCATGTCACGATAGAGGACAATAACCTGGGAATCTGGATTGATTTCTTTTATTTTCAGTGCGTTTTTTACCGCATGGTTACAGCAGATCTTGGAACAGTAGTTCAGGTCGTCACCCCGTGATCCGGCGCACTGGATCATGATAACCGAGTCCGGTGCCCTTTTCTTGGCCTTGCCCGCCAGTCGTTTTTCCAGTTCCAGCTGGGTCAGGACCTTGCTCGACTCCTCCAGCAGGTATCCCCCGGGCCTGTGCTCCCGGCCACCGGTGGCCAGGATAATTACTCCGTGGTCCACCGTGTGCTCCTGGCTGTCCTTGCCGCTGCCACTGGTGACGACCGAGGAAAAGTTGCCGATGAACCCGGAAATCTGGGTCAGGGTGGCACTGGTCAGCACATCGATTTTCTTGTTTTTCTTAACCCGGGAAACCAGGTTTTTGAGATAGCCGGAGGTTTCGCTTGATGTCAGAGTGTGGCTGAGCTGACCGAGATTTCCGCCGAGCTGCTTCTCCCTTTCCACTAGTACGGCTTCAAATCCCTGATCGGCCAGGGTAAGGGCCGCGGTCATTCCGGCCACTCCACCGCCGATGACCAGGGCCCGCGGCGTTACCGGTACAGTCTGTTCCGGCAGAGGCTTGAGGCGCTGGGCCTTGGCAATAGCCATCCGTACCAGGTCCCTGGACTTATCAGTGGCAGCGTCCGGTTCTCCGGCATGTACCCAGGAACACTGGTCACGGATGTTGACCATCTCCACCAGGCACGGATTAAGACCGGCATCCCTGAGGGTTTCCTGGAACAGCGGCTCATGGGTCCGCGGTGAACAGGCTGCGATAACCACCCGGTTCAAGTCATGCTCGATGATCTTTTCTTTCAGGGTTTCCACAGCATCCTGGGAACAGGAGTACATGGAATCGGTGTGATAGACAACTCCCTCCATGCCCTCCACCGACTGCTCCACAGTGGGGACATCGACCACAGAACCGATATTGATGCCGCAGTGGCAGACAAAGACACCGATGCGAACTTCGTCGCCCAATGTTTTTTCCTTGGGATAAGTCTTGTGGACAATACCCTGGCCCCGCTGTTTCTCCAGCATGCCGGCGGCGATTCCGGCAGCGCCCGAGGCCTGGGTTACCGATTCGGGAATATCCTTGGGACCCTGGAAGGCACCGGCCACGACCACACCGTCGGCAGAGGTGTTGAGAGGGGTGAAAGTATCGGTGGCCGCAAACTGATACTGGTTGAGCTCGATACCGGTTATGTCGGCAATACCCTCTGCATCCCTGGGCGATTCAAGGCCCACGGACAGAACAACCATATCAAAGGGTTCGAACTCGTGGGTTCCATCCAGGGTGGCATACGTCAGCTGCAGACGGTTTCCCCAGGGGGTCACATCCGCCACTTTTGCCCGGACAAACTTGATGCCCATGGCCTCGGCCCTCTGCCGGGCCCTGTCGAAATCTTTGCCCTGGGTCCGCATATCCATGTAGTAGATGGTGATATCCACTTCCGGATCATGCTCCTTGGCGACCAGAGCTTCCTTGATCGCATACATGCAGCAGACCGAAGAGCAGTAGCCGTTATCGCATCCCAGGTCCCGGGAACCAACGCACTGGATGAAGGCTATCCGCTTGGGATGACGGCCATCGGAAAAGCATTTCACCTCTCCCTGGAACGGTCCCGAGGCATTGGTCATCCGTTCGAACTCGATTGAGGTGATAACGTCTGGATGCTTATTGTAGGAGTACTTCTCCAGGGTCTCTTCGCTTATCTTGCCGAAACCGGGAGAGAGGATGACTGCACCCACTTTGATTTCCCGTTCTTCCGGCTGCTGTTTGAAGTTGATGGCATGGCTCTGACACACCGGCACACAGATCTGGCAGGTGTCATACTGGAGATGGAGACACGATGACGGATCGATGTAATAGGTGGCCGGAACCGCCTGGGCGTAATCGATGTGAATCGGCCGGGTAAGCGCCAGCCCTTCATTGTAGGGATCCACATGATGGCGCGGACAGTACTGGGTACACAGACCGCAGGCCGTACAGGCATCGGCATCGATGTAGCGCGGACGCAGTCTGACTTTAGCTGTGAAATCACCAGGCTTTCCGGACAGAGCCAGAAAGTCGGCGTTGGTGAGCATCTCGATGTTTGGAGACCGACCGGCCTCTACCAGCTTGGGCGCGAGTATTCAGAGCGAGCAGTCGTTGGTGGGAAAGGTTTTGTCAAGCTGTGCCATGACTCCGCCGATTACGGCGGCCTTTTCCACCAGATAGACATAGTACCCCAGTTCAGTCAGGTCAAGAGCGGCCTGCACTCCGGCGATACCGCCACCGACAACCATCACTGATCCGGCCCTATGTTCCATTCCTTTTCCCATCACAATCTCCACGAATGAGTAGTAAGTAATAAATGTTGCGTATCAGGTTATAAACAGCTCAACGGTCCCGAACTCCACATCTCGGGATAACCTTCAGGTCATGTCATTCTACAGGCTTTCAACGGTTTCCTCGTATTTTTCAATCCTCACGGCGCAGACCTTTGCCTCCGGTATCTTGCATACAGGATCCAGGGCGTCGTTGGTCAGCAGGTTGGCTGCCGCCTCCTGGTAATGGAACGGCATGAACACAATACCACTGTTGACCCGGGAGGTCACCCGCACCGGCAAGATAATCGAACCACGGCGGCTGGTGGCCCGTACCCTGTCTCCGTCGTCAAGGCCGAGACGGGCAGCATCTTCCGGGTTCATTTCCACATAGGGCGACGGGGCTGAGCTTTCAAGCACTGGCGAGCGCCTTGTCATGGTCCCGGTGTGGTACTGGTAGAGTACCCGTCCTGTGGTCAGCAGGAGCGGATATTCGTCGTCGGGCAGCTCTTCTGGCCCCTTCCATTCAATGGCAGAGAACAGGGCCCGGCCCCTGGGAAAACCGTTTTCATGCAACACCGGCGTTCCAGGATGGTCCGGAGCCGGGCATGGCCACTGAAGCCCCTGCTCTTCCAGGCGGTCATAGCTCATCCCGGCCATGGCCGGCCAGCAGTGGGTAATTTCGTCAAAGACGGCTGCTGCCAGTGGCGGAAAGGTCTTGAACATCCGTTCCTCTTCATGGGACATCATCCCGCCGGCTGAAACAGGTCCACCCTGGGATGGTCCGATCATCCGGGCGGTGAGCATGTTGATGATCGAGAGGTCGTCCCGAGCCTCACCCGGAGGCGGAACCACTCTGCGTATCCGCTGGACCCGGCGCTCGGTGTTGACAAAGGTTCCGTCTTTCTCGGCAAAGGAGGCTGCCGGCAGCACTACATCGGCATGCTGTGCGGTCTCGGTGAGAAAGATATCCTGGACCACCAGCAGGTCGAGTTGCTCAAAGGCCTTGCGGACATGGTCACTGTTGGGATCACTGAGGATGGGGTTCTCTCCCATGATCCACAGTCCCTTGAGTCGGCCCTCAAGCATGGCTCCGGTCATCTCCGTGGCCATCAGCCCGGGTTTAGGTGACAGTTCTGCCTGCCATATTTTCTCGAATTTTTTTCTGGCCTCGTCGTCATCGACCCGGTGGTAGCCGGGAAAGAAGACGGGTAGGCATCCCATATCACTGGAACCCTGCACATTGTTCTGGCCCCTGAGGGGATTGAGACCGGCCCCGTGCTTGCCGATGTTGCCGGTGAGCAGGGCCAGATTGGCCAGTGCCAGAACATTGTCGGTTCCAGAGGTGTGCTGGGTGATTCCCATAGTGTAGTAGATTCCGGCCCGCTCTGCCTCGGCAAAGATTCTGGCCGCAATTTCAATGTCCTTGGCCGGAATGCCCGTGATCTTTTCTGCCCACTGCGGGGTACAGTCGGCCACCGCCTCTTTCAGGCTATCGAAATTCTCGGTCCGCTCGGCAATATAGGCTTCATCGGCCAGGTTCTCACGCAGAATGACGTGGCACATGGCGTTGATGAGTGCCCCGTCGGTACCAGGACGCTGACGCAACCATAACCGTGCCTCATCGACCAGGTTGATTTTCCTGGGGTCTGCGACAATCAGTGACGCACCTTGCTTCACGGCCTCGCGCATCCTCAGGGCTATCACCGGATGGGTTTCAGTGGTGTTGGAGCCAATGACAAAGAGCACTTCGCCATCCAGAATACCGTTGATCGTATTGGTCATGGCTCCGGAACCAAGTACTGTGACCAGACCGGTCACCGTCGGGCTGTGTCAGTATCGGGCACAGTGGTCAACATTATTGGTCCCTATAACGGTCCGGAAAAATTTCTGAAAGGCGTAGTTTTCCTCGGTGGTACATCTGGCCGAGGACAGCCCGGCCAGGGCATCCGGTCCCATTTCAGCCCTGATATTGGCCATGGAAGTGGCAACAAAATCCAGGGCCTCGTCCCAGGTGGCCACTTCCAGAGGCCCGCCCTTATGGCGCCTGATAAGCGGAGTTGTCAGCCGGTCCGGGTGCTGGATAAAGTGGAAGCCAAACCGTCCCTTGACACAGAGATCGCCATAGTTGGGGCCTGTCTCCGGATCCGCAGTTACCTCCATGATGGTCAACCCCTTGACCTTGAGGATTAACTGACAGCCGGTACCGCAGTATGGGCAGGTGGTCTTAACTTCACGCACTTCCTCGGACTGGATCGGTACGAGGCGGTGTTTTTTATTCAGGGCTCCGGTAGAGCAGTTGTCGACGCACTTGCCGCAGGAGACACAGTGGTCCTTGAAGGCAATCTCAAGGCCCACGGGCCGCCCCTGTTCATCAAGGGAGCTTGCCTTTACTTCCAAGGCATCGTAGGCGCAGGACCGTTCGCAGCGCAGACAAAAGATACACTTGTTTCGGTCCACGGCGATGGAGGGGTGCGACTCGTCTTTCAGGTAAAGAGGCACCTTGCCCATGCCGGTTTTATTTATATTGACGTTGTATTCAATATCGAGCCGCTTGAGATCGCACCTTTCAAAAGCGGTGCAGCCGCATGAGAGGCAACGGTCGGCCTCCCGGCGAGCCATTTTTTCTGTAAAGCCCAGCTTGACCTCGTCGAAATCCTGGACTGCAGTCTCGGGAGGCCTCTCCGGCATCTTCTCGCGCAGCTTGACATCAATGCCTTCAAAATTTTTCAGCGAGACATCGTCAAAGGTCTTGCCCCGGGTGAAGTTGAAGCGGCTTTCGGCCGGGGCCTTGGGCTTGCCAGTGACAAAGGCGTGGATATTTTCCGCCGCCCTCCTGGCTGAAACAACGGCCTGGATGACCGACTTCACGCCTGTGGCAGCATCGCCACCGGCAAAGATTCCTTCGACACTGGTCAGGGAGGAGCGGGGATTGGCGACAATAGTTCCCCTGGGAGAGATATCGAGTTGTTTTTCCAGAGTACCGCCGGTGAATCTACCATCGACCGCCATCTGTCCCAGCGACGAGACGACGGTGTCCACGTCAAGGGCCGTAAAGGAGCCCGGAACCGGAACCGGTTCCCTGCGGCCCCTCTTGTCCGGTTCGCCAAGCTTCATCCGGATCAGTTCGAGGCGAAGGCGGTGGTTTTCTTTCGGGTGGCCACATATTTCAACCGGAGAGGCCATAAGCAGAAACTGGACCCCCTCGTGCTCGGCCTCTTTGATATTACGCTGGTTGGCCGGCATTTCCAGTTTGGCCCGAGGATAGATGATGGTCACTTCGTCCACCCCCTTGCGGATCAACGAGCGTGCCACCTCCATGGCGATGTTGTTCCCGCCGATGACCGCGGCCTTGCGGCCCAGATCCAGATCCCGGCCCTCGTTTATCAAACGCAGGAATCTGGTGGCGGTATAGACGTGTTCCCTGGAAGCACAGGGGATGTCCATTGGTTGATCAACCCCGGCTCCGGTACCGATAAAAATGGCGTCAAATCCCTGATCACGAAGATCCTGGAGAGAGAAGTCGCGGCCCCATTTCTGGGACAGCATGATCGAGATACCCATCTTGAGGATTGTGTTGATTTCGTAGTCCAGGACCTCTTTGGGTATTTTATACTCTGGAAATCCGTACCTCAGGGCGCCACCCAGCTTTGGGTTGGCCTCGAAGATGGTAACCTGATGGCCCTTGCGGGTGAGAAAATAGGCGCAGCTCAACCCGGCCGGACCTCCACCGATCACAGCGATTCGCTTTCCAGTGGGTCTTTCCCGAGGAATTTTCAGGTCAATATGGTGGGCCATGCACCAGTCAGCGACAAACCGTTTGAGATGGTTGATGGACACCGGTTCGTCGACGAGTATTCGGCGACACCTGGTCTCGCAGAACCGGGGACATACCCGGCCGACCGAAAAGGGCACCGGGTTGCGCTCCATGATCAGCCTGAGCGCTTCGATATATTCGCCCTTGGCTACATGGGCAATGTAGCCCTGTACATTGATCTGACCTGGACAGGTCAGGTTGCAGGGGGCCTTGCAGTCGCCGAAATGGGTTTGGGATATGCTGGCAAGGCGCTGTTGACGATGGGCGATAACCACTTCAGAATCCGTAGCGATCTCCATGCCATCCTGGGCCAGGGTGGTGCAGGCACAAAAAAGGTTGCTCTCTCCATCACCCACCTGGCTCTTCAGGCCGAATTCTTCACTGTTGGCTATCTCGACCACGCAGATTTCACAGGCAGTCCGGGGAACAGTTCCCTTGACCCAGCACAGTGTAGGGACAGTTATTTGAGAACGTTTCGCAACATCGAGGATAGTCAGGCCCTTTTCCGCGACGATTTCATTACCGTTGATGCTAAGCGTTATATTTGCCATAAATATAAGATATGAGTGGGGTGCAGGATCGCCATCAGGAGAAAGGTTCCCCGGTGGCGACACCTGTCCACCGCTTAAAGGTAAAGAAGTTGAATGGTGCCGGAATCTGGTCCAGGCTTACGGCCTCATTTGGAAGTCGGCCGTTATCAGGCCGCAGGCTGCCACTCCTTCAGGAAGGCGGGCAGGTGGCCGGCCTCACGAGGTCCGATGGTAATGGTCCAGTCGGGCAACTCTTCTTCAAGCTCTCCCTTGATCGTGGCCAGGTAGCCGGGGATGATCAGTTCGTGATGTTTGACCTTGTCTCCGATACCGCTCTTGTTTACGAACTGGGCGATCAGGTCGGCTCCAAATTTTCCAGCCGCCCAGGCCGTGAGGACGGACAGACCTTCGGTGTCCTTGATCAGCAGCCACGAAGGCACTTTGGAACCTTCGATCTCGCCGGAGACGATGAAGTAGGTCAACGAGAAGTTGCAGGTAATAAGCACCGGTGAGTTCTCGTCCGGCCCGGTGATGGGATAGATGTCCTCCTGGACCACCATGGGCCGCTGGGGATCTGTGAAGATGTTGAGCTGCTCCAGTAACAGTGGAAAGAGTATGTCTCCCTGGATATCGGACAGTACGATGATCCCGGCGTATTTGGCCATCAGGACCGAGGCGATCATGGCCTCCATCATCAGGTCGTCGGTCATCTCGCACGGGAAGGTGATTGTCGGAAAACCAAGGGGTTTAAAACGCTCCTTGATGGCGGAGCGCCGGGCAACAACATTGTCTTCAAAAGCTGCCCGTAACGTCCGGGCCCCGGTATCGATGACCATATCCTTGAGTCCGGCTTCGACAAGCTTGCCGGAAACCTCAACCAGGTCGTCGAGATTGGTCCCCTTGACGCCAAGAACACAGCCGGTCTCCCTGGCCAGGTCGGCGAAAGATTCCCAGTTTTCGGAGGTGGCGCCATAGAGCAGTGGTTTGTTGTCGCCGCAGGCCTCTGCGCCGGCCTTAAGGACATCGGTGTTATCGCTCATCAGGATGATCGCCGCTTTGGGAGTCATCTCCAGCACCTTGCCCACCAGGGAGGTCATCTTTGCAGGATCACCACTGGTGTCTTTGATCGCCACAAGGTTGGCCCGCATCAGGACACCAACCCGTTCAAACTCCATGTCATGGAAACGTTTAAGCTTGCCTTCAACCTCGGCATCATCCTCGTCGGTGGACACGAGTATGGCAATACCGGTAGGATGCTCGAACCGTTTTTCATGCCGGAACAGACAGGTCTCGCCACCAGCGGTAAACTCGGCGTCCCCTGCTCCAATCTTGACGGTTCGAATCGGTGGCGCGGATGCTTCACCAATGGTCGCCTTGGCCTCGTCACTGACATACGGACAGGTATCAATTTCCGCCTGTCCGGCTGCCACTTTCATGGCAAATGCCAGGCAGGTGGGAATACTGCATTCACCACAATTCTTCTTGGGCAGCATTTTGAGAATTTGTATACCGGTTAACGCCATTGTCTCTATCCTCCTTCGAGTATCACAAGGGCGGTCCGCAATATTTCAGGGACCGCAGCTCAAAATCTATCACTCTCGATGCAGGACAGCAGCCCTGCATCAGCATATCTTTGAGTCCGGCCCACTCCAGGAGCAGGCCGGACAGTGGTGGACGACGAGGTATCAGCCGATGGCTGTCTCCATATCCAGCGCAGGGTGGCCCTTTTCCTTGAGAAAGCTCATGATCTCTTCTTCAGTAGTTCCCTGCTCTTCGGTGGCTATCATGTCGAAAAGCTCGGGCATGCCTATTTCCTCGCACCTTTTCTTGAGTTTTTCAGCCAGTTCATCCTTGAGCATCTTGGGCAGCCAGACCACACGCTTGAGTCCGCCCTCGGCCATGAACAGTTTTTTGCTGGTCAGGTAATGTTTGGACACGCCCATGAAGCCAGGCGTCTGCATACCGCCACCTGCCATGCCGGCCAGGGTGGTGAATTTCATTCCCGACGGGGTCATGCCGCGATAATCCCGGTTAACGACCATGATTCCGTTACACTGGGGCAGCATGGCGGCTATGGCTTCGAAACAGCCACAGGCGGTCATGGGATTATTCATAAGCGAATAGCAGCTGACCTGATTTACGGCCCCACGGGAGGCCTGGGCTACAAATTCATTGATACCGGAGTAGTAGCCGTTCACTTCGTCGAGACATTCACCCTTCTCAATGGGCTGGTTGGGACCGGTGGGGTTGATCTGATAGGAAGCCTTGCCGTCCAGCCAGTTGTAGGCCCCGCACATACCGATACGTTCCGGCGTGATGACGCATACATGGCTGGGGGCAAAAGACTGACACAGGGTGCAGGAGTAAAAAACCTCCTCGGTCTCATCGGTCATGGAGCCAAGGCGCAGATCACGTTCTTCGTAGACGCTTTTTGCCAGTCTCATAACCTCGTCCACCTTGTCCTGAACCGTGTAGATCTTGACCTGAACCTTGTCGAGAATAGCACCGAATTCCTGATGAAGCTTTCCGTGAAGGACTACTCCTATGTGCTTGAAAGAGAAACCTTTCTCGACAGCACCCTTCCCTATACGAACCCACATTATATCACGCTGGCCAATGTGCATGATACCCTGAATGTAGTTGATCAGGTGGTGGAACTGACGCTCAAGAATTGGTTCAAAATCCGACTGCATCTCCCGGCCCGCAACCTCGACCAGAATACCGATGGGCAGGTTCTGGCCTTCTTCGATGTCAGATATGTCCGGCCCCTCGAGGATTACCTTGCCATCCTCGACTTCGTCCATCTCCCGTGAAACCAGGACTTCGACACCGGTGGTTCGCCCGCCGCCGCATTCCATGAACAGATCGTCCTTACGGATCCGTTCGCCCTCGAAGGCCGGACCAAAGGCCATGGGGATATCGATTTTGGTGACATTGACCTTGAGTCCGCGGACCTCAATCGCCTTCTGGACAATTTCGTCGTGAGGAACATTGGAGACCACATGCTCGTAGGTACAGATGCCGGTGGGCAGCACCTCCGGGATATCCCAGTCGGAGATGGTCGGGAAGCCCCAGTTGATGGCTCCGGCAGCATTGGCATACCATTCATCGGATACTGGACCAAAAGCCATTATAAAGGCAAAAGTCCGATCCTTGTTGTAGATAAGGTTCCCTTTGTAGTCCCCGGGTTTAATACCGCCAAAGGCCAGGGCTACACGGCAGGCAAAACCGATGGCGAAGACGGCTGAGGTATAGGATTTACCAAAGGGGACAAGTCGGGTATTCCATCCCACCTGGACCCCGTTCTCCACCAGAAGCTCGGCCATGTTCTTGCCATTGGAGTGGTCGTGCATGAAGATGTAGAGATTCTTTTCCTGCAGCTCCAGGGCTATCCGGGAGGCCACCTCCTTATCTTCCGGCGTCCCCATGATAGCGGCAAAACCGGGAGCCGTTCCGTCAACGAACTCGACTCCACGTTTCCGGAAAATAACGTCATCGGCCGCACCGAGCCAGAGATTATCCTCGGTTGGATCCTCGGATTTGGTATAGAAGTTGGGCTCGTTCAGATAGCGGATGGCTTCGAACATTTCTTCGGCAAAAAAGGTCGCCATGCCGGCATCCAGGGCCGGCCCGAGATAGGGCAGCCAGATGTCTCCAGTGACCACCGGCGGCAGAAGCTTGCGACATTCCTGAAAGATATCTTTCATGTCGCCGAGTTTTTCAACCTTTGCACCGAGAATTGAATAGATGATGGGCAGATAGTAGGCCGTATTCGGGAAGGAAACCTCCTGTTCCGGTCCATATTTCTTGAGGGCCTCCTCATAGGATTCTTCTGCCATGTCAATGATTTTCTTGGCGCCACGTATTGCTGCGGAACAGATGATCTTCGACACTTTGGTAACTCCCTTTGGTAACTGTTTTTATTTGAAAATCAATATGGAGTGCGATGGTCCAGGCCGGTTTCCATTATCCTGACTCAGGGGCCCTGGATCACAGGCCTTGTCTTCCGTACTCAGCCCATCAGACCATCGATCAGTGCTTTGGTCATGTTAATCGCTTTCGGGTGCCGCATGATCAGCACCTCGCCACCGGCCATCAGCATGCAGTTAGCGGTCATGGCTTCCATCATGATTCCGCGATTTTCCTGGTCGCCGAGCAAGTCGTCGCTCGGCAGGCCAACTTCCTTGGTCTTCCAGACCTCCCGACCCAGGTTGCAGATGATCGGGACCTGAAGTTTGTCGTCCTTTTGGGTCAGTGCTGCGATCCGGATACGCTCCATAACCGAATAGGTGTATTCGATTCCATATCCAAGGGCACCGATGGAGGGATCCATGAGCACATGGTCCAGAGTCACCCCAAGGTTCTCCAGGAGAATGTTGAGCTGCTTGGCAAGATTGACATCGATGGGCGAGGCAGCCACCATGGGATGGCCAAAGGCCATGGCCGTGGCACCGATTGCCCGATAGTTGGCATCTTCCAGCGGAGCAAGACAGACCTTCTTGTCGCCAATCAGCGAGGTGACCTCTCGCAGGGTTTCCGTGTCCTTTTCAGCGTTACCACAGCCCCAGACAATGATCGGTACATCAATCTCGTCGATAACCGCGGCCGCATCCCTGGCTGCATCAGCGGAAGACCGGTTCTGGCCATTGGGATCGGTGGAGTTGAGCCAGATATTGATGGCGTCGGCACCATAAACCTCGATACACTTTCTGGCCCAGGCTACGGGGTTATCCCAGACGTCGTTGAAATACTGGCCCAGAGTCTCGGGCCAGTTGTCGGGCGTGGTGTCCATGATCTCCATGGCAACCAGCGGTTTATACGGCATATCGCCTTCAAAGAGATGAAACGGCAGAGCAGCTGCCCCACCGACAGTGACGGCTTTGTCACCATTGCCAAGTACGCATTCTCGAATGGTTCCGGAATAATCCTGCCTGTAGGACGTGGGAGGCACCTTGGTGGCCCGCTCGTTAAAAGGAGTTTCCTCTTTGGCCAGAGACGGGACATCAAGGCCGGCCGGGGCCGGTTTTGCTTTCGCTTCTGCGGCCTTGGCTTCCTTTTCAGCCTTTGCCTCTTCCTCGGCTCTGGCTTTGGCCTCTGCTTCAGCCTTTGCCCTGGCTTCGGCCTCGGCCTTGGCACGGGCCTCTTCCTCGGCCTTTGCCTTGGCTTGCGCAGCCTTTTTTGCCTCTTCCTCGGCCTTGGCTCTGGCTTCCTCTTTGGCTTTTGCTTTAGCCTCTTCCTCGACCTTGGCCCTGGCCTCTGCTTCAGCCTTTGCCAGTGCTTCCTCTTTGGCTTTTGCACTTTCCTCCTGTACAGGAGCAACGGTGGATTCCACCTCAGGTGCAGGTTCCGGTGTTGATGGTGCTGCCGGAGCGGTTTTACCACCCTTGACGACCTCTGGTTCCTTCCTGAGAATGGATTCAGCACCGGCAAACTGCATCAGGGCCTCGAACTGATCGTCACTGAGTCCGTATGCTTTTTTCAAGGCGGCCAGACCCTGTTTGACAGACTCAAGCGCCATTAACCGTTCTTTTTCGTTCATTTCATGTTCTCCTGCATCGTCAGTAACTATGGCAACACCTTCAGCTGCAACTTCAGAACCGGTTGCACTGGACTTGATCCGTTCGGCCTCCAGCCTGGCCTGCTTAAGGATCTCCTCTGCCTCGGCACGGGCACGGGCAAGAATCTCTTCGGTATCCGGAGCCGCTGCACTCGGTGCGGCAATCTCTTCACGCACAATAACAGTCTCGGTTTCGGCGACTGTTGAGACAGGTTGTTCCTCGGCCGTATCAAAAGAAGGCCTGGGAAGCAGCCCTGCCCGCTCACAGATTTCCGCCACAGCCTCTTCCCATTCAATGGCCATGACATGCACGCCGGCAACACCTTCGATTTCCTTGACCTGGTTGATGATGTCAACGCAGATCTGGATTCCCTCCTCCTGTTTATCCCTGGCATCCTTCATCCGCTGTATGACCTCGTCGGTCACGTCCATACCAGGGACAAATTTTTTCATATACCGGGCCATACCCAGAGACTTTGGAGGAGTAACACCTGCAAGTATATAAGCCTTCTCATGCAGTCCCAGGTCACGGACCATCTCCATGAACCTGGCGAATTTTTCCACATTATAGATAATCTGGGTTTGGACAAAGTCAGCCCCGTTTGCGATCTTCTTTCCCAGACGCACCGCCCTGAATTCAAAGGGATGGGCAAAGGGATTGGCGGCGCAGCCGAGGAAAAATTTCGGGGCCGATCCCTTGATCTCTTCTCCACACTGGAATTTTTTCGCATCACGCATGCCCCGGACCATGCCGAGGAGCTGGATGGAATCCATGTCGAAGACACCCTTGGACCCCGGGTGATTACCAAATTTCTGGTGATCGCCGGTCAGACAGAGCAGGTTCTTGAGTCCCATGGCCGAAGCAGCCAGCAGGTCACTCTGCATGCCGATCCGGTTCCGGTCACGGCAGGTCATCTGAATAACCGGCTCGAGGCCCTCAGCCTGGGCGATCAGCCCGGCACCTATGCTCGACATCCTGACAATGGCGGTCTGACAATCAGTGATATTAACCGCATCGACGTTTCCCTTGAGGATGCGCGCTTTCTTCCTGACGACTTCAGGATCACTGTTTTTGGGCGGTCCCAGCTCGCCGGTAACGGCAAATGTACCGCTCCTGAGCACCTGCTCCAGATTGCTCCCCGATTTCATCGATCCTCCTTCCCTCTATATGCAGCACGAACAGGCTTGCTGTTCACTGACACAAGACATGTTTAGCAAATTGTATTTCCAGCCCTGGGGCCAGAATCATCATAAAACTAAAGAGCTATCAGTGAGCTCCTGACCCGCAACCGGTATCAGGCAGTGTCCTGCCTTCAAGATCGCGACGCATTGCCATGTCAAACAGTACACGATCCTGCTTCTTGTTGATCCCAAGAGCCTCGCGTTTTCCGTCGATAGCCTTGATCATCTTATGGGCCAGCTTGACAGGATCTTCCTCGGTACCCCAACAGGCGCCATAGACATCTTTCATGCCGTCAAGCACGTATTCGGTAAACTTTTTGGCACCGGTGATGGGAAGGTTCTGAAAGATGACATGAGCCCCTGATGCGACAAAGTACTGACCAATGGCAATCGCCTTTTCGGACATGTACAGAGGTGCTGTGCCGCACGCTGGCAACTCAGAGATATCATCGCCCAGGCCGCCCTCGTTGACCATTTCGGTCAGAGCAATGAGCAATCGGGAGTTATCCACGCAGGAGCCCACATGGAGTACCGGCGGCATGCCCACGGCCTCGCATACTTCGCGGAGGCCTTCGCCGGCATACTCGGTCGCGGCCTCGGGACGCATCAACCCCCTGCGTCCAAGTGCCTGGGCGGCACATCCGGTGGCCAGAACCAGAACATTGTTTTTGATCAGCTCAACCGCGATCTTGAAGTGCACATCATCGGCATACTTGTAATGCTCACACCCCACCATGGCACCGACACCACGTATCCTGCCGTTGATTATGTTGTCATTCAGTGGCCGATAAGAGGAACGGAACCGTCCTCCAAGGATGTAGTTTATGGTTTCGTGGCTGAATCCTACGACCATATCAAGCTTCTTGTCCCTTGGAATATAGAACTCACGGCGCTTTTTGAAGTTGTTGATTGCATGACGGAGGATGGCCTTGGCGGAATTGTAGGCATCATGTTCCTCAAACTGGATATGTATTGCATCCGGCATTTTGGCGCGATAGTTGGTCGTGATTATGTCTGTGTGTTTTTCTTTGACGACCTGAGCCACAGACTGCATGACACACTGGACATCAACAACCATGGCCTCCACTGCACCTGTAGCAAGAACCATTTCCTGCTGGATGAAAGAACCTGCAACCGGGATACCCCGTCGCATAAGTATCTCATTACCTGTACAGCACACTCCTGCCAGGTTTATCCCTTTTGCGCCCACTTTTTTGGCCAGGGCGAGCATTTCGTCGTCTTCGGCGGCCAGACACAGAGATTCGGCCAGCAACGGTTCATGCCCATGCACGGTAATGTTGACGTGATCTTCCTTAAGAACTCCAAGATCAATGATAGCCCGCTTGGGAGTCGGTGTGCCGAACATGATGTCTGTCAGCTCGGTGGACAGCATCGAGGCCCCCCATCCGTCCGCCAGCGCACATCGCGATCCCTGAAGCATGATATTGTGATACTCCTGGTCCACACCCATGTGCGTCCGGTGCATCATCTCTGTTACTTCACGATCAATGCCCCTGGGGGTAACCCCGAGTCGGCGCCAGTTTTCCTGCTGTTTGACCGGAGCGCGTTTGACCATGGTCAACTCGCCTTCCTGCTGGCCAAATTCAGCCAGGGCCTTTTCTCCCAGTTCCAGGGCGATCTCGTTCTTGTCTCGCCCCTCGGTCTCGATACCAAAAATTTCGGCCATTTTATGAAGCTTATCGACGTCCTTGATTTCATGCGGAGTCTCGCCCCTGGCCGTGGCAATAAAGCCGCGCACCATTTCCCGGGCATGATCGGTGTGAGAGGCCGTACCTGCGGCAATTGTCCTGGCGAAATTCCGGGCCGCAACCGTGTCAGCGGTGGCACCGCAGATACCGATCATGGACTCGACCCCGTCAATAATCTGACAGGGGCCCATATTGCAGTTCCGACAGCAGGTGCCGCCGGAACCGAACAGGCAGGCGGACATGCCCCGGTCTTCAATCCGGTCATAGGCGGTGCGGACCTGCTTGGCAAGATCCTGACTCAGCAGATCAAGGGTCGAAGCTCCTGTTATATCGTTACACTTGTCGCATCCGTTTGACTTGGCCATTATATGGTCTCCTTGTCAGAAGTAAGTCAGCGAGCCGGAGAAGAAAAAAGAAATTGTCGGGTATTCTCCGGAGAAATATACACAAGAGGCCGGCAGAGCCGGCCCCATGTCATCCTGCCAGAAAATCAGGCAAGCCCGGCGAACTGCTTGGCCGCCTGGACAGTATTCTTCATCAGCATGGTGATGGTCATGGGACCAACGCCTCCAGGGACCGGGGTGATGGCGGCGGCCTTTTCCTTGACAGACTCGAACTCCACATCACCAGCGAGGATGGCCTTGCCTGACTCGGACATGCCGACCCGGTTCACGCCAACATCAATAACCACCACACCCTCCTTGACCTGATCGCCCTTGATCATATTGGCTACACCGGCGGCCACGATGAGAATATCGGCTCTTTTGGTATGGAAGGTCATATCTCTGGTCCGGGTATGACACAGGGTCACGGTGGCGTTACCTCCCTCACGCTTCTGGAGCATCAGGTTTGCCACCGGTTTGCCGACGATATTGGACCGACCAACCACCACGACCTCAGCGCCCGAGGTCTCTACACCGGCACGGGTCAGCAGTTCAAGCACTCCGTGGGGGGTGCAGGGCAGGAAACACTGCTCGCCCAGCACCATCTTGCCAACGTTCACCGGATGAAAACCATCCACATCCTTATCCGGGTTAATGGCATAGAGGACCTTGGACTCGTCGATATGCTTGGGCAGCGGAAGTTGAACGAGGATCCCATGGATCTTTTCGTCGTTATTGTACTTATCCACAAGGGAGAGCAACTCTTCCTCACTGGTTTCGGCGGGCAGGGTTATCTGTTCGGAGTGGATACCGAGCGCATGGGCGGTCTTGTTCTTGGCAGCCACATAGGATTGGGATGCTGGGTCTTCGCCGACCAGTATGGTTACAAGACCTGGAACCACATTATGTTTTTCCCTGAGCTCAGCCACTTCGGCCTTGAGCTCTTCCCGGATTTCTTTTGCTGTTTCTGTACCACTGATAATCTTCGCGCTCATATAAACTCCTTCGGTTTACCTGTGTTTGTTCTGCAGGTATAGCGGTGTGCCGCCTGCGCACAAAGAGCGCCGTCAGGATATAGTTATCCTGGCGGCAACCAATATATTAAACTGTTTTTTTGGATCGGGAATGGATGGTAAGGATTCTCAAGGTAACAGAAAAATACATATTTATCAAGCAGAAAGTACGAACATGCCTGTACAAGAGGCTGAATCACCGTTCAAGGAGGATCATACCATGTGGGTGTCGGGCTGGATAACCGGGGGAAGGAACCAGGCCGGAATGACCTGAAATTTGACTCGTTTTTCAGAGGCAAAAAACCAGTCCAGGGAACCGTCCAGGCAGTGTGTTTCCGGTCTCAAACTGTTCCTGTGAGCAACTCAGCAAGCGCGGTTTGCCGCCTGCTTGATTCCCTGTTGGACACCGCCATGGCCAGGGCCCGGCGGGAACCGACAAAGATGGCCAGTTTTTTCGCCCTGGTGAGGCCTGTATAGAGCAGGTTGCGAAAGAGCATGCGGAAATGCTGGGTGACCACCGGCAGAATGACCACATCAAACTCGGAACCCTGGGCCTTGTGCACGGTTATGGCATAGGCCAGGTCCAGTTCGCCTATCTGTTCCCGCTGGTAGGTCACCTCCCGCTGATCCGGAAAAAAGCAGACCGTGCAGGAGAGGTTTTCATTGTCTATACCTGTGATGACACCGATATCACCGTTGAACACCCCAAGCTCATAATTATTGCGCCGGTGAATCACACGGTCTCCGACACGAAACATCCTTTCCCCCACCTGGAGCTCCGGCCTGTCAGGGGCCGGCGGGTTTACCGTTTGCTGGATGGTCCTGTTCAGGCTGGCTGCGCCCAGACTGCCACGGATCATCGGGCAGAGAACTTGTACTTCGCAACCTGGATGATACTTGGGGACCCACTGGGCATAGAGTCGACGTACCACGTCAACAGCGGTCAGACCGTAGTAGAGAGAAGACCATGGATGAACCTTTTTCAGCACAGCCCGGAGCTGGTCAGCCGCTGAGTCGGCAGTTACCAGTCGCTCCAGGCTGACGTGACTGAACTGTTCCGGTATCTGCAGCCCATACTCGCGACCTGTGGGGGGCTCTGTTATGTCAAAACCATACATGTCCTGGTCACTGAGACCCTCGCGTTCCCGGATGGTCCGGTATTGCTGACGGATCCTTGAGATGAAGCGCAGTTGCTGCTGGGTCGCCTCCTCGGAATCTATGAAAAAACAGTCAGATTCCTGCCAGATATTCGGATTCTTAAAAGGTGAATCAATCCGTGGTAACCGGCCGTTATTGATATCGTGGGCAAACTCGATAATCCGGGATTCCCTGGCCTGACGGAAAATCGTGGTCAGTCTGAAACAGGGAATCCGGTCCGAGCCAATCAGGTCCCGCAAGACATTTCCCGCCCCCACCGAGGGCAGCTGGTCCGCATCTCCGACGAGCAAGAGACTTGCCTCTTTGCCTACCGCCTTCAGGAGCGTGGCCATGAGGCTGATATCGAGCATGGAACACTCGTCGACAATCAACACATCGGTGTCCAGGGGATTGTCCTCGTTTCGCTTGAACCCGGTGCCATGGTATTCCAGCAGTCGATGTATGGTTTTCGCTTCCATACCGATCACCTCACCCATGCGCTGGGCTGCCCGGCCAGTAGGCGCAGCCAGCATGACCCGGCGGCCCAGGAACCGGCAGAGCTCTACCAGGGTCCTGGTGGTGGTGGTCTTGCCGCACCCGGGCCCGCCGGTCAGGATGGCTAAGCGACAACCGGCCATGGACTCCACGGCCCTGGTCTGGTCCGGGCTGAGTTTGATTCCGGTTTTCCGGCTCCTTGCTGCAAGCCATTCGCGGATCCTGTGTCTTTCCACAGGAATTTCACCTGTCATCCGGCGTAACCGAGTGGCGACATACTCCTCCTCATGATAAAGGGTCCGGGAGTAATAACAGGGACGTACTTGTCCGAAGCTGTCAGGCAGGTAGCGGACACAGAGTCTTTTTTCCTGTTCCATGGCCTGCAGGTGCGAGGCGATCTGAAGGTTCTTGTCCTGCCCCAGCAGCTCACCCACCTGGGAGGTGATCTGATCCAGGGTCAGGTAACAGTGCCCCAGTTCTCTGCTGGCCGAAAGGACATGGCGAATGGCGGCCTGGATACGCAGGGGGCTGTCCTGGTCAAACCCAAGCGACAGGGCCACCCGGTCTGCGGAAAAGAAACCGATGCCATAAAAATCCCGGGCCAGCCGGTAGGGATTTTCCGAAACAATGGCAATGGCCCGGTCGCCATACTCCTTGTAGATACGGACCGCGAACAGGGTGGATATTCCATGGGACTGAAGAAATATCATCACGTCACGGATGGCACGGTGCTCCTGCCAGGCCCGGGTTATGGAGCGCAGCTTCTTCTCGGCAATGCCCTGCACCTCGGTCAGTCGCTCAATCTGATGTTCAAAAACATCCAGGGTCTCACGGCCGAAATGGCGGACAATGCGACGGGCCGTCTTGGGACCAACCCCCTTAATCAGGCCGGAACCCAGGTATTTTTCCAGGGCAGCGGCCGAGGAAGGTTTAAGTTCCGTGGCCTGTTCGGCCTTGAACTGGCGGCCGAACCTGGGATGCTCGGTCCAGGCCCCTTTGAATTCCATGGTGGCCCCGGCAAAGACCCGGGTCTGATGGACCGTGACCGTGACCAGGTCTCCGGGTCTGTCAAAGGTACGTACCCGGAGCACGGACCAGCCGTTTTGCGGGTTGTGAAAGGTGACCCGTTCGACCACGCCACGCACTCTCTCGTCGATTCGGTATTTTTCCACGTGGTCAGGGCCCCCCTGATCCTCCTTTGAGCATGGCGGGCAGAAAAAGTATCCATGGGAAACTACTGGCCTGGAGCCGAACGGTGACCTGGCTGTCATCAGGGTCTGTGGATGGGATAATAAAGCTGTCCTGTCTGGAATCGGTCACTGCAAGAGGGGCATAGCGGACAGTCAGACTGCAGATGGCACCGGTTGCCAGTATCTGGCCTGAGCAGGTATCTTTCTGGATGGAAAAAGGAGGGGACAGGGAATCACCGGTTCCTATGGTTCCTATCCGCAGGTCCGTAAGACCCAGATTTCCGATGGCGATACTCTGATCCCTGGTCTGACCGGGCAGAAGTGTTGGAAAAGAAAGATAGGCAGGATTCACCGTGATCCACGGACCACTGGACTGACCGGTTCCGCTCACCACCATGGTGAACTCCGGTTCCACGGGATCGTTGGAGGGTACGGTGAAGGAACCGGAAGAAAATCCGGGCGCAATCGGGACAAACTCGATCCATACGATGCAGTGATCACCAGCGGCGACACTCTGGCTGCTGCAGTTGTCCTGAAGGAGAGAAAAAGGCGCGGCCGGACTGCTGATCTGGCCGATTTCCAGGGTGCCGGTGCCGTTATTGCTCAGGTAGAGGGCAAAACTGCCACTGGTTCCCACTTCCAGGGAACCAAAATCATAGCTCCTGGACGAAGGGACCAAGGCCGGGAGCACTGAATTTCGGTAGCCCGCCACCACCAGCCTGGTCTGTTCGATGGTTGCTGCATTGTCAGCCGCATCGGGAGCCCCGGCCGGAACACCGGTGGGTACTCCCTCATACAATATGTCGGGACTGGAAAAATAGTTGACCTGTATACAGCCACCAGTACAGTCATAGGCCATGATTGTTCTGTAGCCCACTCCTCCGGCCTCGAACTGGTAGCCGTAGGACCAGGGATAGATACCGCTGATGGCGGCATGGTTCCGATCATGGGCACAGCCAAGATTATGTCCCACCTCATGAACATAGGTCAGGTCGTCGCAGTAGCTTCCCTGATACGAGCCATCGGCGACCACAGCATAGGCGTAGCCTGGATCATTTCCGGTCATCAGCCAGGCAAGCCCGCAGTGTTCGCCGACAAAAGAACGGAGCAGGGTCACCTGGTCAGCCCCGTACCGGGTCCGGAGCGCCTCCACATCCGCAAATACCCCTTTGTTGACGGTCAGGTCATCCAGAGCAACGTTCGTCGGGACATCATCCCCATAGCTCACCTCCTGGCTGTATACAAGACGTAAACGAGTGTTGATATGACTGTTTATGTAACTGTCGTTGGCAACATCAATGAGATACTGGATACGGCCCTCGATGAGATCGGTGGTCACATAATCTGTTGCCAGGCCACTGGTATAGAGAACCATGACATCGATCACGCTACCGTCATCGGCCACGGCGGCGTCCGTGGCCGGTAGCGAAAGGGAGGACGAAAGATCGCCAGGTGCGACCAGAGGCGCCGGCGCTGTGGGCGGCGTCACGACATCATCTCCATACGGGACTTTCCGCGCCGGGTCACGCTCCTTGATCACGCACTCGCCGGTAGCCGGATCCGGTTGATAATAAAACTCCCGGCCATCCACCAGAGCCCTGCCGAAAAAATGGTCCCGGCCAATGGTCAGCAGAACCCGGATCCGGCCGGTGTCATCCGTGCCGACCCAGGTTGAACTGTCTTTGCGCCGCGATATTCTCTTGCGCTTCAGGGTGACATCCTCTCCAGCCACATGGAAGAGTATGGTATCGGTCTTGCCAATGAGCAACTGCCTGAGAACCTTCAGGTTGACTCCCATCCGTTTCTTTTGCGCTTCGCTGGTAGCGTTGCGGGCGGCCTTTTGCGGTGATTTGAGTTCCCTGAGCAGGCTTGGTGGCTGGGGTTGGCCGGCGAGGCCAGAAACGGTACAGGGAGGACAGAGCAGAAAGACAAAGACCCCGCAGAGCATAACCAGGGGTACACGAAGATTCAAATTCATGATTTCACACCTCATCCGTGACGCGCATCCAACGCCTCACTTAAATGATACAGAAAAGAAAACACCTCCCGGCCAAACAGCCTGAGAAACGACTCTCCTGTCCTGTCTTGTATTTTCACCCGGAATGTCTATATTATATGGATACCTGGTTTTTTGACAAAATTTTTCACAAACAGGGGCGAACTCGAGAAACAGGCAGTCTGCACGAAACACAATGATCAACAGACCCCCTCCTTTCCCCTGGTCCCGGCTTCCAGGTTGTTTCTCAGCTCGACGAAAAAGAGACAGCATGTTCCATGATGAGTTTTATTGAAGGGGTACTCTGGCTTACCCTCAACATCTACCACGAAGCGCGCAGTGAGCCGCAAATCGGCAAACTGGCCGTGGCCCATGTGACCCTGAACCGGGCCCGGGAGAAGAACCAGAGTGTCGAGGAGGTGGTTACCGCGCCCTACCAGTTCAGCTGGACCTTCACCAAAAATTCCTATCTGCCCAGAGAACCTGAGGCGCTCAAGGAATGTTTCCGTACAGCCCTCAAGGCGATGATCAGTTCGGATTTCACCGATGGGGCCACTTTTTATCACCGTAAGGATATTCATCCAGACTGGGCGGACAGCCTGACCTATGTCGCCCAGTGGGGGGACCATAAGTTTTACAAGCGCTGACCCTGTCTTTCATGTTGTCGCCAAAAAGAGGTAGATCGGACTTTTTGCGGCGCCACTTTGGGACAGACACTATTTATGGTATTTTTGTCCACTATTTATGGTACAGGCCCGGTAGAGCTGTTCCATGAGGATGAGCCGCGTCATTTCGTGAGTAAAAGTAAGACGGGAAAGGGAGATAACCTCGTCAGCCCGGGACAGGACAGAGTTATCCAGCCCGAGATGACCGCCGATAAGAAAACAGACATTGCGCACCCCGCCATCCTGCCAGGTGCGGATCATACGGGCCAGCTTTTCCGAAACCGGCTGCGTGCCTCCCGGGTCCAGAGCCACCACCAGACCTCTTGCAGGACATCGGGAAAGAAGGAGCTCGGCCTCCTTTTTCCGTACTGTTTTTATCGGACCGTTCTTATCATGATGTTCGCGGATGACCTGTACATCCACAGTGACAAATCGTCCGAGCCGGCCGGCATAGTCGCGGATTCCCTGGTCAAGATACTTTTCCCGGGTCTTGCCCAGGAAGGGAAAGATGAATTTCACGTTCAACAGATAATGGTTCCCTGCCGCTCAAGCAGGGCCTTGAGAATGCGGCAGAATTCTTCGTAGTCGAGATCCCTGGTAATGCCGGGGCAGGATGCCTTGATGGTTTCATAATTATTGCGATCTGAAAGCATGCTCGGGTGCAGGGGCCACTGGCCACAACGCCACGGCCTTCCCTCGTGCACGGTACAACCTTCTTCCTCATCATAGAAGGTACAATGCCCGTCCACCGTCTTCATCTGCACCACGTTACCGGTGACCCGCCAGTACTTCTCCCGGACCTCTTCCCGGGGAAGTCCCAGTTTATCGACCATGCGCTTCTGGTCTTCCTTGTCCAGGGAGACCGTGGTTTCTCCCTGACAGCAGTAGCCGCACCTGGTACAGCGGAAAATATCGGTTAATCGGGGAGGTGATGGATCATTTTTTTGCATGACAATCTGCGGACGCCGGGGTTTGGCTTGATGAGAGAGCGTATCTCCTCCCTCACGGGCGGGCCCACAGCTCCTTGTCTGTTTCGTAGTTTTACCGGAATAGAGTCCCCATCTCCTGCACGCAGCCGGGTTGCACTTGCTCGTGCTCACGCCGGGACTCTCTTTCACCGCTCAAAGTGCCGTCACTGGTCAGGCATTACCTGTGAGATCACCAAATACGGCGATATCAATACCATGGATGCCGGCGGCCAGCTTCCATTTTTCTTCATCAGGAGTATTGAACAAGACGTCAAAGTCTCCAGGCACGGTCAGCCAGCCGTTATCCATGAGCTCTGCTTCCAGTTGTCCTGGAGCCCAACCGGCATATCCCAGCAAAAAGAGAAAATGATCGGGGCCTTTTCCAAGGGCAATATCCTGCAACAGAGCGGCGTCCCGGGAAAGGTGGATGTCTGTGGTTATCTCCAGAGAGAGGCGGGATTTTCCGTATCCACTGTAGAGTATGAACCCGGCCTCCATTTCCACTGGTCCACCCAAGTACACCGGCGGCGGCACTCCTTCAGGAATGGGCATATTGGCCCCATGCAGCACATCAAGCAGCGTGATCTCGGGGTGCGGATTGTTGATGACCAGCCCCATGGCGCCTTCCTCGTTATGGGCGCAGATATAGATAACCTGCTCCTGAAAACGCGGGTCGGGCATCTGCGGTGTCGAGATGAGAAAATATCCTGTCAGGCTTTCCATGGTGTCCATCCCCTGTTGCCTTGTGGTCCAACTCAATTGTAGCACTGGCGTTTGGTGCCAGTCAAGCCGATGCCCTCCTGATCAGAGGGAAAAGTATTGGGCAATCCCATGTCAGGCGGGTATACTTGGTTTTTCCACGAACCAGTATGGCTGGGCCTGGTTCGCCAGCCACAGCAAAACATGAAAATTGTTCTCTCCGGGAAGGAACGCATTGTGTCCTGTCGGAGACTTCCAGGTAGACTATAACCATGGTACATGGCAAGGCAAGGCTTCACCGGCCTGCCGGGAGGAAACATGGGTAACGCACAGTGTACACAGCCGCCTTCGGCCAACCTGAAAAAAGCCCTTCGCTGGGTCAGTGAAATGGTGCAGTCCGACTGCAAAAAAAACAGGGCTCAACTTATCCGCGAGGCGGAACTCCGTTTTGACCTGACTCCGGTCGAATGCGAGTTTCTCGATCAGAATTTCAGCCGGGAACCTGGAAACAACTGAGCGGGTCAACCTGAAAAGGCAGGCAGCTCCACGATCACTTCTGTCCCCTGACCCGGGACCGAGCGTATCTGAATCGTGCCGCCGTGGTCAGCGATGATTTTCTGGGAAATGGCCAGGCCGATACCGTTTCCCTGGTCCTTGGTGGTAAAGTAGGGATAGAAAACCTGCTGCAGAGTGGCGCTGTCCATGCCGCAGCCCGTATCCTGCACTGTTACAAGGACGGTGGCTCCATCGTCGGTGCTGGCCCTGACACTGAGATTGCCACCATCGGGCATGGCCTGAACTGCATTGAGAAAAATATTGATAAAGACCTGCTGCAGCCGGTCCGGATCTCCGGCTACGGCTTGCAGGCCGTCCGGTGCTTCAAAAGTTGCCTCAATGCCGCTTGACCTGATGTCATGCTCCATGAGACGCATGACCTTGGCAACCAGCTCCTGCAGGTCCACCGGCTTGGTCTGCAGTGGCATGGGCCGGGCGAAGCTGAGGAGCTCGGAGATGGTCCTGTTCATCCGCTCCACCTCCTTGATCAGCAGGTCAGCAGTCTCCTTTTCCCGGCTTCCTTCCCCAAATTTCCCTTTGAGCAGCAAGGCCAGGCCCTTGACCGAACTCAACGGATTGCGCACCTCATGCGCCACTCCGGCCGCCATCCTTCCCACCGCAGCCAAGCGTTCATTTTCCCGCATCTCCTGTTCGAGCATCTTGAGCATGGTCAGGTCAGTCAGCAGCAGCACCTGGCCGGTGTATCTGTTTTCATTATCAAAAATCATGATGCGGCTACAAAAAAGGACCACATCCTTATCATTGATACGCAGCCTGATCTCCCCGTCCTGGCGAACCTGGGAAGCACAGTGGCCGTCGCGCACCTCGCGGCAAAAAAAGGAGGCCAGCTCCACTGGCAGGACTTCATCGGGGCGCTTATCCTTGGTTTCCCGCTCCTCCCGTCCGATGACGGCAGCAGCGGCCTGGTTCCAGGTAGAGATCCTGCCCTTGCTGTCCGTGGCGATGATGCCGACCGGCAGTCTGGCGATCAACAGGCTGGTAAAGGCTTGAATCTCCTGCAAGGTACGCTGTGATACCCGGTATCCCTGGACCGCAGCCAGGGAAAGCCATCCGCCGGTACCGACCATGAGCATGGCCAGTGACATCATCAAAATCTGGAAGCGAAGCCTGCTTAAGGTCTGATCATAGTCGCGCATATCCAGCCCGACTACCACGTAATACCGATTGGAATCAGGACTGAAATCCTGGTTCGGGTGCTGTTTAAACGGTGAGGGTGGAATGACAGGCCGGTAGGGAGTGAAAGGCCGGACAGCCTCGAAGACCCTTTCCTCTCCCGTGCCGATAATTTCAAACACCAGGGAGGACTGATTCTCCGACTGCCTGGTCGGGGACGGGGGGCGAACAAAGGAGATGGTTGAGCCGGTCAGTTTCTTGTCACTCCAGGCGATGACCCGTCCCTGTTCGTCAACCACGCCCAGGAATTTGATATCCGGAGACTCGGCAACGTGATCAATAACCCGTTGCACGTACACTTCCCACGAGTCCGAGAGCCAGCCGCCCCGGCGCAGATCGGACAGATAGGCAGCCCGGGATCCGGAATGAAGCACGCGCATGAGGGTGGCGGCCTTCTGGAGCATGGAGGTGGTCATGAGCTCTTTTTCGCGCCGGATATTACTGAGCGCAAAGGTCACAACAATGAGAACGAGCAGACCAGTAGCCGCGGCAAGCAGCCATGGAGACACATAGAGCAGACGTGGACGGGTAAAGAATTTCATCAGTTTTTCCTGTCGTCCGTTCATGCAAGATAGTCTCCAGTTGTCGTGACATGAAAGGGCGACGAAAAAGACCATTGCTCACCGGTCCATGTGCGACCCAGGTACCGGATAAACATCCCGGGACGGGTAAATTTTACCCAGCCGGACCGGCTGGATGTATATTTTTTACCCATCCACTCCCTCCACCGATTCAGTTCTTTTTTCTCCATAGCTGTCGCAATAAAAAAAGTTCTGCAATAGCAATATGTTACCGATAAATCTTTTTTTTGGCACGATTTTGGCTATAACCAGAGCAACAAAGAAAAACGACAAACGCCATAGCGACAGGGACCATTCAAGCGATACCGCTTTTTATCATATAGTCTCCTCCTTAATGACCCGGCAGGTTTCCCCTCCTTTTCCTGCCGGGTCGCCTCTTTTCAACCCTCGCAACCACACATCCATTATTGCAACAGGCAACACGAGGCAGCACCAGCTTTCCGCTTCATGGACGGCCGGCCATAGATTTTGTCTTGTTTCTCCGGATCGCGACCGGTTAACCAAAGCTGGTTATCAGTTTTCACATCATATTTTCAGGGTCAACATCAAGGCCAAGCCGTATTGTGGCGGGACAGAGGCTTGACTGTTCCTTAAGCAGCTGACAACAGAGCTTGTGCAGGAGAGCTGGATGGTGGCTTCTGAGCAGCATCTGCCAACGATAGCGGTCACGCAGTTTGGCCAGTGGCGCCGGAGCCGGCCCGAGGAGCTCCACATCGTCCCCGGCCAGACACTGACGAAGAAAGGTGGCTATTGTCCTGGCTGCCTGCTGTACCCGGCCATCACTTCGGCCACTGAGACGGATATTGACCAGGCGGGCGAACGGAGGATATCCAAGTTCACGGCGAAGCAGCAGCTCCTGATTGAAAAAGCCGTCATAGTCGTGGGTCCGGGCGCATTCGATAGCATAATGGGCGGGCTGATGGGTCTGGATGATCACATGTCCAGGGTACTCTCCCCGTCCGGCGCGGCCGGTGACCTGGGCCAGAAGCTGAAAGGTCCGCTCCGGGGCCCGGAAATCGGGCATTCCCAGTCCGCTGTCGGCCCAGACCACTCCCACCAGGGTCATGCCCGGAAAATGAAGCCCCTTGGCAATCATCTGGGTTCCCACCAGTATATCGATTTCCCGATTACGCACAGCCTGCAGTATGGAAAGATACTTTTTTCTTCCACCGCTACCGGCCGTGTCGCTGTCCAGCCGCGCCACCCGGGCATGGGGCAGCAGCTGGAGAACCTCCTGTTCAATCCGTTCGGATCCCAGCCCCAGACCGATCAGTTTTCCGGCTCCGCAGGAAGGACAGATCACATCAGGACGCAGAGTATAACCGCAGTAATGGCACACCAGTTTTTGTGGTGCACGATGCATTGTCAACGAAACACGACAGTGGCGGCACTGGAGTATCTGCCCGCAGTCCTGGCAGAGCATGAAGGACGAAAAGCCACGCCTGTTGACAAAAAGCAGGCTCTGCTGGCGTTTTTCCAGATTTTCCCGCAACGCCTGAATCAGGCGATCGGAAAAAAAAAGATCCGGCCGTGACCTTTGCACCGAGGCAAGATCGATCACCTCTACCCGGGGCAGTTCCTGGTCCTGGACCCGATTTTTCATGGTGAGCAGGATATACTTACCCTTCCTGGCATGGTGGTAACTGGTTACCGAAGGGGTCGCCGAGCCCAGAAGTACCGGGCAGTCGGCCATCTTACCACGCATGACAGCCAGATCCCGGCCATGGTATCGCAGATTATCTTCCTGCTTGTAGGCCGGCTCATGTTCCTCATCAACAATAATGAGACCGGGATTTCGCAAAGGCGCAAAAACTGCAGAACGGGCTCCCAGTACCACCCGGGCAGTACCCTGCCGGATCCGCTGCCACTGGTCAAAACGTTCTCCAGCTGAGAGCCCGCTGTGGAGTACGGCCAGCAACCCCTTGAAACGGGCATGGAACTGGGCCTCCATTTGGGAGGCCAGGGCGATCTCCGGGACCAGGACGAGAACATCTGCCCCTGCATCAAGCACCCTGGTAGCAGACTGCAGATAAACTTCTGTCTTGCCGCAGCCGGTGACGCCATGGAGAAGGAAGGTCTGGAAAATTTTATCTGTCAGTACAGGCTCGAGCCGGGCCAAAACCTGTTCCTGCTCCGGGGTGAGATGCTCGGGCTTGGGCAGGTAATCCGGAACGCGGCCAAAGGGATCGCGGTAGACCCGCCGCTCTTCAAGGGCGAAAATTCCCCTCGCCACCAGTGAGTGCACCCCCTTTCCAGCACCGGAATAGACCCTGGTCATCTCAGGCCTCGGTACCTCAAGGCTGCCAAGCCGCAGGCAGCAGGCAAGATAGAGATCCAGGGTGCGAAGCTCTGATTTTTTCAGGTCCGTGTGGTCTTTGACAAGTGCGCTTCTCCAACGGGAGAGCGCTTTTTCCTCTGGTTTTCCATCCACCATTCCCATGCCGATCACCACGGTTTCCCGTCGACCCCGGACCCCATCCTGACGGATACCAGGGCGCCTTATGACAAGGCCTTTTTCTTCCCACTGCCGGAGAATCCGTTTGCAACCGGTATCCTTGTTTATGGCATGGCTCCGGATGGATGTATCAGACAGCCGTCCCCGGGTCAGCAACTCTCTGAGCCAGGGAAGTTCACTCTCACTGTCATCCGGGACTCCCAGCACTTCCCTGCCCCTGTCGGTCAGGATAATTTCCAGGGTGTTCCTGGTGGTCAAGCCTGCAGGAAGGGCGGTTCGCAGGACGTCACCTATGGGATGATGATAATATTCGGCCACCCAGCGGCAGAAGGGAATCAGGTTTTCGGGCACCAGGGGCTCCGGGTCCAGCAACCGGGCTATGGGTTTGATCTCGTATGGAACATCAGGATCCGGGCTGAGATGATCGAGGACATAGCCGGTCACCAGCCGTCGTCCCATGGGAACCAGGACCCGCATGCCGACAGGAACTGGATCCGGCAACCGGAGTGGACCGGCGTATGTCAGGGTATGACGGACAGGGGCGGTAACCGCCACCTCGTAATGAATGTTTGAGGACAAGGACAGGGCCGTAAGGTCATGAACAGGTTTGTTTGCTGGTGGTGCCGATTAGCTGCCAGATTCACAGCATTTTTGCAGATGATCTCTAAACGGTTCCCCGAGGCTTGGATGCTCGAGGGCAAAATCAACTATGGCCTTCAGGTAGCCCAGTTTGTCTCCGGCATCGTATCGGCGGCCTTCGAATTCATAGGCATACATACCACGTCTGTTGGAAAGGGCAAGCAGGGCATCGGTAAGCTGGATCTCTCCCCCATGGCCCGGTGTTGTTTTTTCTAGAAATTCAAATATTTCCGGCATGAGCAAATAACGGCCGATAATGGCCATGTTCGAGTCCGAGGTCCCGGGAGCGGGTTTTTCCACCATCCGGCGCACCTTGAAGGTCCGTTCCAGGTCGGTCTCCTCGCCCTCGACGATACCATACTGATATGTCTGGTCCATGGGAACCCGTTGAATGGCGACAATGGATTCCTGAACCTGAGAGTAAAGGTCAATCATCTGTTTGCAACAGGGAACCTGACTGCGGACCAGGTCGTCACCAAGCAAGACCAGGAACGGTTCGTCGCCGACCACGTTCCTGGCCATCCAGATGGCATGGCCCAGGCCCAGGGGTTCTTTCTGACGAACTGAAACTATATCGATTAAATTGGAGATATCCTGCAGTTCGCGGCGCAGGCTGGTCTTGTTCTTTTCCCTGAGAACGGTATCGAGCTGAAAATCGTAATCAAAATGGTTTTCAATCGCTGATTTACCGGCACTTGTGATCAGAATCACCTCATCAATCCCCGAGGCCACCACCTCTTCAACGATATACTGGATCGTCGGCCGGTCGACGATGGTCAGCATCTACTTGGGAATGGCCTTTGTGGCAGGCAGAAAGCGAGTTCCAAGCCCGGCCACCGGAATGACGGCCTTACGGATTTTTTTCATTATGTTCTCCCCTCCCTGCGGCAGCTCAACCCGGGACCGAGCATTGTCGGGTCCCGATCAGGATGCCGCTGTTTTTCCATACCCGGGGTGCGTTTCGGGTATGGGCATGAAAAGACTGTCTGTTCTTTGCCATTCAGTGTATATTTTTTGAATGGGACAATCAATGCCCAAACCCAAAAACCCCCTCGAACAACCTGTCGACAAAGTTTCATGCGTCTTCACTATCCGCCCGAACTCCCTATCTCCGCAAAACGGGAACAAATTGTCCAGGCCATCCGCAACCACCAGGCTCTGGTCATCGCCGGCGACACCGGTTCAGGCAAGACCACCCAGCTGCCCAAAATGTGTCTTGAGGCCGGTCTGGGTGCCAAGAAGGGTATCATCGGCTGCACCCAGCCCCGGCGGATCGCCGCCGTGGCTGTGGCCGAACGGGTAGCAGAAGAACTGGGTGAAGCCGGGATTGCCGGCTATAAGATTCGTTTTCAGGATCATACCTCTCCCGCGACCCGGATCAAGTTCATGACCGACGGTATCCTGCTGGCCGAAAGCCGTGGTGACCGACTGCTGTCTGCCTATGACGTGCTGATCATCGACGAGGCCCACGAACGCAGCCTCAACATCGACTTTCTCCTGGGATACCTTAAACAGCTTCTTTCCCGCCGGCCGGAACTCAAGCTGATCATTTCCTCGGCCACCATCGACACTGATAAATTCAGCGATCATTTCAAGGCACCGGTTATCAAGGTTTCAGGCCGCAATCATCCGGTGACCATCGAGTACGTGGATGAAGTCCTGGATGAAACCGCCCAGTCCTGCGTAGACCTGGCTGTGCGGGAAACCATCCGCCTTGCCCGGCGGCCCGAGCCGGGAGATATCCTGGTCTTCATGCCAACGGAACGTGACATCCATGACACCATGGATGGACTGCACCACCAACTGGACAATCACGAGATCATGCCTCTCTTTGGCCGACTGCAGGGACGGGACCAGCGCAAAATTTTCAAGCCCAGCCCGAGGCGAAAGATCATTGTCGCCACCAATGTGGCAGAAACATCCATCACCGTACCAGGCGTCCGCTACGTGGTGGACACCGGACTGGCCCGGCTGGCCAGGTACAATGTCCGGGCCCGAACAACCAGCCTGCATGTCACCCGAATATCCCGGGCCAGCTGTGACCAGCGCGCCGGTCGCTGCGGACGGACCGGACCAGGGATCTGTGTCCGGCTGTACAGCAAGGAAGATTACCTTTCCCGCAGCGAGTACACCCTGCCGGAGATACAGCGTTCCAACCTGGCCGAAGTCATTCTCCAGATGATAAGCTTAAGGCTCGGAGATCCCCGCAAATTCCCCTTTATCGATCCACCCTCGCCCCGGGCTGTCAACGAGGGATATACCATTCTCCGTGAACTCGGGGCACTCGACGCAAAAAATCAACTGACCAGTCGCGGAAAACTCATGGCCAAACTGCCCCTTGACCCCTGCATCTCCCGTATAATTATCGAGGGAGAATCCCTGGGTGCTCTTCGGGAGATCGAGGTCATAGCCGCCGCGCTATCCATTATGGATCCCAGAATCAGGCCGGCGGAGCAACTGGACAAAGCCAAGGCTGCGCACCTCCGGTTTCTTCATCCGAAATCCGACTTCCTCACCCTGCTCAACATCTGGGACCGTTTCCATCATACCGGTGAAAAGACAGGCTCCATGTCGCGACTGCGCAAGTTCTGCAAGGCAAACTTCCTGTCCTGGCAGCGGATGAGGGAATGGATGGACGTCCACGCCCAGATCCGTCGTATCCTGAAGGAACAGCAGGGTTTCCGGGAAAACAGGGAGGACGCGTCCTACGAGGCCGTTCACCAGGCTCTGGTGGCCGGATTTCTGAGAAATATTGCCAGAAAAAAAAATAATGGGGAGGATGCTTCCGACAACAACAAACCAGAGACAAAAACACGTGTAAAAACAAAAACAAAAACAAAAACAAAAAATATCTATCAGGCTGCCGGAGGGCGGGAGGTCATGCTTTTTCCAGGCTCAACCCTGTACAACCGGGGTGGAGAATGGATCGTGGCCGCTGATTTTGTCGCTACCTCCCGCCTCTTTGCCCGGACCGCCGCCAACATCAATGTGGACTGGCTGGAGCGCCTGGGCGGGGAACTCTGTCGCCGCTCCTGGTCCGATCCACATTGGGAAAAGAAACCTGGCCAGGTCATCGCCTTTGAAAAGGTCACCCTTTTTGGCCTGGTTCTGACCGCCGCACGAAAGGTAGCCTATGGTCGAATCAGCAGAAAAAAACGCGAGGAGGCCCGGCAGATATTTATCCAGGAGGCCCTGGTCAGCGGCAGACTTGGCGGCAACTATTCTTTTCTAAAGCATAACCTGGCCCTCTGCCAGCAGATAACAGCAGTGGAGGAGCGGGTACGCCGCCGCGGAATCATGGTTGATGAGCAGGTACTCTACGACTTTTACGACCAGCGGCTGCCGGCCTGGGTCCATGACCGATTCACGCTCAACCGGTTCCTCAGGCAGAACCGAAACAGAGATGATCGTTTTCTCCGTATGTGTGAAAAGGATATCTGTCATGGAGTACCGGAAGAACAGGAGCTCTATCTCTTTCCGGAAACCATGCAGACCGGGCAGGGTCCCCTTACCCTTCATTACCGGTTCGAACCGGGCCATGAGGCGGACGGCGTGACCGTGGACATCCCGGTGCAATGCGTGGCCCAGCTCAGGCCCGAAATTTTTGAATGGCTTGTTCCCGGACTGCTGCCTGATAAGATTCTTCATCTGCTCAAGGGATTACCCAAACGATTGCGCCGGCTGCTGGTCCCGCTGCCCCAGGCAGTGGACCGCATACTGGACGGGGTAACGCTCTACCGGGGCTCCCTCTACCCGGCCATCGAAAAGGCTTTACTCAAGCAGTATCACGTTACCGTAAAAAGGACCGACTGGCAGACCTCTTCCCTGCCGATCCACCTGCGCATGCGATACCGGCTCCTGGACAGCCGGGGGAAAACCATGACCACCAGCCGGTCTTTCCAGGAAATCCTGGCCGCGGCGAATGGCCAGCCTCAACACAGCGCAAAGACCACACCCGGGAGCAAGGTATCCCTGCCCGAACGCGAAAATATCCGGACGTGGGATTTTGATGGTATTCCGGCACAGATCCCCATCCACGACAGCCAGGGCAAACTTGCTGAGCTCTATTTCCCGACCCTGTTCATCGACGAAGCCAGGCAGTGCCTTACTCTCCGCTGCATAAAGGACCGGGAAAAAAGCCGGGAGCAGAACCGATCAGGCCTGCGTTTCCTCTACAGCCTGCAGTTTCCAGGGGAAATGAAACTTGTGCGCCGGGAGTGCAAGGTAGCCTTCACCACCCACAGCGGCTCCTGGATCGCATTGGGTATCAAGGGTACGGAAAGGAAAAACCGGGAGGCCCTGGAGGGATTTCTCCTGGATGGCGTCTTTGGGGTGACCACCTCGGACCTGCCGGACAGGGAGCAGTTCGAGCGTACTGTCACCCGGGTGAGGGAAAAAGGATTATTTCGCAGCCTGAAGCCGCTCCTGGACGAGGTGCTTTTGCTGATACGGGTACGAAGGGAGGTCCAGGCGGAAATACATTCCTGGGGCGAGCGTGCCCGAAGACAGCGACATTTTGTCCAGGAGCGGTTTGATGCCTGGTTCCAGGAAGTGGACAGGCTGTTGCCCCCGGATTTTCTCCACACCTTGGTCTATAACGATATAATCCATACCAACAGGTATCTTCGCGCCCTGTCGCTGCGGATCCAGAGGGCGGAACAGGACCCGGCCAAGGATGAGCAGAAAGCCCGGCACCTGGCCAGGGCCCTGCACAGGCTTGACCATCTCCCTCCGGCCGGGCACCGGAGCGGGGCCTGCGAGCAGCTCATCAGGGAATACAGGCAAATGGTTGAAGAGTTCAAGGTGGCGGTCTTTGCGCCGGAGCTGGGCACAGCCATGCCTGTATCCGAGAAAAGGCTGGCTCGCAAGTGGCAGAAACTCGAAGAGACCTGCCATCGGGTGGAATAAAATTCTTCTCCCCTGGCAGTTTAGCTGTAGATAAAGACAAAGAGATCGTCGTTGAAGCTGATCCGCAGTCTCCCTGCATGGTTGCGTCCATAGACCTCCCAGCCCGGTTCACCCTTGATCTCGCACTTCAGGCACTGGGGTGAATGGGTGTTCCGTTTCCGGTCACTCCAGGCTACCAGTGTGGTGTACTCGTTGTCCCGGGAGGCCAGCAAAGCGGCTACCTGCCGGGCGGTATCAAAATCCACGGAATATCCATTTATGGTTACATCTACCCGTTCCATGTTTCCTCCTTTGCTCGTCTCTTCATCCTGACCCTGAAACCGCTCAAAACCTTGCCACAGGACCGGGACATACTGTGCCGCACCAGCCCAGGTCTCCCTGGAAACATACCGCCGGACGGCCCGACAAGACATCAGTTAACTGTTAACTGTTACTATTAACACAACACAACGAAAACATTAACACAGCAACCGGCAGATCCACGGACAGAAAAAGAAAAATAAACACCAACATGATGAAAAGATTAGGATTTATCTCTGTGCATACCTTGAGAGACAACTGGCATCCTCTTTGCTAATCCATGATGATAATCCAATTGATCCATTCGCCAACACAGAATCATCAAAACGGAGGTTCCCGATGAAAAAGTCACTGCGCCGACTGGCGCCCCTGTGCATTATGATTTCGTTGTTCACCTATGGCTGCGTGCAACCCGGTCCCGGCCAGAACACCACCACCCTGGCCCCGGCAACCAAGGCTAAAGTAAGCGACAAGGTCCTGAAGGGCAAGGTGGTCGGCAGGTCGAACAAGGCCAGAACCATTTCCATCAAGGTGGGCAAAGGGGACAAGAGCAAGACGGTCATGGTCAAGTTCGATGACCGGACAAAGGGCCTCGATTTCGCTGTCAAAGGCCACGCCGCCATCATCAAGTGCGAAAAACGCGGTAAGGATCTCTACGCTCTGTCCATCAAGCCCAAGCTGGCCAAGCTGCCTGCCGGGGTCACTGAAATCAAACCGGCCGAACTCAAGGCCCTCCTTGATGACAGGCAAAACCTTGCTCTGATCGATTCAAGGCCGGCCAAACGGTATCACGCATCACACCTTCCCGGGGCTGTTTCAATCCCGGTGGACAAGTTCAAGGAACTGGCTTCCCTGTTACCGACAGACAAGGATCGCCTGCTCATCTTTTACTGCGGAGGGCCTACCTGAGGTATGTCCACCAAATCCGCCGGTCTGGCGAAAAAACTGGGCTATACCAACGTACGTGTCCTGCTTGCTGGCGAGCCTGGGTGGATAAAAGCGGGATATCCCACCTATGCCAGTTATGAGTTTGTCGGTAAAGGAAACATTGTTCTCATCGACCTGCGTGATACTGATAAGGATCAGGCCGGACGTATCCCACGTTCCGTATCCATCCCGGCGTCCGAACTCGACGATGCAATCGATGAAATCCCGCTCAAAGCACCCGTTATCCTCTACAGTGACCGGGAGAAGGAAGCTGTCAGGGCCTGGGAACTTCTGCGCCAGGAAGGATTCAAGAAAGTATCCCTGGTACCGGGTGGCATTGAGGGGTGGCTCAAATCAGGCGGCACGCTTGAACAGGGCCCGGTGGTTACCGAGATAAAGTGGAAGCGCAAGCCGGGCAAGGGAGAAGTGACTCTGGCACGATTTGAAAAAGCGCTCGAAGGAGAGCTTGAAAACGTGACGATCCTCGATGTCAGGACTCACGAAGAGGCGGCCGAGGGGAAATTTGCAAAAGCCATCCACATCCCGCTCGACGAGTTGGGAAGCAGACTTGATGAACTCCCCAAAGACAAGGAGATTTTTGTTCACTGCACCACCGGCGCCCGGGCAGACATGGCTGCCCAGGAGCTGAAAAAGCATGGTTACAAGGCCAGCTTCCTGGTTGCCGAGGTTGAATGCGAAGGGACGGATTGTGGCATCGAAGAGTAAATAGGTACTTTCAAATACATTCTCCCGACAACGGGTCGGCCTGTTTCCCTGATGCAAAACAGGCTGGCCCGTTTTTTATCGGTACGATTATATATCCTGCACCTGCAAAAGCAATTCTTCAAGCTCGGCCAGGCGGTTACTGGCTACGGAAATCGAACCCTGCCGGGCATCCTCCTCCATGGCCAGGGCCAGTTCCCGGATCGCGTCGATCCCGAGGCTGGCCGATGCGCCTTTGATACTGTGGGCAGCTTTGCTCACTTCTTCCGGGTTCCCGGTTGCCACTCCGTTTTTAATTTTTTCGAGATCTTCAGCCGATGAAGACATGAACAGCCCTACAAGCTCTTTGAGCAGCTCCTCATCCCCTCCGGTCTGTTCCAGGGCAAAGTCCCTGTTCCATTGTAGATCAGCCATCCCTCTCCTGCCTTCTCGCGTTGATTCAGGAAACCATCAGGTTTCGGAAAGTCAAAGTTCGTGACTGTTTCAGGACAGTGCTTTGGCAGCGTATTGCACGTTCAACACCCCTCTGCCACGTTACCTGGGCTCAAATTTTTACCGGCCATCATCTTATACCTGAACCATCCTGCTGAAGCATACGGCGGACCCGAAGGGGGTAAATCCGCCGGTTGATCAATTCCAGAGGAAGCATTCCTTCGCGAAGGCACCACAATTGTCCCTCCCTGTCCAGGGAGACCAGTGTGGAGCCGCAGCTGCCTGTGGTGCGTCCGCCGTTGAGGATAAAGTCAGGCTTGATGTGACACCCGGATCGAACCATGTCAGCCGAGCAGGCTGGCGGCTGACCGGATATATTTGCACTGGTGGCAGTGATCGGGCCACCAAATGCTGTGGTCAGGGCCATGGCCACCGGATGTGGCGACTGCCTGATACCAATGGTACCTGTCCCTCCCGTCAGCCGGCGCGACAGCGACGGACGGGCGGGAAAGACCAGGGTCAGGGGGCCGGGCCAGAACATCGAGATCAGCTGTTCATAAACAGGAGGGACCGAGGCCACCAGAGATCTGATTTCCTCCGGCTCCCGGACAAGAACCAGCACCGGCTTGTCGCTGGCCCGTTTCTTGAGGGTAAAAAGACTCTTCAGGGCCTGGTCATTGAATGGATCCACAGCCAGGCCATAGTAGGTCTCGGTGGGAAAGGCAACAACCCCTCCCTGCCTCAGGATCGAAACCGCCTGCTCAACCTGTTTGGCAATTGCCTTTTCTTCACCTGCCAAGGGCTTCGTTTTTCCGACTCACCTGTTCGGCCATCTCGCGGCTGAACTGCTCCAGGGCCGAAGTGATTTTCTGGTCTTCAAGCCCAAGGATGCGGGCCGCCAGAACCGCGGCATTCTTGGCCCCTGCCTTGCCGATCCCCATGGTTGCCACTGGAATGCCCGGCGGCATCTGGACCGTTGAGAGCAGGGCGTCCAGTCCGTTTAAGGGAGAGGCGTCAATGGGTACGCCGATAACCGGCAGCGTGGTGTGTGAAGCGAGCACGCCGGCAAGGTGAGCTGCCATGCCGGCACCGGCGATGATCACTTTGATTCCTTCGTCCCTGGCGTTTTTCGCAAAACTTGCCGCCGCTTCCGGGGTGCGGTGAGCCGAAGAAATCATGACCTTGTGTTTGATTCCCACTGAGTCAAGAAAATCTGCCGCCGCCTCCATGACCGGCAGATCCGAATCACTGCCCATGACAATGGCCACCGCCGGTGCATCTTTTTTCCACAGTCTCTGCAGAGCCCTGTGACCGATATCGCGGCGGTAGTAACAGCCGTCCCAATGGATCACTCCTACGGCTTCGTAGGCAGTTTTGATCGCGTCGGAGATGTCCTGACCAATGGCGGTCACGCCAAGGACCCGACCACCGGCCGTAACGGTGCGACGGTTCTTGATGGCGGTCCCGGCATGGAAAACCATGACATTCTTCATGTGCGAGGCCTTGACAAAACCGGTGATGGGTTTGCCCGTAACATACTTTCCCGGATAACCCTGGGAGGCCATGACCACACAGACTGCCGGGCGGGGATCGATCTCAAGCTCGATCTCTTCCAGCTTTTCATCAATGGCTGCCTCGAATATGTCCACCAGGTCTGATTTGAGCCGCATCATCAGCGGCTGGCATTCAGGGTCGCCAAAACGGCAGTTGAATTCCAGCACATCCATACGGTCGCCATTGATCATCATCCCGGCGTACAGCATACCCTTGTAAGGACGTCCCTCGGTCTCCATCCCGCGAATGACCGGCAACATCACCTCGTTCATGATTCGCATCTCGAGTTCCCTGGTAACCACAGGAGCAGGCGAATAAGCGCCCATGCCACCGGTGTTCGGCCCCCGGTCGCCCTCAAAAATGGCTTTGTGGTCCTGGGAGGACGGCAGGGGAAGAACCGTCCTGCCATCGGTGAAGGCGATGAACGAGGCTTCTTCGCCGACAAGAAACTCCTCCACGATCACCTGGCTGCCAGCCTCACCAAAAGCCTTCTCCTTCATAATCAGATCCACGGCCTTCTTGGCCTCGGCCTTGGTATAAGCCACGACAACCCCCTTGCCGGCGGCCAGACCGTCGGCCTTCACCACGCAGGGTGCGCCGATCTTTTCGATATATTTTTTGGCGGCCCCTGGTTTGGTGAACACCTTGTAGGCAGCGCTGGGAATGTCGTATTTTTTCAGAAAGTTCTTGGTGAACACCTTGGACCCTTCCAGTTCGGCCGCCTGTTTACTGGGGCCAAATATGCGCAAGCCGTTCTCCTCAAACAAATCGACGATACCCAGGGTCAGGGGATCCTCAGGGCCGACCACAGTGAGATCTATCTTTTCCTTAAGGGCAAACGCAAGCAGCCCCTGAAGATCATTGGCAGCGATATCGACGCATTCCGCCTGTCGCCGAATCCCGGCATTACCCGGGGCGCAGTAGATCTGTTTAACCTTTTCCGACTGGCGCAGTTTCCACACCAGTGCGTGTTCCCGGCCTCCGGAGCCGATTACCAGAACTTTCATAAAAAATTCCCTCCATGCATTGTGGTACCCGCCTCATCCATCTCAATTTGCGGGCGCTTGGACCAGAAGAAAAAAGAACATCAGGAGGAACCCGCCCTCGGACAGCCTGGAAAAACGGCTTAACTCAGGGTTGGGAACAAACCCGCAGGAGCCTGCTATATTTACCGTGCTCTACACAGTCGTCCCTTCGACACACCGCTTGTCGCTGCAGGCTTCCAGAAGCCCTCCCTGATTCCTTCTACCCTCTTTCTGATCTTTGTTTCGGGTCAATGTAGCAGAAACCGGGAACACACTCAACATCGGAACATCCAGGATCGCCCTGAAAAGAGATAAATTCACTTCGCGATTTCACCAATTTCTCTTTTACTTGACACCTGACAAAACACTCTGTTACCTTAAAGAATGAACACTCATTCATTATCGTCTTCACATTTCCTCTGCATAACATAATGAAATCAGTAGACAAACACGGAAAAATCATTCGTGCCGCCACTAAAGTTTTCGCCAAAAAAGGTTTTTTCAATGCCAGGATTTCCGATATTGCAAAGGAAGCCAAGGTAGCAGACGGTACGATCTATCTTTATTTCAACAATAAATTTGACATCCTGATTTCGGTATTCGAACAGGAAATAGGGCGCCTTGTCGATCAGATGACCGGTCTGCTGGCCAAGGAAGACGATCCGCGGCGGATGCTGGAGATCTTCATCACCAAACATCTGACGGAGATGAAAAAAAATCGCAACCTGGCCGAGGTAATCCAGATCGAGCTCAGGCAGACCAACAAGCTGATCCGCGATTACCGCAACAACAAGTTCAGCGAATACGTCAATATAGTCTCGTCAATCATAAAAAAAGGGCAGGAAGAAAACGTCTTTCGCCAGGACATCCTGCCCGGTATCGCCAAAAGGGCGATTTTCGGGGCCCTGGACGAAATAGCCAGGATATGGAACCTCAACCTGGAAACAGAATATACGGTCGAGGAAACAGCCAGGCAGGTAACCGACATTTTTCAACTCGGTATCCTGACCCCGGGAGAGAAAAAACCTGAGGATCGAGCCTGACCTGTCTTATTCCACCGGTGCGGGCCTGATATCGACCACCTCGAATTCTCGCACTCCGCCCGGCGTCTTGGTCACCACCTCGTCACCGACCTCCTTGCCCAGGATGGAGCGCCCCAGGGGAGAAAGCACCGAAATCGAACCTTTTTTTACATCAGCCTCTTCCGGACCCAGAAGCTGGTAGGTAACCTCCTCGTCCGTGTCCATATCCACCAGGGTCACCACCGTACCGAAGACCGCCTTGTCGCAACGGACCTGCGAACAGTCGATAACCTCGGCTCGGCCAAGCTTATCCTTGAGCTCCATGATCCGCCCCTCGATCATCCCCTGTCGTTCCTTGGCCGCATGATACTCGGCGTTTTCACTGAGATCACCATGGGCCCGGGCAATCTCGATGGCCTTGACCACCTCATGCCGGTCCACGCGCTCAAGCCGGTCAAGCTCTTCACGAAGACGCTGATGCCCGGTTTTTGACATCGGAATTCGCTCTACCATTGTCAGTCCTCCTCCAATACCGTACAACAAGTATAAGTTACAAGTTAGTGTCTATCCAAAAACAAGGATTTCGTCCGAGATCAAGGAGTGTTGTCCTTTCTCTCCAGGTCTTTCCCGGGGCTGTTTGCTGCAGGCTGGCAGCAATCCGGTGGCGTCCCCTGACCGCGATCCTGGAGCAGACGTGCCAGAAGGCAGCATTCATCCGCAGTGAGACCGTTTTCAAGAAAAAGTATCCGCAAAACAGCGATCTGTTCCTCCTGCTTGCCCTGGGCCTGAAGCAGCCTGGCCATGGCCCGGTAGACCCCGATCCGGTCAGAAGTGATCCGGTCAAGATCGTCCCACAACATGTCGGCCCCGCGGTTTTCCACCAGTGCTACCAGTTCCCGGGCCAGTTTTTCCTCGGCTTTTTTCTTTTCCCCGGCAAGCAGTTCATTATCCGGATCAAGTATCTGGCTGAAATAGAAATAGTCAAGGGCCCGCCCGGTCTGGCCCAGCTCCATATTCAACATGCCGGCCCTCTCAAGAAGTGATACGTCCTCAGGGTTACCTTTGAGCAGGGCCTCCACGTGGCGCAGTTCCATGGCCGGCTGGTTCAGGGCATGGTAATACTTGAGCAGCCACCTGTTTGCCTCCTGGTTTTCCGGCTCCAGTCCGACCAGGACCTGGTACCAGAGAGCCGCTTCCCCGACCAGGCCAAGTCGGTCCGCGGCCTTGGCCAGCAGGCCGATAACCTCGGGGTTGTACGGCTCTTTGACACGAAGAGTCTGCAGGAGGTTCCGGGCCCGCTCCACCTTGTCAAGCTCCAGGGCCAACCGGGCCGCCTTGAGTTGCAAGGCTCTGTTTTGGGGTTCGCGTAACATGAGCTGTTCCACCAGGGGCAGCACCATCTCGGGACGCTTTTGCCGTTCCAGTACCGTGACCAGTCCATGCAGGGCATTGACCGCCCTGGGGCTGTCCGGATTGCGTTCATAGAACTGTCCGTACAGGGAAAGTGCACGGTCATAATTACCGGTCATCAGCGAAACCCTGGCCAAGGCCAGGACATACTTCCCGTTTTCAGGGTCATGCTCAAGCAACTGTTCGAGCTGGCGGCCAGCCTCGTCCCAGTGTTTTTGTTCAATCAGGATTGTCGTGTATTCCCACCGGGCCTCGTCGACCCCGGGTTTCTTCCCAAGCAGGAGCTGGTACTGGATCCGCGCTTCGTCCAGCTTGCGGTCGCGAACCAGCTGTCGGGCCAGGTCCCAGGTCTGTTTCCAGGCAGGAGCCAGCAGGTCAGGATAAGCGATGTCCCTCTCCGGAACTCCAAGAGCACCCTCTGACGGGAGAACGGCTCCGGACTTTCCGTCGTCGGCCTGAACCGGGCCAAGGAGAAAGAACAGCAGGACCGTACTGCTGAAATATTTATACAGATGAGGTTTCATCACGATGTGGTCACATCTTAGCGATGATAAAAGGAGTGTACCGTTTCAACTACATATTGGATCTGCGCATCGGAAAGCTCAGGATAGATGGGCAGGGCCAGGCTTTCTTTAGCCGCCTGCTCTGCCACCGGAAACCGCCCGCTTTCCGTAGAGAGAGACTTGAGGCATTCCTGCTGGTGCAGACACAGGGGATAATACACCTCACACCCTATTTCGTGCTCCTGGAGATAGGTCCGCAACTCATCACGCCGCGGCACCCGGATGACGAACTGATTGTAGATGTGAAAATTATGTTCAGCAGCGCCAGGATAATCACGGTACACTGCCTCTGGCAGCTGGACCGGATTTCCATTCAGGCCGGCATCGGAAAAGTACTGCCGGTATTTTTCACTGTTGCGGCGTCGTCCCCGGTGCCAGGACTCCAGGTGTGCAAGCTTGATGCGCAGCACCGTTGCCTGGACGGGATCAAGGCGGAAATTACCGCCAACACTGGCATGGAAATATTTAGACTCTGCCCCGTGGTTGCGCAGGGAGTGCAGCCGGTCGGCCAGGACAGGATCGTTGGTGGTGACCATGCCGCCATCGCCGATGCCGCCCAGGTTTTTACTGGGGAAAAACGAGAAACAACCGGTGTCACCCATACTGCCGGCCCGTTTCCAGACAACACCCTGCTCGGTCATCATCGGATACTCGGCCCCTATTGCCTGGGCGGCATCTTCAATCACCGGTACTTCGTAGCTGCGGGCCAGGTCGAGAATTTTCTCCATGGCGGCGCACTGGCCAAACAGATGTACCGGCATGATCGCCCGAATTCGCTTTCCCTTCCGGGAATCTTCTTCAAGGATCCCGGCCACGGCCTCCGGGTCGAGGTTAAAGGAAACAGGATCGATATCGCAAAAAACCGGTAAAGCGCCGGTGCGAATGATCGAACCCATGGTGGCAAAAAAAGTGTAGGGCGTGGTCAAAACCAGGTCACCCTGGCCGATTCCAAGCGCCATCAGGCTGACAAGCAGGGCATCGGTACCGCTGGACACCCCAACGCCACTATGCGCTCCGCAGTAACCGGCAATCTCGTTCTCCAGGCCGACAACTTCCGGGCCAAGGATATAGCGGGTTGAATCGATGACAGCGGTGACCGCTGTCAGAATTTCTTCACGCAGCGGCTGCATCTGCGGCTGCAAATCAAGAAGAGGTACTTTCATATTCCTCTGACCTTCGAGTAAAAACAAGGGGGAGCCGGTGACGGATATCAGGATGCGGATTTTCGGACATCCGGGGTGGGGGCTTGGTCGTCGTCGCCAAAAAAATTCTGGATGTCAGGAAGCTCTTTCTCAAGGTACTGGCGGAGTTTTTTCAGCAGATTGACCTCAATCTGGCGCACACGTTCCCGGGAGATCCCGAATTCATCGGCAATGGCCTGCAGAGTCCGGGGCTCGTCGCTCAACAGCCGTGACTCCAGAATCATCTTTTCCTTGTCATTGAGCCGGTCGTTCAGGCTGGAAAGTATTGCCCGGATTTTTTCCTGCATTTCCCGGCCGGCAACGATCTCTTCGATGCCTGGGCCCTCAAAGGGAAGAAAGTTTTTCTGCTCGTCTTCAGAGTCATTACGTACCGGACTTTCCAGGGAGACATCCCAGTTGTCCATACGCTGGCTCATCTCTATAACTTCGCTTTCCTTGACGTTGAGACGGTCAGCCAGCAGCTTGACGTCGGGCTTGAACCCCTGAGCTTCCAGCAGTTTCTTTTCCTTGTTGAGGCCGAAAAAAAGCTTTCGCTGGGCCTGGGTAGTACCGATCTTGACCAGACGCCAGTTGTCCATGATAAACTTCAGGATATAGGCCCGGATCCAGTAGGCGGCATAATAGGAAAATTTTACTCCTCTGTAAGGGTCGAACTTCTTGGTTGCCTGAACCAGTCCGACATTACCTTCCTGGATGAGATCCATGAAGTTCTGCATCCAGTACTTCTGGAAATCCATGGCAACCTTGACGACCAGGCGCAGATTTGAGGACACCAGCCGATAAGCTGCTTCAGGATCGCCGGTCTCTTTGAACCTCCTGGCAAGTTCATCGGTCTCCTCCCTGGAAAGCAGAGGATATTGACTGATTTCCTGAAGATAACGGTGCAGGGCAGGATTACTGACAGCAGGCAGGTTCTCTTCGTCCGGCAGGGCGACCAGGGGGTGGACCTGCCGCGGCAACAGTTCCGTCGAGGTGTCTTGGGAGTCTTGAGAATCCTGTAAAGCCATACCGTCCCCGGTTCCATCATGTTTTCATTTTCAGCAACCTGTCCGCAGGCAACAATAAAAAATATCCCTCAACCAGGGAGGGACTTTGTGCATAATATAACATCGGAGAAAAAAATTCACTGTCAATCGCAAAATTCCTTTGCCCTGACAACCGGTTTTCTCGTGCTTACAACGCAGAATGGTTTTTTTTTCAGCGGAAGTATGCTATCAATTCTGCCCGGTTTGGCCAATCGCATTCTGCGACGGAAAAAGCGGAAAAATTTCACACAGGTTTCTATCTGCCCATGCAGCATATTCGAAATTTCAGCATCATCGCTCATATAGACCATGGAAAATCTACACTTTCCGACCGGATGATCCAGCTTTGCGGCATGGTCACCGACCGGGAGTTCAAGGATCAGATGCTCGACTCCATGGACATCGAGCGGGAGCGTGGCATCACCATCAAAAGTCAGACCATCTGCCTTCCATACAAGGCAAAGGACGGTACGACCTATACCCTGAACCTGATCGACACCCCGGGACATGTGGATTTCAGCTACGAGGTTTCGCGAGCCCTGTCCTCCTGCGAGGGAGCCCTGCTCCTCATCGACGCCGCCCAGGGAGTCGAGGCCCAGACCCTGGCCAACCTCTACCTGGCCATGGAGAACGACCTTGAGATCATTCCGGTGATCAACAAGATCGACCTGCCTTCGGCCGAACCTGAAAAGGTGGCCCGGTCCATCGAGGAGGATCTGGGACTGGACGCAGACATGATCTGCAAATGTTCAGCCAAGACCGGCGAGGGTGTGGATGAGCTGCTTGAGGCCATAGTAAGGCACCTGCCCCCGCCCGAAGGCGACGCGGACAAACCTCTCGAGGCTCTGATCTTTGATGCCAACTACGATCCCTATCGGGGAACGGTTATCTCGGTCCGGATTATCAACGGCCGCCTCCGGCCCGGCGACCAGATCGTCTTCATGTCCAACAGGGCCGAGTACAAGGTGGAGGAGGTGGGCTTGTTTCATCTGACCAGGGAGCCGCAAAAGGAACTCTGTGCCGGCCAGGTGGGGTATATCATTGCCGGGGTCAAGACCGTGTCCGACACCAGACCCGGTGATACCATCACCCTCAAAGACAACCCCTGCCCTGCTCCGCTGCCTGGATTCAGGGAAGTGCAACAGGTTGTCTTTTCATCGATCTATCCGATTTCCACCGATGATTATGAAGACCTGGCTGCGGCCCTGGAAAAGCTCAAGCTAAACGATGCGGCCCTCACTTTTCAGAAAGACTCGTCTGCAGCCCTTGGTTTTGGTTTCCGCTGCGGATTTTTAGGACTCCTGCACCTGGAAGTGGTCCAGGAGCGTCTGGAGCGAGAGTTTGGCATTTCGCTCATTCTTACAGTACCCACGGTCAAGTACCAGTTCTACCTCAAGGACGGCACCATGCGCGAGGTGGACAACCCGGCCTATTTTCCCGACCCCGGCTCCATCGACCGCATAGAAGAACCGTTCATCAAGGCGACCATTCATATCCCCGAGCGCTACATGGGCGCAGTCATGACGCTCTGCATGGAGCGGCGAGGGGAGAACACCAACTACCATTATCCCATGCCCGGGCGGATCGAGTTCACCTGCGAACTGCCTCTTGCCGAAGTAATTTATGATTTTTACGACAAACTCAAATCTGTGACCCAGGGATACGGTTCCTTTGATTACGAACTGATCGATTACCGCCCAAGCGACCTGGTCAAGCTCGATATCCTGGTCAACGGGGAACAGGTGGACGCCCTCTCCCAGCTTGTCCACAGTTCCCGGGCCAGGGAACGGGGCCTGAAAGCCTGTGAACGGCTGAAGGACGAGATTCCGCGGCAGATGTTCAAGATCGCAATCCAGGCGGCCATCGGCGGAAACATCATTGCCCGGACAACCATATCGGCCCTGCGAAAGGATGTAACGGCAAAATGTTATGGGGGTGATATTTCCCGTAAAAGAAAACTTCTGGAAAAACAGAAGGCGGGCAAGAAACGGATGAAAACCGTGGGCAATGTGGAAATACCACAGCGGGCCTTTCTGGCTGTGCTCAAATCGGACTGAGCCGGGATGCGGGTGCCCGTAACGATCAACTGAAGTACTTCCAGGGCGAATTGCAAACGTAATGCGGCCCTGATATGCAGGAGTTCGGGAACGTATCCCGGACTGTCTGCGCGGCTGGCAATATCCAGACAGCCGGGCTCATCCTCACTCTTCCAGAAGGAATTCGCAGGTCATCCGGCGGATGACCTGCAGACTTTCCAGTCAGAATATGCCGGACCGATTTTTCCAAGCCAGGCGAGGCAGACCGGGGCGGACAATAAGGTCCAAAACCTGGTCCTTGTCCAGGGTGCCTCCGGCAAGCAGGGCTTTACATGAAAAAAGGGATAGGCTTCAGCGCGTTGAATGACAGTCTGCCACACAACATCTGCCAGTGACGTCCACCCCTTTCTGACACATAATGCTTAAGATCTCTTCCTTGCTGAAGATGGGATTTTTCTGTTTGATCACATAAACCAGGCAATCCTTGCAGATGTTAAACGAGAAGACGTCAAGTTCCTGCATGACCTCCCAGCAGGGACGCGAGGACTGATATGCAGGACACTGGGCTGCATGTTCGGGTTTGCACTGCATAATTTCCCAGCACGGCCAATCTGATCTCAGCGACATTTATCTCCTCCTTTGTTCCATTGCCCCTTGATTTTTGCGGTTTTGCGTAATAATTATTACACATTAAGCCGTAAAATCTTTCCTCCGCCTGTTGCCACAAAAATACCTACCAATTTTCCACATAGTTTGCAAGCCTGCTTTCCAGATCTTCCCGTCCCTGTCCGGTTCTGGCCGAGAAAAGGACCCGTTTGTCCGGGGTTATCGTCAAAGCGGAGTCCAGCGCGGCCGCATTCTTCATCTGCTTGTTTTTAGAAAGTTTATCTGCCTTGGTATAGACCGGGAGAAAGGGCTTTTGATGGTGCCTGAGCCAGTCCACAAGTTCCCTGTCCTGGTTTTTTAATTCGTGACGCAGGTCAATGATCACGACCACACAGACCAGGGTCTCCCGCCTTTCGAGATAGCCGGTTATGAGCTGCTCCCAGGAGGAGCGCATCTGTTTGGGAACCCGGGCAAAACCATAGCCTGGCAGATCGACCAGGTACATTCGCTCGTCCACGGCAAAATAGTTGAGCGCCTGGGTCTTGCCTGGCCGGGAGCTGGTCTTGACCAGGTTCCGTCTTTTTATCAGGCGATTGATCAGGCTGGACTTGCCGACGTTCGACCGGCCGGCAAAAGCGATCTCCGGCCATATCGGTTCAGGCAACTCTTTGAACGAGTAGACTCCCTTGATAAACTCAACCCGGTAAAAATCCATTACAAACTGTTTCCTGCAGGCAACTGCATTCAGATGACCTTGTTGAGCGAATACTCGATGATGCCTTCGGCCCCGAGCTTTTTCAGCCTGGGCACCAGATCGCGGACCTGGTGCCTGGAGATAACAGTCTCTACGGAAAACCAGGGCTGTTTGTAGAGCTGGGCCACGGTGGGGGCGGTGACGCTGGGAAGGATCTTGAGAATCTCGTCAAAGTTTTCCTGCGGAACATTCATTTTGAGTCCGACGATCCGGTCTGCACGCAGAGCACCCTGGAGCAGAAGGGAGAGATTTTCGATCTTCTCTCTCTTCCAGGAATCCTGCCAGGAATCTTTGTTGGCAATGAGCTGGGTGTTGGACTCCATGAGCTCATGAATAACCCGCAGACCATGGGCCCGAATGGTTGTCTCGGTTTCGGTTACCTCGACAATGGCGTCTGCCAGCCCGGAGACTGCTTTGGCCTCAGTGGCACCCCATGAAAAAAAGATTTCCACATTGACGCCACGGCTCTCGAAAAACTTCCGGGTCACATTGACAAGTTCGGTAGCGATCTTTTTACCCTCAAGATCCTCTATGGTATGGATATCAGAATCTCCGGGCACTGCAACCACCCAACGGGTCGGTTTTTTGCTGACCTTGGAATAGACAAGATCGGCAACAACCTCAATATCCGAGCCGTTTTCCAGGGTCCAGTCCTTGCCGGTGATCCCGGCATCAAGCATGCCCGACTCCACATAGCGGGACATCTCCTGAGGCCGGCAGATGGAGCAGGAGAGCTCCGGATCATCGATGGAGGGGAAGTAATTTCGCGACATCATTTTGACCTGCCAGCCGGATTTGGCAAACAGGTCGATGGTAGCCTTTTCCAGGCTGCCTTTGGGGATTCCCAGTTTCAGTTGTTTCATAATCCTAAAAGGTTGAAGCGGTTAGCGGGTAAAGACTGTCCCGGCAATGGCCGGGAACAGGCCTGCATCTCTCATCTGTCCACCTGCTCTGTCTGGATTCCGGAATCCATTCATGACCCGTAAACGGTCTTGGGATTAAATACCGGCTCCTGGTCGATCACCAGCTTTCCATCTTTCACCCGGCGAAAGAAGCAGCTTCGGTACCCCTTATGACAGGCTGCGCCTCCAAGCTGTTCCACCTTGAAAACCACGGTATCGGCGTCGCAGTCCACCAGAATCTCCCTGATCACCTGCACATGGCCCGATGATTCACCTTTAAGCCACAGGGCTTTTCGCGAGCGACTCCAATAATGGGCCTTGCCGGTTTCCATGGTTTTTTTCCAGGACTTCTCGTTGATGTAGGCCAGCATCAGTACCTCGCCGCTGGCATGGTCTTGAACGATCGCTGGCAAAAGACCGTTGTCAGATTTGGAAAAATCAAGTGATATCATAGCAGTTGGTTGTTTTTTTGAAGAGCTCGCCGGATCGGGATGGTTCGTGTCACCGTCTGATTTTTTCTCTCTACCCATAAAGTGGATGATGCACGATGTCCGATAGGTGCAGTAATCACCCGGGTGACGGCAACCGGCCTCTTCCGAGGCCATTTTCTCCCTGTATTTTGCACATTCCAGTTCCATCTGTTTCTCTCCTTCCATGCAAAGAAATAGCACATTTATGCACTTAACCCTGCTTTGTCAAGAGGCGGTCTTTCTTTTCTCGAGCCTATTGTCAAACAGGGAGGAATTCTTTACAATGATGGTGAACAACAAACATCAACCAGAGAAAAGCAGAGAAAACAATTATGTCTCCAGTAGCCCTGACCGACACCGTCACCATCACCTACAAGGCCACCCTCGAGTCCGGCGAGGTTATCGACGCGACTCCAAAAAACAGGCCTCTCACATTGTCCATCGGTGATGGCAAGATTTTCCCGGCAGTGGAGGTTTCCCTCCTGGGCATGGAACCTGGACAGACCCGAACGGTGACAATTGCGCCGGAAGATGCCTATGGTCCATACTACAAGGAACTGGTTCATACCCTGCCCCGTTCCCTTTTCGAAGGCAAAATCGAGCCCAAGCCCGGCATGATACTCTCTCTGGCCCTGGAAAAGGATGGCCGTGAAGAACAAGTCCCGGCAACGGTTCTGTCGGCAAACAACGACACAGTCACCGTGGACTACAACCATCCCCTGGCCGGCAAACCCATCATTTATACCATCAACCTGGTGGGCATCAACAAGTAACGTCCCGTAAATTCCATCGCCATCCCCGGCAGGATCAACCAGAAGGCCTGGCCCCTTTCGAGCTCATTTATTTCTCTTTCCCGGCCGGGTACCGGACCATACACCATCTTTTTTTTTCAGACAGATAAAAAAAAATCTGTACAACCCTGCAAGGATACCCGTAAAATACGAAATATGGTTGCCCTGCGACCTTTGCAGGACTACCCGGCATGAACCGGTCCGCTGCCGAAAAACGGAAAAGTCCCGTTTGACGCCGTGATGTCCGGCGCTATTCAAGACGAGATAGGACAGCATCGCTGTCCAGCATTGTAAGGGAGCTTAAGGTATGCCTATCGAAGATGATGAAATTCTACAGGGTTTCATAGAAGAATCACTTGAGCATCTGGCAGATATAGAAAACGACCTCCTGGCCATTGAGGATGCCGGGGCGGACATTGACGATGACCTGGTCAACAAGGTTTTTCGAGCCGCCCATTCCATCAAAGGCGGGGCGGGTTTCATGGGTCTGACAGTCATCCAGGAGCTGGCCCATGCGGCCGAAAACGTGCTGGGACTTATCCGAAGCCGGAAACTGATTCCGACTCCGGAAATCATCAACGTCCTGCTGCAGGCCTCGGACGAGTTGCAGCAACTGATCGAAAATATCCAGGACAGCAACGATGTGGATATTTCCGAGCACCTGACCGCGCTCAATGCCATCTATGAAGGTGGCGAGGCTCCGGCACCCGCAGCCAAGGCCAGTGAGCCGGCACCAGAGCCGGCTGCTGAAGAAAAGCCTGAAGAAACTGTCGCAGAAGAAGAGGTGGAGCCCACGGCAGCCACTCCGGTTTCTGAACCAGAGCCAGAACCCGTTCAAACCACTGAAACAGCCTCAACACCGTCACCGGAACCACCAGAGCCGGCGTCGACACAGAGCGCTCCGGCTCCTTCCAAAACGCCCAAGAAAAAACCGTCCTCCACTTCGCACAAGCCGGACGCAACCATCCGTGTCAATGTGAGCCTGCTCGACCAGTTGATGAACCTTGCCGGCGAACTGGTCCTGTCGAGAAACCAGCTTCTGCAGACCATAACCTCCGGTGATGTCCGCAATGCCGAGGCAGTTGGCCAGCGAATCGACCTGGTGACCTCCGAGCTCCAGGAAGCCATCATGCTCACCCGAATGCAGCCCATCGGTAACGTGTTCAACAAGTTCCCCCGGGTTGTCCGCGATCTGGCCAAAAAACTCGGTCGACAAATAGAGCTCACTATTGTCGGCAAGGAAGTTGAACTGGACCGGACCATAATCGAAGCGATCAACGATCCACTGACCCACCTGATTCGTAACTCGGTGGACCATGGAATCGAACATCCTGACGAGCGGGTCAAAAAAGGTAAGGACCCCAAAGGCCTTATCGTTCTGAAAGCCTACCATGAGGCAGGCCAGGTAGTTATCGAAATCTCCGACGACGGAAAAGGGCTTGACGGTGAAATGATTGCCCAGGCTGCGGTCAACAAAGGGTTGATCACAGCGGAACAGGCCAAAACCATGTCGGAGAAGGAAAAGATCAACCTCATCCTCCTGCCCGGTTTTTCGACCGCCAAGAAGGTGACCGATGTCTCCGGTCGTGGTGTTGGAATGGATGTGGTCAAAACCAACCTGGACAAGCTCGGCGGTTCCATCGAAATCGAGTCCGAGGTTGGCAAAGGCACGACCATTTCGATCAAGCTTCCCCTGACCCTGGCCATCATCCCCTGCCAGATAGTCATGACCGGAGGAGAGAGGTATGCTATCCCGCAGGTCAACCTGGAAGAACTGCTGCGTATCCCGGCATCCCAGGTCAAGGACAGGGTGGAACGGGTCGGAGATGCCGAGGTGGTACGATTGCGCGGAAACCTGCTGCCCCTGATCCGCCTTTCGGATGTTCTGGAAATAGAACGGACCTATTATGATCCAAAGGACGGACAAACCAAACCGGACCGGAGGGTCAATATCGCCGACCGGAGATCCAAAAAGAGTCCCCTGTTTCGTAACGACACGGAAGACCAGGAACGCCTCACAGGCGAAGAAGAAAAAGCGGCCAGGGAACGGAAAGCCAAAGAACGGAGACAGGGCCCGGCTTCGGCGCTCAACATTGTCGTGGTTTCCACCGGAACCATGAAGTACGGAGTGATAGTCGACCGGCTGCATGACTCCGAGGAAATTGTCATCAAACCGCTTGGCCGTCACCTGCAGCAATGCCGCGGCTATGCTGGAGCAACCATCATGGGAGACGGGCGTATTGCCTTGATCCTCGATGTCAGCAACCTGGCCCAAATGGCCGGCCTGACATCAATGGAAGGCTCGGACAGGGCTCAGGAGCTCGCGGAAGCAGCCAAAGAGGCCATCATTGCCCGTCGCGACAAACAGGCTCTGCTGATTTTTCGCAGTTCAGAAGAGGAGCAGTTCGGTGTTCCGCTCAACATGGTCGAGCGGGTTGAGAAAATCAAGATTACCGACATCGAGGATGTGGGTGGCCGCCGGGTGATGCAGTACCGCGGGGGCAGCCTGCCCCTTCTCTGTATCGACGACGTGGCCATGGTCCAGCCGATCAAGGAGCAAGACGACCTGCTGGTCATCGTCTTCCACCTGGCCAACAAGGATATCGGTCTGCTCGCCATAGGACCGGTTGACGCCATCGAAGTGGCGGCAGACATTGACGATGTCACCCTCAAGCAGACCGGCATCATGGGTTCTGCCATTATTGATGGCCAGACCACCATGCTGGTGGACATCTTTGAACTTGTCCAGGCCGTTCATCCTGAATGGTTCGCCGATCTCGCCCTCAGTGAAATTGTGGAGGAAGAGGAGGCCGCAACCATTCTCGTGGTCGAAGACTCGAACTTCTTCCGTAACCAGGTCAAAGGATACATGGAAGAGGCCGGTTATCATGTCATCGAGGCTGAAGACGGGGTCGAAGCTTTCCAGACCCTGGAAGAACGGGCCGACGAAATTACGCTGGTGGTGACAGACATCGAAATGCCCAACATGGACGGCTTTGAACTGACCGAAAAGATAAGGGGTGATTCCCGGTTTGCCCATCTGCCGGTCATCGCCCTTACGACCCTGGCTGCTGATGAGGACATAGCAAAGGGCAAGGCGGTTGGTTTTGATGAATATCACATCAAGCTCGATAAGGAACGGCTCATGGAAAGTGTCCATAAGTATGCCCGTCAAGCCATGGCAGCCTGACACCGGCTACGTTGTGAAGCAATACTGGTATATGCTCCCGGCCCGCACATTCCAAAAGCAACTGGCGGCCAGGAAAGGGTAGCGGCGTCAACCGCTCTCTGCCCAGTCTCAACAGGAGAAGAAGAAAGATGGTGATCCTGCAAAAGCTTCGTCCGCGCAAAATACGAACCCGTTTTCTCGTCGCCCTTGGGTTGCTCATCGCTACCCTGGTTATCATCCCGGTGGCTGTTTTTTACAAAACCACCACCAGCCAGACCCTGGACAAAAGCCGACTGCAGCTGGAGGAACACCTTCAGCGAGCACAAATCTATATCGAAACTGAAAAAGAAAAAACCCTGCTGCTCGCCGAGACCGTGGCCCACATTCCTTCTGTCCAGGAGTATCTTGCCAACCGGGACCGGGCATCCATGCTGAAGCTTTGCCTGCCCCTGTACAAGGAATTGCAGTTGCACACATCCCTCAATGTCTTCCACTTTCATCTCCCGCCGGCAATATCGTTTCTCAGGCTGCAGAAACCGGAAAAATATGGTGATGACCTGTCTGGTTTCAGAAAAACAGTTGTCGATGCCAACAACAGCCACCGAGCGATTTCTGCAATAGAAAAGGGAAAAGCAGGTCTTTCCATCCGGGCCGTGGTCCCTGTAGATTACAACGGAAAACATTATGGTTCTGTGGAATTCGGGGCCCCGCTGAACAACGGGTTGTTTTCCGAAATCAAAAAGGTCATCGGTAACGATGTCGCACTGGTGGTTCCCGATGGAGCTTCGTTTCGTTATCAGGCCTCGACCATGGATGGCCAGGAGATCGAGACAGAAAAAGATGTGCTCCGCAAAGCGATGCAGGGCGATGGTTATCACTCCATAGTCAGAAACGACAACGGCCGGACCATAATGACCGCCTTCCAGGCCCTTCGTGACTATTCCGGCAAGGCCGCCGGTATTATTGAGGTGTCGATGGATATCTCCGCCCCCCTGGCCGAAGCCCGCAGGAACACGAGTGCTATTGTCGGACTTGGCCTGGCCGCCATTCTCATGGTGCAGGGTGTCGTCTGGTTTTTGTTCAACTCGACCATAAACAAACCGATCCGTGAGCTCACTAACCGTTTCGAAAAGGCTTCCAGTGGTGACCTGACCCAGCACCTGGACTCCAGTTGCATTGACGAGGTCAACTGTTCATCATTGTCTGAATGTGGTCAGAGCGAATGCAGGATGTATGGCAAAACCGGCTACTGTTGGGAATCGGCAGGCTCCCTGTCCGATAACCCCCAGTGTCCCAAGATAACAAACGGCGAGTACGAATCGTGCAGTGAATGCAAAAAGGTTTTTTCAGCCGTGGTTCACGATGAATTTTCCGAGCTCACCGTCTATTATAACGGTTTTCTGAAAAACGTGGCCAGGATGGTTGAAGAAATCAGAAACAATGCTCTCAACCTGAACGATGCCGCCGGCTCCCTGGTAACAGTATCCAATAACCTGGATGAATCTTCCGGAGATACAGCCCAGCGCTCGGAAAATGTGGCCGCGGCTGCTGAAGAAATGAGTTCCAATATGGCCAGTGTGGCAGCTGCAACCGAAGAGGCTGCCGCAAATCTCAATGTAATGACAACTGCCACTGAAGAGATAACCTCTACTATCCAGGAAATCCAGGAAAACACCTCCAAGGCCAAGGGGATCACCGGCAACGCGGTTCGCGAGGCAGGGGATATTTCAAGCAAAGTGGATAAACTTGGTGTGGCTGCCCAGGATATCGGCAAGGTTACCGAGACCATTACCGAGATATCATCCCAGACCAATCTCCTGGCCCTCAACGCAACCATCGAGGCAGCCAGGGCCGGTGAAGCAGGCAAAGGATTTGCCGTGGTCGCAAACGAGATCAAGGACCTGGCCAAGCAGACCGCTGAAGCCACTGGCGAAATCAAGAAGCAGATCGAAGATATTCAGAGCTCAACCGGTGTCACTGTGGAGGGCATCCGCAACATCACAAATGTCATCAAGGAGATCGACTCCATTGTCTCCTCTATTTCCACCGCTCTTGACGAACAGTCCGGCACCATGCACGAGCTGACGAGCAACATCCTCCAGGCCGGTGAAGGTATTGGCGAAGTGGCTGAAAACGTGGCCCAGAGTTCCAGTGTTTCCCAGGAAATATCCAGTGATGTGGCCCAGGTCAATGCAGCGGCGATGAGTATTTCCAAGGATAGCCGTGAGGTTCATGACCGGGCGGCAGACCTGCAGCGACTGGCCGAGGAGCTTAAATCGATGATCAGCCGTTTCCGACTCGGCTGAAATATAATCCGTATCCAATCAAATCCACATCTTTGGAGCAGATATGACAGCAACCATTGCCACTGAAAAAAATATCATCGAGCTGGCAACATTTTATGTTGGCGATGCCCTGTGCGGCATGGACATTCTCAAGGTGCAGGAAATCAACAAGCTAATGGAAATGACAAGAGTGCCCCAGGCTCCAAGCTATGTGACCGGCATTCTGAACCTCAGAGGACAGATTGTCACTATTATCGATCTGGGCAAAAAACTTGGGCTGGACGAAACAAGCCTTGGAGACGACCCCCGAAATATAATTGTCAATGCCCCGGGCGAGCATATTGGCTTGCTGGTTCGCCGCATCAGTGATGTGGTCATGGCGAATCCTGACAAAATCGAGCCTGCACCGGCAAACATGTCGGGGATACAGGGTAATTTTTTCACCGGTGTTTACAAAACCAAGGACAAACTTATCGGCATCCTTGATGTAGAAGAGGTACTCAAGATGGAAAGTGAAAGCCGCACGAGTCATCGTGTGAGCTGATCTATCCAAATAGAGCACGTGCTTCTCTTTATACCTGAACTGCTGTCGTCATGAGGTCAAATCGCCTGCCTGTTCGTGCACCGAGAAGGTTAAAGACAGGGACGGATAAAAGGAGAAAACCGATTTCGGCACAGGTATCCTGATTTTTTTGAGCTCGGAATCGGCAAGGCCTGGTAAACCAGGTGCAACGGTTCTCACTTGTCCGCCCGCACTTTTCCCGGCACGCCATCCGACCATTCCGGTCAGGCCAGAGCCGAGAGCAGGAAGGACCACTCAACTTCAAAACTCAAGCTCTCACACAAATGTTCAACAAAAAAATAAAAGTCCTGGTCGTTGACGATACAGTGGTTTACCGCAAGGCTGTCAGCGACATTCTTTCTGAAATGCCCGGCGTCGAGGTTGTCGGGGTGGCTCATAACGGCAAGATAGCCATGTCCAAGGTGCGGACCCTTAAGCCGGACCTCTTGACCCTGGATATCGAAATGCCGGAAATGAACGGTATCGAAGTGCTGGAAGCCCTCCGCAGGGAGGCCCCGGAAACTGCCGCCATCATGGTGTCTACCTTGACCACTGAAGGCGGCGAGATGACCATGAAAGCCCTTGAGCTTGGAGCATTTGATTTCATTCTCAAGCCAAATACAAACAATATACTGCAGAGCAAACAAGAACTCCGTGATCTGCTTGCACCCCTCATCAAAGCCTTTCAGAGCGGACGAACAACCGTTGGCGCCATTGGCAACCGGATCGGCGGCAGAAAACTGCCACCCGGCAAACCCCTGGGTACATCGTTGCGCGGACGGTGCAAAGACGCTTCAGGTGCAGGCAAAACCGGCAAACCCTGCGCCCCGGCCTCCAGGCTCAGTAAGACTTCTGACCGCCAGAGCAAATCTGAAATCGTCACCATCGGAATTTCCACCGGCGGACCAAATGCTCTTGCCCGGATGATGCCCATGTTGCCCGGAGATATTGGCGTGCCCCTGGTTATTGTCCAGCATATGCCCCCGGTTTTCACAAAATCCCTGGCCAACAGCCTGAATGCCAAGTGTGCCCTCACTGTCAAGGAAGCTGAAGATGGAGAGCCGATTCTTCCCAACATCGCCTATATTGCCCCAGGCGGCAAACAGATGAAACTTGTGGCGTCGACCGACGGCCGGAGCAGGCTTATACGGATAACAGACGATCCCCCGGAGAACAGTTGCAAACCATCGGTGGATTATCTGTTCCGTTCCGTGGCAGACTATTATGTCGGCAGGGCCACTGCGGTGATCATGACCGGAATGGGGTCGGACGGGACCAGAGGACTTGAAGTTCTCAAGCGCAAGGGTGCCTGGGTTATCGGACAGGACAAGGCCAGCTGTGTTGTCTACGGGATGCCCAAGGCACCGGCTGAAAAAGGCCTTGTTGACGTTGTTGCGCCCCTTGACAAAATTGCCGGCGAAATTGTGAAAACCGTTCAATGCCGCTAAAGCAGATGACCAGTAAACCCTTTACATACATCTCTTTCCCAAAGCAAAATTTCCGGTCTGCTGCATGCTGAAAATAACCCCTGAAGAACTCTCCATCATAACCCGGTATATTCACGATATTTCCGGGATATATCTTGACGCCAGCAAGAAATATCTCATAGAGACCAGGCTGTCGCAAGTTGCCGAAGAACTTGGCTGCAGAAGCTTCAAGGAGCTTTATCAGAAGGCACGCTCTGATTCTCGTAAACTGATCGAGCGCAAAATTATCGATGCAATCTCAACCAATGAGACCCTGTTTTTTCGCGATGCCGGCCCGTTTCAGCTCCTGCAGCACAAAATCCTGCCCGATCTGCTCGACCGGCGGATTCCAAAATCAAAATTCACCAAACCGAGAATCCGCATCTGGAGCGCAGCCTGCTCCACCGGCCAGGAGGTCTACTCCATCGCCATTGTCCTCAAAGAGCTCCTGGGAGATACCTCGAAATACAACATAAAACTACTCGGGACAGATATCTCTGACACCGCAATCGCCCAGGCCTCCCGGGGAAGATACAACAAGTTTGAAATTGAAAGAGGATTGGCCAGGGACAAGCTGCAAAAATATTTCACTCCGGCGGGAGGCTACTGGCAGGTTAAAGATGAACTCAGAGTAATGGCCACCTTTCGCAAGCTCAACCTGATGCTGCCCTTCACCGGCCTTGGCAAGTTCGATATTATTTTCTGCCGCAATGTAGCTATTTATTTCACCATCGAAGACCGGAAAAAACTCTTTAACCGCCTGGCGGACGCCCTTGAACCTGACGGATACCTTATAATCGGCGCCACAGAGTCTTTGACTGGAATATGCCCCCGTTTTGTTCCCAGGAGGCATCTCAAGGCTCTTTACTATCAACTCAAGTAATATTAGATTCAGATTTCAGAAAAATGCAGCGCACCCGATCCAAGGAGTTGCCATGAACCATATGTCCATTCTCGTCGCAGACGATGATCCGGTTGTCCGCCGTCTGCTGGAAAAAAGGTTAGAGGATGCCGGTTACAGGGTCTCGGTTGCCGAAGATGGTGTCGAGGCCGCCCGCAAGCTCGTCAATCAGCGATTCGATGTGGTCATCACCGACCTGGTAATGCCCGGAGATATCGGTGGAATCGAACTTCTCCAGGTGGTTAAGGAAAAGAGTATAGATACAGAAGTTATCGTCATTACAGCTCATTCATCGATCGACACCGCGGTGGAGGCAATGAAAAAAGGAGCTGTGGATTACCTGGAGAAACCAGTTAATTTCGATGAACTCTTTATTCGCCTGGAAAAAATCAGCGAGGTCAAATCACTGATCCGTAATGCCGACGATCTTCGGGAGGCCATGACCGTCACTGAATCCTCGGCTGCCCAAACCATACAGAACCTGGAAATTACCGCTGCTGACCTCCAGCTCAAGCTCGACAGAATCCAGGCTATTCTCTCGGATCCGGAAAAAGATGAGGGACTGCGGATAACAGAAGCTCTTACAATTATCGGCAACCACTGACCAATTACACCGTGCCGGACAATTCACGCAAGTCGATAAAACAACTGTCCCTGAGTGACGCCGGGGATGTACAAGGATTTCTCCGACTGAAGGACATCATCGCCAGGCTCAGGTCTGCAGATGGCTGTCCCTGGGATCGGCGACAGACACCGCAGAGCTTGAAAAAATACCTCTTGGAGGAGGCGGCAGAGCTTGCGGACGCCATCGAGGAGGATGATCCCGCACACGTCTGCGAGGAAATTGGCGATCTTTTTTACATCCTGGGCATGCTCAACGCCATGTACGCTGACCGCGGCGATTTCACTGCTTCCGAGGCACTGTCCTCTATCTGTAAAAAAATGATCCGGCGGCACCCCCATGTCTTTGGCGATTCACCCACCGGTGACGACGCAGCCCTTCGCAGGCAATGGGAAGCTATCAAGAAAAAGGAAAATAAATCCCTCTGAACCACTTTTTCTGCCTCGGAAGTCCTTTTTTCCTGCCAGTTTTCTATTGACACTGTCCATTCATCAGTGTTAACTGATAAATTCACCAACAATTACCTTCTCGCTCTCACCCCAGGGATTGAAGCGAGGGCCGTTTTGACCAAGAGGAGGAACCATGCGTCACTACGAAACCACCTACATTCTGCGTCCAAACCTGGGCGAAGACCAATTCACGGAAATCATCGAGCGTACCAATGCCATCATTACCGATGATGGCGGTACGATCATCGATCTTGATCGCTGGGGCATGAAACGACTGGCCTACGAGATCAGGAAAGAGGTGCAGGGCTACTACGTCTACATCAACTATGCCGCCCCGGCTACCGCTGTTGAGGAAATGGAGCGTATTTTCCGCATCGATGACCGGGTTCTGCGCTACCTCACCATTAAACTGGCCGATTCCATTGATGCCGAGGAGATCGCCAGGGAAAGGGAACTGATTGCCGCCAAGGCAGAACCCGAAGAAAGCACCGAAGAGGTCGGCCCTGCTGCCGAGACTTCCCCAGCCGAAGAGAAAACCGAGTAATTTCTGAACCGGAACAAAAACACAAGGAGAAGCACAATGGCTCCACGCAAAAGAATATTTACCCGTCGCCGGGTGTGCCGGTTCTGCACTGACAAAGAACTGGTCATAGACTACAAGGATGCAAAAACACTACGTAATTTTGTCACGGAACGGGGCAAGATAATTCCCAGACGCATCTATGGCACCTGTGCCAGGCACCAGCGACAGCTTACAGAGGCGGTAAAACGTGCCCGCCAGCTGGCCCTTCTGCCGTATACAGGTCCAACACAGTTCTGAGCAATTACTGACTGTGGCGGAGCATGACAGCGCCAGACCCGCGAACAATTCGCCACTATCTGGTCCTGCGGTCTTGCTGGCCGCTGTATTTTCCCTGCCAATCCTGATACCCTCCCTTTTCAGCTGGGGGGCAGGACTGCTGGCTATCCCGGTCCTCTACACCCTCCGGGTTCATGGCCTGCGTCAGGGGAGCATCTATCTGCGAAACGGTCTTGTCGTTTCTTTCATGGTGGCGATAGGTACCGGCGAGTTCGGCATGGGGCTTCTTGTTCTGAGCCTGGTACCGCTGGGCTACAGTCTGTACCGAAGCAGCGTGCAGGGCGAATCACCGGCTGCGGCCGGCAGGCGCGGAGTTTTTGTTCTCGGCCTTACCTGGTTTATTCTCTGGGCCATCTACGGAATAACCCAGGGGGTCAATCCCTACCGCCATCTCGTGGAGATGCTGGATGCCGGATTTGCCCAGACCTACGAGGCCTATCGTCAAAGCACCGAGCTTTCTCCCGAAATGCTCCTGGCCCTGAAAGAAGTGGTTGACGACATAAGGATGTTGATTCCCCGGGTGTTGCCCGGAGTGCTTGCCTGTTCTCTGGTGCTGACCGTCTGGCTCAATCTGGTTGCAGGTGCCAGAATACTCAGACGCCTGCAACCGGAATCAGCTCCCTGGCCTCCATATAGCCAGTGGCAGCTGCCCGACCGCCTGGTATTGGGAATAATCGGGGCCGGAGTGCTCATCCTGGTTGGCCGGGGATTCATTCGTGACCTGGGTACCAGTCTCGCCCTGATCATGGGGCTGCTCTACTTTTTTCAGGGCCTGGCAGTGGTTGTGTTTCTGCTTGAGCGGTGGAAAGTACCTGGATATCTGAGGATGGTCCTGTATATTATCCTTATTGTCCAGAGTTACGGGTTGCTGCTGGTGGCCATGCTCGGGCTTGCCGATGTCTGGCTGGATTTCAGAAAATTCCGGATCCCGCCGGAGGATGAACACCAGAACACATGACATGACGAACCATTCGATAATACCGGTTTTTTTGTCCAGATGCCGTAAAAAGAAGTTCGTCTTTGAAACAGAGTCTCCGGGATACCTTTACCGGAGAGAAAATCTGTACCGGCAAACACCCGTAGCAGGAGCCATTAGATAGTTATTCAGAAAGGAGCTGAAGACGTTCACAGACCGTTTAGAGCCAAACAAACTAATCCAGGCGGGTACTGTACTGCTTCATTTTTCGATAATTCCTGCGAATATGACAAAAGAGGATCCAACCGATGGAAATCATACTGAAAAAGACAATTGACAATCTCGGGCTGGAAGGAGACATTGTAAAAGTCAAGCCTGGTTATGCCAGAAACTATCTCTTTCCCAAAGGTTTTGCCGTACCCGCGAACAAGGAAAACAAGGCCCGGCTCGAACGCGAGAAGGCTGCCATCGCCGCCCGACTCGAAGAGCAGAAAAAAGCTGCCCGGTCCATGGCCGAAAAACTGGAAGGCAAAACTATTGAGATCTTCCGCAGGGTTGGCGAAGAGAACCGTCTCTTTGGCTCCGTTACCACCAGTGACATTGCAGAGAAACTCGAAGAAGCCGGTCTTGCTGTTGATCGCAAAGCCATTCTGCTGGCAGAACCAATCAAGGCCATTGGCGAAGTCAAAGTTGCTGTCAAGGTGGGCTACCAGATGACCACGGATATCATCGTGCAGGTCGTACCGGAAACTGCGGCTGACGCGGCTTAGGCTGCCAGGAGCACGAAGCTGCCGGTTCTGCCGGCAGCCGTAAATCAGTTGCTTGCCTGACGAATGGTTTTTCCTGCATAGTATGCGGGAAAAACCATTCGTCGTTTCTGACCGTTGACAAAACCGCCTCTTTTTCTCTCTGGATCCTGCATGGCTCAGAGATTTTTCCAGGTGAACTGATATGGCTGTGCAACCATCGTCACCCTTGCCACAGGAACAGCACCATGCCGGTACCCTGCCGCCCCAGAATGTGGAGGCGGAACAGGACGTACTTGGCACCGTCCTGGTTCAGGACGGATCCCTGATCAAAATTATCGAGATCCTCGAACCGGAAGACTTTTACCGCAATGCCCATAAGCTGATCTACCAGGCCATGGTGCAACTCTTTGAAAAAAGAGAACCCCATGACCTGATCACGGTCACCAACCTTCTGAGCGACCAGAACAAACTCGATCAGGTCGGCGGACCCGCCTACCTGGCCTCACTGACCAACATCATTCCCTTTTCCGGGACCCTGGTCCACCACGCGAAAATAATCCGCCAGAAATCCATTCTCCGTCGCCTCATCCGCAGTGCCACAGAAGTGGCTGCCCGCTGTTACCAGGAACAAGACGATATCGACTCCCTGGTCGACGACGCCGAACAGGCCATTTTTGAGATCGCCCAGGCCAAAAAGGGTCAGGGGTTTCAGCCCATGGCCAAGATCGTACCCCAGGCCTTTGAGCGGGTAACCAAACTTTTTGAACGTAAGGAACACATCACCGGTGTGGCCACGGGCTATGAAGAGCTCGACCGGATGACTGCCGGGCTGCAGCCTTCGGACCTGATCATTCTCGCCGGCCGTCCCAGTATGGGCAAAACCGCCCTGGCCATGAACATGGTCCAGCATGCCGCTCTTCTGGGTAAGGTACCTGTGGGTGTCTTCAGCCTGGAGATGTCCATGGAGCAACTGGCCCTGCGTCTGCTCTGCTCGGTGGGCCGCGTCGATTCCCAGCGAATCCGGACCGGCAGACTGCTGGAGAGCGACTGGCCCAAACTGACCCGGGCCACCGGCATGCTCACTGACGCGCCCATCTTCATCGACGATACAGCGGCCATGAGTGTGCTTGACATGCGGGCCAAGGCCCGGCGACTCAAGGCCGAACACAACCTTGGCCTGATTGTGGTCGACTATCTTCAGCTGATGAAGGGTAAGTCCAATATCGAAAACCGTACCCAGGAGATCAGTGACATCTCCCGCTCGCTCAAAGCCATGGCCAAGGAACTTGATGTCCCGGTATTGGCACTCTCTCAGCTCAACCGAAGCCTGGAATCCCGTAACGACAAGCGGCCCCAGCTCTCGGACCTGCGCGAGTCCGGCGCCATTGAGCAGGATGCCGACCTTATCCTTTTCATCTACCGCGACGAGGTGTATAACACCGCAGAGGACAATCCCAACCGGGGCATTGCCGAGGTGATCATCGGTAAACAGCGTAACGGACCTATCGGTACGGTCAAGTTGACCTTCCTCTCCCAGTACACTGCATTTGAAAACTACACCCCCATGCAGCCTCCCGGAGAAGAATACGGTTAAGAGACACTCTCCTGCCCGACCGGGTCTGCAATCCGGCAAACTGAAAGATTTCATGCAAAAAATCTAACCACAGAGAATCATGGATAGACAGTCGAACGACAGGTACGATTTCAAGACCATAGAGGCCAAGTGGCAGCAACGCTGGGCCAAAGAGAAACCGTACAACGTGAACGAAGATCCCTCCCGCAAAAAATATTATGTCCTGGAGATGTTTCCCTACCCTTCCGGCCGGATTCACATGGGGCATGTCCGCAACTATTCCATCGGAGATGTCATTGCCCGCTACAAACGGATGCAGGGTTTCAATGTCCTTCATCCCATGGGCTGGGACGCCTTTGGCCTGCCGGCGGAAAACGCCGCCCTGAAGCGCGGTGTCCACCCAGCGTCCTGGACCTACGATAATATCGCCTACATGCGGGACCAGCTCAAGGCCATGGGGTTGAGTTACGACTGGGACCGGGAACTGGCCACCTGTGATCCCTCCTATTACCGTTGGGAACAGCTCATCTTTCTGCAGATGCTTGAAAAAGGGCTGGTGTATCGCAAGGAGACCACGGTCAACTGGTGTGAGAGCTGCCAGACAGTGCTGGCACGGGAACAGGTCATCGATGGCTGCTGCTGGCGCTGCGACGAGCATGTCCTGCCAAAGACCATGTACGGCTGGTTTTTCAAGATCACCGATTATGCCGATGAACTGCTGGAAGACCTGGATCAGCTCACCGGCTGGCCGGAAAAGGTTGTCACCATGCAGCGCAACTGGATCGGCCGCAGTGAAGGATTGGCCTGCGATTTTCCGGTAGAGGACAGCCAGGAAAAGATCACCATCTTTACCACCCGGCCCGACACCATCTTCGGAGTGACCTTCATGTCACTGGCCGTGGAACATCCACTCATCGACACACTTATCCAGGGCCGCGAGGAGAAAACCAGGGTTCGGGAATTCATAGAAAAGACCCTGGTAGAGAAACAGCGCCTGGCTGTGGACGAGGAATCGGAAAAGCATGGCGTCTTCACCGGTGCTTACTGCATCAACCCCTTTAACGGCGACCGGGTGCCCATCTATGTGGCCAATTTTGTCCTCATGGAATACGGAACCGGTGCTGTCATGGCCGTTCCGGCCCATGATCAGCGGGATTTCGAGTTTGCGAGAAAATATGGCCTTCCCATCCGCCCGGTAATCCAGCCGGAAGGAAATCCACTGACTGGAGAGACCATGGAGGAGGCCTGGACCGGTCCGGGAAAACTGGTCGATTCCGCCGAGTTCACCGGGATGGACTGGCAGGAGGCCAAAAAGGCCATCATAGATTATGCTGCCGACAAGGGTTTTGGCCGGCCACACATCACCTACCGGCTTCGGGACTGGGGGATCTCCCGCCAGAGATACTGGGGCGCCCCTATTCCGATCATTCACTGTCCCGCGTGCGGCGTGGTCCCGGTACCTGTCGAAGAGCTGCCTGTAACCCTTCCGGGCACAAACGATCCAGACGGAAGCCATGCCCCGCTTCACCAGCAGGAGGAGTTCTACGCCACCAGCTGTCCCGCTTGCGGTGGACCGGCCAGGCGAGAGACCGACACCATGGACACCTTTGTCGAGTCGTCATGGTATTTTGCCAGGTACACCTGCCCTGCTGACGATCAGAAGCCCCTGGATCCGGCAAAGGCCAGCTACTGGCTGCCTGTCGACCAGTACATCGGCGGGGTCGAACATGCCATCCTCCACCTGCTCTATTCCAGGTTCTTTACCAAAGTGCTGCGGGATCTTGGTTACCTCAACATCGACGAACCATTCACCAACCTTCTGACCCAGGGCATGGTGATCAAAGACGGGGCCAAAATGTCCAAATCCAAGGGTAACGTAGTGGATCCCTCGGACCTCATCGACCAGTACGGGGCCGACACCACCCGTCTCTTTTCCCTGTTCGCTGCTCCGCCGGAAAAAGATCTGGAATGGAACGCTCAGGGGGTGGACGGGGCGTCTCGTTTTCTTAACCGGGTATACCGACTGGTCAATTCAAGCCTGGACTGCTTTCAGGGTGACCCGCAAGATATCCGGATCAGTAACCTGAACGAAACCGACCGAACTCTCTACCGCAAGACGCACCAGACGATCCAGCGGGTAACTGATTCCATTGAAACCAACTTCCATTTCAACACCGCCATTTCCGCGATCATGGAACTGAGCAACCATATTTCCCGGCTCAGCGCTGAAGAGGCCGCCGGAATCAACCGCTCGGTTTTGCGCCAGGCCCTGGAGGCAATCCTGCGGCTTCTCTCTCCCATGGTTCCCCATTTCTGCGCCGAACTCTGGGAACAGACAGGACATTCCACATTTCTGGATCAGGAGCCCTGGCCCACCTGTGATCCCGAGGCTTTGAAGGAAGATGAGATAACCATTGTGGTCCAGGTGAACGGTAAAGTCCGGGCCCGGCTGCTGGTTCCGGCGGCTATCCAGGAGGAAGACTTGAAGAAACAGGCCCTGGCTGACAAACGGGTCCAGAAATTCACAGATGACAAAGAACCCAGAAAAATTATTGTCGTCCAGGGTAAACTGGTCAATATCGTCGTTTGAATCAACGGCCTGATTGACCATTGCACAACAGGGGGTACCACGTGAAACTGCACAAGAGGGGGCAACTCCTGATCGTCCTGCTCCTTACACTTTTTTTCGGCGGCTGCGGTTATTATTTTCCCCACATCTATGATGGACCGGAAAAGACCGTGTACATGCCCCAATGGAAAAACCGCACCAACCAGCTGGATCTGGACGCCAGAATCTATCACTCTCTGGCCCGCTGGTTCCAGAAATCACCCAGTATCAAGCTGATCCGGGATCGAAAACGGGCCGATCTGATTCTGGCCGGCGAAATCATCTCTATCGATCTGCCCAGCATTTCCTGGGATGGCAATGCCAAGACAAAAGAGGTCAAGGTCAGGCTCCAGGTCCGCTACGTGCTCAAGGACCTGAAAAATGGCACCCTGCTTTGGGAGGTTCCAAGGGAAGAGTGGAGCGAGGAATACCAGCTCAGCGACAACACCACCAGCATCAACGAACAGGAGGCGGTGGAGCAGATTATTGCCGATCTTTCGGAACGGATCTATCTTGGAACCCTGGAAAGATTGCGCCAGGAACAGCAAAGCAAAGAGACAGAGTAGGGGCCGTCTGTCAACAGAAAAGATAAAAAACTCAGGCAATTCCCCAGAGGTAGCGACAGCCTTTTTCCTTTTTTGAGTCCCGACAGCTCCAGGGTTCTCTGGGGATTGGGCAAAAGAGGACATAAAAAAAAGCGCGACACTGTCGCGCTTTTTTTGTTCTTTCTGTGGGCTCTGTCCGGCTGCAAGACTTATTTCAGCAGATCACGGACCGTCGCGGCAATGGATCGGGCATCCAGTCCCTGCTGCTGATAGAGCTCGGCCGGTTTGCCTGAGCCACCATAGCGTCGAACCCCGAGACGAACCAGTGGTGTCGAAACGCCGGCCTCGACCAGCTCGGTCGCCACACTGACACCGAGACCGCTCTCCACGTGGTGGTCTTCCACCGTGACCAGAGGGCCGGCCTTGCCCGCCTCGATCACGCTGTCGCGATCGAGCGGAATGAGCGAAGCCATGTTGAGCACCGACACCGAGATACCGGTCTCCTGCAGCAAATTCCAGGCCTCGACACAACTGGGGGTTACCGCGCCGTAGGTGATGATGGTCGCGTCGCTGCCCCGCCGCAGCCAGTCCGCCCGACCTGGTGTAAAGGTATAGTCGGTGTCAAAAAACACCGAGCCGTCTTCCCGGGTGATCACCGGAGTTTTGGAACGCCCCATACCCACGAAATGGTTCCCGGGGCTGGTGGCAATATAGCGGACAATGCGGTCGGTCTGGTTGGGATCAGCCGGCATGTAGACCGAAAACCGGAACAGATTTTTGAAAAGTCCCAGGTAATCGATACCCTGATGCGTAGGTCCGTCTTCGCCCACGTCGAGCCCGAGATGGGTGGCGACAATCTTCATGTTGGCGTGGTTGAAATCACTGAGCCGATTCTGATTATAGACCTCGGAAACGGCAAAAACACCAAAGGTAGAGAAAAAGGTGACCAGGTTTTCGCAGCTCATGGCACCGGCCATGGCAGCGGCATGGTGTTCCTGGATACCGGCCTCAAAATAGGCCCCGGGCGAATGCTTATGGAATCCTCCCATCTTGACCGAGCCTTCCAGGTCGCACGAAATACCGGTGATTACCGGAGTTTCTTTGTTGTTGGCCTCAGCCAATCCGAGTAAGGCATTCCCGTAAGCGGAACGGTTATCGGTCATGTTCTTTGCATCGTAAAGGATGGGCTCACCCGATGAAACCTCGGGGTAATCTGTGCGCGGCGCCATGATCGTGTGGGTCCGTACCGGCTCCCGGCGAAGTTCCTGCCATTTTTCAAAATCATTTTCCACCCCCAGTTCAACCAGGGCCTCGGCCAACTGTTCCGGCTTGAGGGGTGAACCGTGGTACCTGGCCTGGTTTTCCATAAACGAAATGCCCTTACCCATGATGGTGCGGGCAATGATCACCACCGGTACGCCGCTGGTGTTGTGGTAGGCCCGGGAAAATGCCTGGAAGAGCGCATTGCAGTCATGACCGTCTTCCAGATAGATCACATCCCAGCCCATGTCACTGTACAGCCTGCGGATCGACTGGGGCATCACCTCTTCGGTGGAGCCGCAGATCTGCAGATGATTACGGTCCACAAGGCCGATAAGGTTATCCAGTCTGTATTTGCGGGCATAACGCATGGCTTCCACCAGTTGTCCTTTCTGGTGTTCACCATCACCCATGAGACAGAAAACCCGGTTGGGCTCCCCTTTCACCTTGTGTGCCTGGGCCATGCCGACAGCGGTGGAAAGTCCCTGCCCCAGGTTACCTGTGTCCCACTCGACCCCGGGGACAATGGACTCCACATGGCCCGGGAAACCGGAACCCGTGCGGCGGAATCCCTGGAGAAAGTCCTCTTCGGAAAAATAACCGTTTTCCGCAAGAACAGAGTACACACCCGGAGAAATGTGACCGATGGACATCACGGCCCGGTCCCGCTCGGGCATGCGGGGATTTGCCGGATCATGTTTCATCAGGGCATACATGACCAGCAGCATGTCCAGAGAGGAGAGCGAGCCGCCAGGGTGACCGGAGGCCGCGAGCGTGGTGGAGAGCAGGATACGCCGGGCGCACCGTTTGCGCATTGCCTGGAGTTCTTGAATTTCTTCGCTGCTTAATTCTGATTTACTGACATCCAACTTCAGAACCATGGTCTTTTTTCTCCCTAACTCCTGTAACAAAATCAATAACATTGTCTTCCCGTTTACAGGGCCGGGAAGAGCAATATGTATTAACATATTAAAATTGAAAAACCTGCAGCGGCGGTACCGCGGCTGAGGGCGGCTGACATCCATGAAACTGTTTTCCAGTTACTGGCCCTGAGGACAGAGTACCTTCAGGCGGTCTCCTGCGCAGGACCAGGAAAAGGGAAACAGCGTGGTGTCGCTCTTTCGTGTACAAAATGATCAAATCGTTATAATACAATGCCCCAGAAAGACAACCGGAAAAATCCAGGCCCACGGACAGGCACCAATCGTTCAAGAATAATGCAGATAGAAACAGTTACCCTCAAAACCCCCTTCATCCTGGCTCCCCTTGCCGGCTACACGGACCTGGCATTTCGCCTCCTGTGCCGCGAAATGGGGGCCGCCCTTTGCATTTCAGAGATGATAAGCTGTCACGGCCTGACCCATGGTCAGCCAAAGACACTGGAGATGCTGGCCACCACTCACCGGGAACGACCGGTGGGCTTTCAGCTTTTCGGCAACGAACCTGAGATCATGGGCCGGGCCGCGGCAGAGCTTGACAAGTTACCCATTGATCTCATTGACATCAACATGGGCTGTCCGGTTCGCAAGGTAATCAAGAAGGGTTCCGGGGCCGCACTGATGAAGGACTTTGACCGCGCCGCATCCATAATCAGGGCCGTGGTTCGCAGCACCAGCTTACCAGTGACGGTCAAGTTTCGTTCCGGCTGGACCAATGATCATCTCGTGGCTCCTGAATTTGCCCGGATGGCCCAGGAATCCGGGGTGGCCGCGGTCACCATCCATGCCCGGACCTGGTCCCAGGGGTTTTCCGGTTTGGCGGACTGGAGTATGATCAAAAAGGTGAAAGAAAGCGTGACTGTTCCGGTGATCGGTAACGGCGATATTCTCACTTTTGAAGACGGTATGCGCATGCTGGAGGAAACCGGCTGCGACGGGGTCATGGTCGGTCGCGGCGCCCTGGGAAATCCATGGGTTTTTCAACCCGGCGGCCGGCCCGATACTTTGGCCAGGCGTTTCCCGGTGGTACTGCGCCACCTGGAGCTGGCCCGGGAGTTTCTTCCGGTGAACCGTATTCTCTTCAGACTGAAAAATCACGCTGCCCGCTACCTGACCGGCCTGCCAGGGGCCAGCAGATTGCGCCGGCAGATAACCGACTGCAGGTCCCTTGATGAACTCATGGCTCTGTTCAGGGAGCCTGCACTCAGGGAGAACAGATAACCTTGGCTTCCCCAGGTTGTACTATTTCCGCCTCACTGACTATCCCGGCCGAGGAGATCCGCCTGACGGCCATCCGTGCTTCCGGACCGGGAGGCCAGCATGTCAACAAGGCGTCTACTGCCGTTCATCTGCGCTTTGACATCCGTGCCTCCTCTTTGCCCGAGCCTCTCAAGGAACGCCTCCTCAAGCTTAACGACCATCACATCACCTCAGAAGGTCAGATCATCATCAAAGCCAGGGAGTTCCGAAGCCTGGAAAAAAACAGGGAAGCCGCCCTGGCCAGGCTCCGAGCAATTATCCTTCGGGCCCGGATCTCCCATAAAGTTCGGCGTCCGACCAGGGCGACCAGGGCATCTCAGAAACGGCGAATAGATCGCAAGACCCACCGTGGGAAGATAAAAAAGATGCGCCGCAAGGTGGACCATTAATCAGGTTCGACTCTCGCCCGCAGAGCCTCCACATACCTGGCCCGCAACAATTCCAGATAGGCTGGATCCACCGGTCCTTTCCAGGTCTCCACCCGGTAGAATCGTTTTGGAATGGTGACATCTTCAGGATTGAAACCGGTGGCAAACCGCAGTCGCCAACGTCGACACCGGATCTGCTCACCCAGCTCCGAAAGATTTCCAGCCAGGGTTTCGTAGCCCAGAACATCAAGACAGCGGGCAAGTGTCTCCTCCGTATAGACAGACCGGGCAAAGAGGCAAGCCACCATGGAGGTCAACAGGACCCGGCCCGGCTCGTCATCGAGCAGAAACTGCACCGCCCGGTCGACATCCTTTTCCGCATGCTTCTGATCATAGGAGTAGCCGCCGGTATCCAGGTGGGAATGACGGAACCCCAGGGACTGGGAAGCGAAAAAAAGTTCACCGGTGGCATAGCCTGCCATCTCCTGGCCCAGTACACAGGCAAAGTCCCGGCCTCCATAGGCCTCTGCCGCCTTCAGGGTGCCCTGGCCAAGCAGAGTATAGAAATCATTGGCCCCGGTCCCCAGCATCCGGGCTGCCTGCCGATAACCCGCCGCATCGCCGAAACGCAGCTCGACCCCGGTTTCCCGGATCGAAATCAGTCCCTGCTCCAGGGCCTCGGTGGCCCAGGCCAGGGCGACCCCGCCGGACATGGCATCAAGGCCCATCTTTTCCATTTCATCCATAACCCCGAGAATCTCAAACGGATTACCCAGGCCCAGCATGGTGCCGCAGGCAAAGATGGGTTCATAGTCGTAAGCCACCTGACGATAGAAGTAGCGATTGTCCTGGTGAAATTTTTCCCTGACATACCCGATGTGTACGCAGCCCACCGGACACCCTGAGCAGGCTCCGTTGCGCAGCAGCGTCTTGTCGGCAAACGTCTCACCGTTGATCCGGGTTATTGTCTCGGGATCGCTTGTCTGTTGCAGGTTGCGCCAGGGCAGGGATTTAAGATCATCCAGGACCTGGAGGTTGACCGCTGTACCCAGGTTGTGATACTTCTGCATCATGTTGGTGGCAGTAACCTGTTTATAGACAGAGGCAAAGAGTTTCCGGTACTCCCTGTCCCCGGGCAGAGATATACCTTCGTCGCCCTGAATGATAATACCTTTGATATTTTTGTTTCCCAGCACCGTCCCGCCTCCCAGGCGACCAAAATGACGGTAGGTATCCACATTGATACAAGCCATTGCCAGGCCACATTCTCCGGCCGGGCCGATGCGGAGGATTGAGCGATGTCCGGCGCCGCCGGAGTGTATTCTCCTGAGAAGTTTACCGGTGGCGTACGCATCCAGACCGCAAAGATAACCGGCATCCCGGATCCGGATATGACGTGATCCAAGTTCCAGAATGGATAGCCCGGAGGCGCATCCGCAGACGACCAGACCATCGTATCCGGCGAACCTGAGAGCCAGAGCCAGGCGGCCACCGGCATGGCTTTCTGTGTACTGGTCATGATAGGGACTCTTGAAAGCGGCCACCACCTTGCTCATCAGAGGAAAGGCTCCGGTAAGTGGGCCAATGGCCAGGATAAAGGGCTGGGCTGCGTGACTCCACGGTCTGTCCTTCAAGCCGTATTTTTCAAACAGGAGGGCGGCAAGCCCGGATCCGCCGATGACCTGATCCCGGCCATCGAGTTCCTCCACCCGGCTCTGGCCGGTGCCCAGGTCAACGACAAGTACCCTGAAATGATCCCTGTTCATGTAATCACCTCCCCGGGCTCCACACTCCCGGCTTCACGCATCTCCAGGCAGTCATGGGGGCAGTAGCTCACACATTGCCCGCACTGCAGACAGACATAAATCTCCCCATCCCTGTCCTGAACAATTCCCTCCACGGGACAGGCATGGACGCAATCACCACACCGGATACATTTATTTTTGCGAAGCAGCACCCCGCCACCCCGCCTCTTCACCAGGGCACCGGTGGGACAGACCGCAACGCAGGCAGGATCTGCGCAGCCAAGGCAGCGGATGGCATAAAATCCGGTGGACAACCCCCCAGCCGAGCGGACACGAATTCCGGCGCTTTCCCAGGAAAGTTTCTTATGCACCAGCCTGGCACAGGCCAGTGAGCAGGAATGGCAGCCTATGCATCGTTCCATGTGCGGCGCTGTAAGTATCTTCATATATCCTCCATGCTTCCACTTCAGGTCCAGCTGTCTGTGAAAGAGAATTCTCCAGAGTGCCATGATCGGTTTTCAGGCCTGTTGACAAAACGGTACTGCAGGTCAGAAAAATGATATACCCTCCGTTTCCTGCTGACAAGTGGAGGTTATGGATTACGTGGTTTGGGAAAGGAAAATTTCACCACATTGTGTCAAATCAAACACCCCTTAACCGAGCTTAATCACAAAAGAATTACCAAAACAGCAAATGAATGCATATTCATTGACACCAAATTTTATCTGTTGTAGAATTCGACCATGATACTAAAAGATCCTGCCACAGAATCAACTCCGGGCAACGATGACGCAAATGCTCTTGCCGACCTGTACGGATTTTTTGCATTGTGCATGCGTTACCCGGACCCCGCTTTTCTCGATCAGAAATTCCTTACCACCTTTCAGGACCTTCTCCACTCCCTTGGCCGTGACTCTCAAGCCAGGGAGACAGGCACTTGGCTTGAGCAGGATAGCAACCCGCTTGAAACCCTGCAGATCGAATACACCAGGCTCTTTATAAACGCCATACCCCATGCCATAGCTCCGCCCTATGCATCAATTTATATTGGCGGTGCCGGCAGTCTCCAGGGAAAGATAACAGAAGAAACCAGGGATTTTTACCGGCAGTGCGGCTTTGATCTGACCGATGAAACAGAACCGGCCGACCACATCATGCATGAACTTGAATTTCTTGCTCAGCTGACCCGGGAAGGACGGCTGGAGGAGGCTGAAGAGTTTCTGCACCGGTTTTTCCGCCCCTGGTTTGAGCGTTTTTACCAGCGAGTTCATAACGAGGCAGGACACCTGTTCTACAGGGTGTCTGTTGAATTAATAGATTTTTTCACCAAGGAGGAACCGTAAATGGCAATTAATCTGACCAGGCGGAATTTTTTGAAAACCGCCTCTCTTGCCGCGGCAAGCGTGCCACTTTCCAAAGTGGTGGCCAAAGCTGAGACCGGTGTGGTCAAGACACCGCTGATCCCGCCGGGAAGCTTCAAGAAAACCAGGACCGCAGTCGGTGGAATCTGCGAGATGTGCTTCTGGCGCTGCCAGCTTGTAGGCAAGATCCGCGACGGACGGCTGGTCAAACTTGAGGGTAACCCCAAGTCCATTGACAACGGGACAGCCATCTGTGCCCGCGGTAACGCCGGCATCAAGCTGCTCTACGATCCCGACCGCCTCAAGTACCCGCTGAAAAATGTTGGAAAACGCGGGGCACCTAAGTGGAAAAGAATTTCCTGGGAAGAAGCCCTGGACGAGTGTGCCGGCAAACTCAAAGGGATCGTCGACAAGTACGGCCCTCACGGACTGGCCATGTTCCCCCATGGAGCCTCGGCCAAGTATCCCATGCTTTTCCTTGAAAAAACCGTAGGCACACCCAATGTTTCCGAGGCCTCCTTTTTTCAGTGCCGTGGTATCCGCGACATGGCCTACATGGCCACGATCGGTACTCCTCCAGGGGAACATGTTGACATGCCCAACGCCAAGGCCATCATGCTTATCGGTGGACATTTTGGCGAAAATGTCCACGTTTCACATCTGAAACGGTATCTCAAAGGCCTTGAAAACGGCGCAAAATTAATCGTAGTGGACCCGCGTTTTTCCGCCTCTGCCGGCAAGGCCGATATCTGGGTCAAAATCAAGCCCGGCACCGACACCGCGTTCCTGCTTGCCATCATGAATTACCTGATCCAAAACGACAAATATGACAAAAAATTTGTCGAAAACCACGGTGAGGGTTTTGAGACCATGGCCGAGGGTATCAGCGAATGGACCCTGGAGAAAGCAGCCGCCACCTGTGACGTCCCGGCCACCCAGATCAAGGAAGTGGCTGAACTGCTGGCCGCCAGTGCGCCCAGCGTATCAATCCATCCGGGACGCCACGTATCCTGGTATGGCAACGACTTTCAGCGTGAACGTGCTCTGGCCTGCCTGACCGGCATTCTTGGTGCCTACGGCGTCAAGGGTGGTTTTGTCAAACCAAAGGGTCCCAAAGGGTTTGCCAAGGTAAGCTGGCCCCATGGTGAGCACGAGGGTAAAAACCTCAGGGAAATTGCCGAGAAATATCCTTTTGCTCCTCCCGGCACCCCGACCGAGTTGATCCGGGACGCTGCCCTGTCCGGAGAGCCCTATCCGATCAAGGGCTGTGTGATCTGGGGACAGAATCCGATCCAGACGATTCCCAACCAGCAGCGGACCATCAGGATGCTCAAACAGATGGACTTTGTCATGTGTGTTGATGTGATGCCCACAGACATCACCATGTACGCCGACATCCTGCTGCCCGAATGCTCTTATCTCGAGCGTTACGACTATATCAAGAAAGGCACCCAGTGGAACTTTGCAGAAAAACACCAGCAGTTCGTCTCTGCCCGTATGCCACTGGTCGATCCTGGTTTCGAACGCAAGGACGGTGTCTGGATCACCAACGAAATCGCCCGGAGAATGGGCTATGGTGACAAAATTCCGGTCCAGAGCCAGGAAGAGATGGTCGACAAGATTCTGGCCGGCGCCGGTCTGTCCATTGCCAAATTGAAGGCTGAAGACGGTATCCACATCCAGCCTGGCAAGGATCCCTACGGAATCTCAGAGGATTTCACTGTCAACTTCGCAAACGAAGACCTCCTCGACGAAGGATTCCCTGCCATCCCCACCTATATACCGGTGGAAGAGCCGCCGGCCGGCTACATGCGCCTCCTGTACGGACGGGCTCCGGTTCACACCTTCAACCGGACGCAGAATAACGTCTGGCTCCATGCGGCCATGCCTGAAAACCCAGTCTGGATCAACGATAAAGTTGCCAGGAGACTGGGATTGCGTGATGGCGACCGGGTCAGGTTTGTCAATCAGGACGGAGTCAAATCCCGCACATCAACCACAGTCAAAGTCACTCCCGGTATCCGTGAAGACGCAGTCTACATGTACCATGGTTACGGGTCCATGAACCCGGCTCTCACGGTAGGCTACAACCAGGGAGTTGATGACCAGAGCCTGATCACCAGGATTACGGTTGATCCGGAAACCGGTTGCAGCGGTATGCGCAATAACTTTGTCCGGCTTGTCAAGGCAAGTTGATCCTGCGGCAGAAAACGCGGCAGGAGATGACACGACGAAAAATTCAGGAGGTATATCCAAATGCAGTATGGCATGATTATCGATATAGACAAATGTGTGGGCTGTCATGCCTGCACCATTGCCTGCAAGGCTGAGTGGGAGGTTCCGGCGCAGTTTGGCCGGAACTGGGTCTACCGCCTTGGTCCGGCAAAAACATCTACCGGCGAGCTGGCGTTCACTTTTTATCCAGGCCTGTGCAATCACTGTGACAAGCCCGCCTGCGTGGACGTCTGCCCGGCTGATCCGGTCAAAGCCACTTTCAAAAACGTCAAGACCGGTGAAACCAAAACAATGGAAATCGCCGCCACCTGGAAAGATCCTTTCAACGGCACAGTCCAGATCGACAAGGGTCGCTGCATGGGTTGCGGAGCCTGTGCAGACGCCTGCCCCTATGGTGCCCGTTACGTCAATCCGGATCTGGCCGACGACGAGTCCGAAGGCAAGGCCGACAAGTGCACCTATTGCATGCCCCGGGTTGCTGAAGGGCTGCAGCCTGCATGCGTCCAGACCTGCCTGGCCGGGGCCCGTATCTTCGGAGACCTGACCGACCCCAACTCAGAGGTGTCCAAATACGTCAAAAAAGGCGCATTTGGCCTGTCCTCCAAAAATGTACAGATCGGACCAAACAGCCGGTACTATGGCTCCAAAAAGAGAGACATAGAGCTGCTTAAAGCCCAGGCGCCGCAAGAGATGCCCGAAGCATCCACCCGCCGGATCATGCTGGCCAAGATGATGCAGCCGGCCATGAAACAGGTCCGCGATCTCGGAGTGCTGGGCATTGCCGGCTCCCTTTTGGTAAAGGCCATGCAGGAAGAAGACAAAAAGTAAAAAAGCCAAAGCCCGGCAGGACAATACCTCGGTTGCCCGCCGGGCAGCCGCAATACCGTACGGTAAACACCAAACAGAGGCCGGGACGGAGTGAAGAAAAACGCTCTGTCCCGCCTCTGTTTTCTTGTTTACAACCCCTGAAACCTGTACAATCGTCATTTCCTGGAACTCTCCGGGATCGTTATCATGAACAGTGCCTGGAAAAAATTCACGGTCTCCGGGCTGGTCATTTTCTCAATCCTCGTTATACAAATCACAAGGTAGCGATATATGGACAGAAAACACCTTGCCATACTCACCTTCACGCTGATTCTTTCTGTCATGCCCCTCTCTTTCACCGTTGCCGCGACCCAGTCGGTCAGACTTTTTGTGCCAGGTATTACCTGAGGCGGGGCTGCCTACAGGGTGCGGGCTACCCTGAAAAAGCTGAATGGTGTCATAAAGGTCCATACTGATATCGGTGAACACACGGCCCTGGTCACCTATAACGATGATAAAGTACAGATAACCGATATGAAAACAGCGCTGGACAGAAACCTTCTTCCGGTAAAGAAAATTGAAACCATTGCACGAGACTGATAATAATCAGGATGTCACCTGGCATGATCCCGCCTCTTTCCAGCTGATCAAGCGCCGCTGTTTCATCAATGCACCTTTTGATCTTTTAAGTACCGGACTGCTGAACCTGTTTTTGCTCCACCGATTACAGCCGGAAATCGGTCTTGAGGGGTGCTGTCTTTGGGATAAGGGGCAAAAACACTTTGCCTCCCTCGCTGAGGCCCTTGGCAGGGCTGATCTTCGCTGTACTCTGCACGCCCCGTTCCTTGATCTTTCCCCAGGTGCTTTTGACCCGAAAATCCGCGAGGTTTCCCAGGAGAAACTCCGCCGGGCCTTCGATCTTACCGGTATATTTTCACCGGAATCGATTGTCTGCCACCTGGGCTACGAGGACAACAAGCACCAGGGAAAATTTACCACCTGGCTCGACAACGCCCTCCATACCTGGGAGGCGCTCCTTACCATTGCGGTGAAAAACGGCACCCGGGTCATGTTTGAAAACACCTATGAAAAGAGCCCGGAGGTGCACAGAAAACTTTTTGAACGACTGAACTGCAGTCACCTGGGATTCTGTCTCGATACCGGTCACACCCAGGCCTTTGCCCATACCCCGTGGCAACCATGGATAGACGAACTTGGCCCCTGGCTGGGCCAGATCCACCTGCATGACAACGATACCACTGGTGATGACCATCTGGCCATCGGCAGGGGGTGCTTCGACTTCCAGGGTCTGTTCGACCACCTGAAGGCATCGTCCAGGACGCCGATTATCACCCTGGAACCCCACACCGAGGAAGATCTGTGGCATTCCCTGGCCGCCATCGAAGAACAGGGCCTCTTTACCGGACTTGCAGCATGATACTGGCGCGACACGACGCCGGGACCCGTTTCAGCACCCGATGGACTTTCACAGAGACCAGGACCTGCTCCTGGCAAAATTTAATGCCAAATCCCCGACGACCGTGTACTATACCGGCTGAACAATTCGTCGCTAAAATCATAATTTAACATTTTATTTCAATACATTAACGTTGCATGGAGCTTGCTATGAAGTATACAGTCTGGTCCCTGGTGCTCGTCCTTCTACTGGCGGTCGGTTGCGGGCCGGCCACCCAGAACCAGCTCGATAATAAAACAGGATACTCCAGGCTTTCCCCCGAGGATGTACTTTCCCTCGTGGAGGGCAACACCCTCTTTCTCCATTCGCTTGAAGAAGAAAGTTACTATTATTTCGATCCCTCAAGCACGGCCTTTGCCAGGGATATCTATAACAACAGTGATACAGGGCGCTGGGATGTCAGTGACCTTGGCGAGCTCTGTATTCGCATGCGCAGCTGGTGGTATGGGGACCTGCGCTGCTTCGAAGTCTTCACAGATCCCGGCAAAAAATACTATTTCCTGGTAAACGGCAGCGGAGTCCGGCAATACACCGCTGAACTGCAGCAAGGCGACAGTCAGAACCTCTACCATGAAACAAAGACGAAGAAGAGAAAAAGCTATCGTTCGTCCATCCGTACCAGGACTGCCGAATCCACTGCCAGGCCGGAAAAAAAGATCCTCCGGGAAGAAGAGACCGCCGGTGTACAGGACAATGTCCCTTCCCGGCCAATGGTTGACAAGCGTGAGCTTGAGGCGACCGTCAAATGGATGGCCCGCGACTGCCCCGACTGCAGGCTTGCCGGCAGCGACCTGCAGAAAGCCGACCTGGTGCAGGCTAACCTGCCAGGCGCCGATCTGAGTTATGCCAACCTGCGTATGGCAAACCTCCGCCGGGCCAATCTCCAGGGCGCCAAACTGGAAAAAGCCAACCTGATCTACGCCAACCTGCCCGGAGCCAATCTGAGGGATGCCAACCTGCGTGGGGCCATTCTCCGGGGAGCCAACCTGATCCGGGCCGACCTCACCGGGGCCGACCTCACCGGGGCTGACCTCACCGACGCCCTGCTTGAAGGTGTAAAGGGGTTGAAATAAACATGTCTGCTCATTTTGTCCATCTGCACGTTCATACCCAGTATTCAATGCTGGATGGCGCTATCCGCCTGGACGACCTTATCAGCAAGGCCAGAGAGTATGAAATGGAAGCCGTGGCCATCACCGACCACGGCGCCATGTACGGGGCCCTGGAATTCTATACCAAGGCAAGGAAAGCCAACCTCAAACCAATCATCGGCTGCGAATTCTATATAGCCGAGACATCGAGACTGAAAAAAAATCAGAACGCGGGCCACAACTTTCACCTGGTCCTGCTGGCAATGAACGAAACCGGCTATCGTAACCTGATGAAGCTGGCCTCCATAGCCCAGACCGAAGGGTTTTACTACAAGCCGCGCATTGACAAAGAAGTGCTCTTTGCCCACCAGGAGGGACTCATTGCCCTTTCCGCCTGCCTCCACGGCGAAATTGCCTGGCGTATCACCCATAACGACCCTGACGGTGCCAGAAAAAGCGCTCTGGAGTTACAGAAAGTCTTTGGGGATCGGCTCTACTTCGAAATCCAGGAAAATGGAATTCCAGAGCAAACCATTGCCAACCAGGGATTGATGGAGCTTGCCGGCGAGCTGGGTATCAAGCTGGTGGCCACCAACGACTGTCATTACCTGGACCGCGAAGAATCGTATGCCCATGAAGTACTGCTTTGCATCCAGACCAGCCGAACCATAAATGATCCCAAACGGTTCCGGTTCTCCACCGACCAGCTCTATTTCAAATCACCCGAAGAGATGGCGGCCCAGTTCAGTTACTGTCCCGAGGCGGTGACCAATACCATGGAGGTGGCCGGGCGGTGCAACCTGGAACTCGAGTTCGGCGATCATCATTTTCCCATCTTCCAGGTGCCGGAAAACGAAACCCTGGAGACGCTCTTTGAAAAGGAGTGCTGGGACGGACTGGAAGAACGGCTCACCGATCTGCGCGAACTCAAGGAGGTCTCCCCGGAGCTTGAGAAGCAGTACCGGGACCGGCTGGCCATGGAGATAGGGGTTATCCAGGAAATGGGCTTTTCCGGCTACTTCCTCATAGTGGCCGACTTCATCACCTGGGCCAAGTCTCAGAAGATTCCGGTGGGACCGGGCCGCGGTTCCGGTGCCGGGTCTCTGGCCGCCTTCTGCATGCACATCACCGACATCGACCCCATTCCCTACGGACTGATCTTTGAGCGCTTTCTCAATGTGGAGCGAAAATCCATGCCTGACTTTGACGTGGATTTCTGCAAGGATCGGCGGGATGAGGTGATCGCCTATGTGCGGAAAAAATACGGCGGCGACAAACATGTGGCCCAAATCGTGGCCTATGGATCCATGAAGGCCCGGGCCGTAATCCGCGACGTGGGCCGAGTCCTGGAAATCCCCCTGCCTGTAGTGGACCGGATCGCCAAACTCATCCCCGAAGAGCTAAAGATCACTCTGGACAAGGCCATTGACAAGGAACCGCGCCTGCGGGAGGCCATGAAGGACGATGCGGTACGTGAACTTCTGACCGTGGCCCGGACCCTGGAGGGTTTGTCACGGCACAAGACCATCCACGCCGCCGGGGTGGTGATCTCCCCCCGACCCATGGTGGAGTTTCTGCCTGTCTGCGTGGGTCCCAACAAGGAAGTCCTGACCCAGTACGACATGAAGTACACCGAGATGACCGGACTGATAAAGTTCGACTTCCTCGGCCTCAAGACCCTGACCGTCATCGACCGGGCGCTCAAGCTCATCAGGCTCGATATCGGGACCGATGTGGAACTGAAAAAGATCCCCATGGACGATCCCAGGACCTACGAGCTGCTGTGTCGGGGCGACAGTCTTGGCGTGTTCCAGCTTGAGAGTGACGGCATGCGTGAACTCCTGATCAAAATGAAGCCGGAGCAGTTTTCCGACCTCATCGCACTGGTGGCCCTTTATCGTCCCGGACCCCTTGACTCCGGCATGGTGGATACCTTTGTCGAAACCAAACATGGCCGCCGTCCGCCCGAATACCCGCTGCCCCAGATCAAGGAGGTGCTCGAAGAGACCTATGGCGTCATCGTGTACCAGGAACAGGTCATGAAAATCGCCAATATTCTGGCCGGCTACTCCCTGGGTGACGCAGATATTCTGCGCCGGGCCATGGGCAAAAAAATTCCCGAAGTCATGGAGGAGGAAAGGGAAAAATTCATGGCCGGGGCCCGCAAACTCAACGTGCCCGAAGACAAGGCCAAGTATATCTTCGACCTCATGGCCAAGTTTGCAGGCTACGGTTTCAACAAGTCCCATTCGGCGGCCTATGCCCTGATCGCCTACCAGACCGCCTACCTCAAGGCGCACTACCCGGCCCAGTTCCTTGCCGCCCTGCTCTCCTGCGACGTGGACAACACGGATAAGGTGGTCAAGTACATCAACGAATGCCACCAGCACGACATCGATGTTCTGCCACCGGACATAAACGAGTCGTTCCAGGACTTCACTGTTATCAATGACCGCATCCGCTTTGGCCTGGCAGCGGTGAAAAACGTCGGCGGTGCAGCTCTGGAATCCATCATTGCCGAACGTGAGGAAAACGGTCCCTACAAATCGCTTGGTGATTTCTGCTCCCGAATCGACTCCAGCAAAGTGAACCGCAAGGTGATCGAAAGCCTGATCAAGGCCGGGGCCTTTGATACCATGGAAGGACACCGGGCCCAGCTCATGGAGGCCCTTGAACAGGCCCTTGAACAGGCCAGGGCCGTACAACGCGACCGGTTGAGCGGGCAGATGAACCTGTTCAGCCTGGGCAGCAGCTCAAAAACCCGGAAGAGCGCTGAAATTCAACTTCCGGATGTGGAAAAATGGCCGAAGATGAAAAAACTGGCCTTTGAAAAGGAGACCATCGGCTTCTTTCTCACCGGTCATCCGCTGGAAGGGGTTGTCGAGGACATTCGCATGGTGGCGGATACCAGCATCGAAGGCCTGAAAAACTACCGAGACGGTCAGGCTGTTCGCCTGGGTGGGTTGATTCAGAATTACAAGGAACATAAGTCAAGAAAGGGCGACCGCATGGCCTTTGCCGTTCTCGAAGACATGTCCTCCTCGGTGGAGGTCGTGATCTTTCCTTCCACCTTCGAGCATTGCTCCCACCTGCTCGGCGGTGACGAGCCGGTAATCGTTCTTGGCAAGGTGCAACAGGAGGAGCGGGGCGCAAAAATTATCGCCCAGACGGTGCATACACTACCAGACGCCCTGGAAAAGTATACAGAAAAGGCCTCGATAAAGCTGCGGGCAGACCGGACCACGCGCGGCCACCTGGAACGTCTCAAAGACATGCTGTACCGTTTCCACGGCACCACTCCGGTGCACCTGACCCTTCATTTCGATGGCCGCGGCGAAGTGGACATCGAAATCCTCAAAGACCTCACTGTCCGCCCGTGCCGCGAATTTTTTCAGGAGCTGGAACAGACCCTTGGCTACCCTGCCCTGTCCATGAGCATGAAACCCCCTGAGATTCGGGAACGGGGCCGGCGCCGCAACAACGGTTACCGAAAATAAGAAAATAGCCAGGCCCCTGGTCCATTCCAGGCGGCATCCTACATTCCAAATGCATGCAGGCTGAGCAACAGCAGGGTGAAGCTGAGTGCTGAAAATCCGGTGGCCATCATCACGATTGTTCCTGCAAGTTCCCGGTCAGCTCCCATTTTGGACGCCATGATATAGGTGGCCACCGCAGTCGGTGCACCGGCCATGAGCAGACCAACGGCAAAATCCAGCCCGGTAACACCAGAGAGCAGCATCAACGCCGCTGTTATCAACGGCAACAGAACCAACTTCATGGTAGTGGCAAGGGCAGCCTTGCAGAAATCTCCTCTCAGGTTTTTCAGAGAAAAACCACCACCGATTGAAAGAAGTGCCAGGGGCAGGGTCATTCCGCTGACAATGTTGAGAGACCGGTCCAGGATGGCAGGGATGGGCAGTTTGAAAAAACTCCAGAAAATTCCAGCCAGGGAGGCAAGAATGAGTGGATTGACAAGGATCAGTTTTAGAATTTCCGGAAAACCTGTCCGCTGACGCCGCTGGGGCAGAATAATGGCCAGGATGGCAAAAAAGTTCAGAACAGGCACCAGAAAGCCAAGCAGTATTCCCGCCCTGGTCAAACCCTCGTCACCATAGCCATTATAAACAATAGCCAACCCGATATAGGCCAGGTTTCCCCTGAACGATCCCTGACAGAACGCCCCGTGAACCTCAGGAGAAAATCCCCTCCATTTCCCGTACAGATAGGCAAGGACAAAACAGCAGCCGGTGGCCACACTGGTGGCCAGTACCAGCTGCGGATTGAAGTTGACGGAAAAATCCGACTGGCCGATCTTGTAGAAAAGCATCAGCGGCAGGCATATGTAAAAAACCAGTCCATTGACCTGGGAGATGAAAAGATCATCCACCAGCCCGAAGCGGCGGATGCCATACCCCAGAGCGATGACCAGAAAAACCGGTAAAACGATTTCAGCAACCTGTCCCATGGTCGCTGGTTCTACCTGAAAAAAAGAATGGTTGCCAGCCTTAAATCATGGCAGATAAAACCAGTAGCGCTACCTGTAAGAATCTATTAACGTTCATTTTTCTCCCGGTTTTATCATATCTGCCATATCTGACATCACAGCAGGCAGTTGAAAAACGTAACGAGCGAAGATGAGGCGAAAAAGCAAGGGCAATCGTTTTTCAACGGCCTGACAGCTGGAGTACTGCCATGAAAGAGATAAAGATCACCCGCAAGCAACCCAATTCAAGAATGTGTTTCGCCTGTGGCCAGGAAAACAACTCTGGCCTGAAAAGCCGTTTTTTTGAACTGGAAACCGGGGAACTTATGGCCATCTTTTGTCCGGCCATAGAACATCAGGGCTATCCCGGCCGTCTGCATGGAGGCCTTGCGGCCACCATTCTGGATGAGACCATCGGCCGGGCCGTCATGATCTCCCATGCCGATAATATATGGGGCGTCACTGTGGATTTTTCCATGCGGCTCCGGAAACCGGTCCCCCTGGATTCGGAAGTCCGGATCCTGGCCAGAATAACAAAAGATTCCAAACGGTTTTTTGAAGGCAGCGGAGAAATTTTGCTTGCCGACGGCACGATCGCGGTCGAAGGCAAGGGCCGCTATCTGAAGATAGACATCAACAGAATTACCGACCTCGAGATGGAGGAAGACGACTGGCGGGTTATCCCCATGCCCGATGACCCTGACACCATTGTGCTGTAACCGGCAACCTGGATTACCCTGGTAAAGAGTTACGGATGGAAAAAGTGTCCCTGCCTATCCGAAACAGAGGCCGCAGTCGGGACATGTGTTGGTAGTTGTCGGGAAGTTACAGCCGCAGGCCGGACAGGTGGCCTTTTCCGCGCCCACATTGAAGACCGCGTCCACATGGCTGGTGTCATGTTCCTCAAGACCAGTGGATTCCACGTAATCATGGGCCAGAAATTCCATCACTTCCTGCCTGTCTTCCGACCGGACATGGAGAACAAGGTCAGTGGTGCAGCACCCCTTGCCACAGGAACCCGCGTTGTCCTGCAAGGCCAGGGAGGGAATTCCTTCCCGCTCCAGTCGCACCTGGAGCTGTTTTATTTCAATCACTGAAGCCTTGCGAACCGGCACAATCTCGTCATCCGGCCCGATTTTCCTGGACCTGTTCGACCGCTTCCGGTTTTTCTGCTCCTGCATGGCCTGCATCTGCTCGCCTGTGAGCAGCTCCACATGACAACTGGCGCAGGTGCTGATCTCGGCCCGGTATTCATCGTGGCACTTGGGACAATACTTCAGCTCAGGATCTACAACAAACTTCATATTTTTTCTTTATCTTGTTGTGTTATCGTAATTTATCTGCTGTCAACCCCTACAGGATATAGCGGCTCAGATCTTCATTTTCCGAGATGTCGGACAGCTGCCGGCGTACATATTCACGGGTGATGACAAACTCATCCTCACCACGATCCGGGGCGTCAAAGGAGACTTCGTCGAGAACCCGCTCCATGATGGTATGCAGCCGCCGGGCCCCGATGTCCTCGGTTTTTTCATTGACATCCACGGCTATACGGGCCATTTCCCTGATTGCCTCTTCCTCAAAAACCAGCTTGATCCCCTCGGTGGCCATCAGGGCGATGTACTGTTTGACCAGAGCATTCTGCGGCTCGGTCAGGATACGGAAAAATTCATCCTCCCCCAAGGCGTGCAGTTCCACCCGGATTGGAAAGCGCCCCTGCAGCTCCGGCACCAGGTCGGACGGCTTGGCCAGATGAAAGGCCCCGGAGGCGATGAAAAGAATATGATCGGTCCGAACCGGCCCATACTTGGTGGTCACCGTGGCCCCTTCGACAATGGGCAGAAGGTCCCGCTGTACTCCCTCCCTCGAAACCTCGGGCGAACTTGACCCTCCTCCGCCGCGGGAGGCGATCTTGTCGATCTCGTCCAGAAAAATGATACCAGACTGCTCGGTCCGCCGAATGGCCTTTTCGACCACGGTTTCCATGTCGATGAGCCGCTCGGCCTCTTCCTTTTTCAGGAGTTCCAGGGCTTCGGGCACCTTGACCTTGCGGCGCTGCTGCTTTTTCGGAAAAATCTTTGAAAATGCTTCCTGCAGGGACGACTGCATATCTTCCATGCCGGAGGAGGAAAAGACCTCCACCATGGGCATGGACGAAGTGGCGGAGACCGCCATTTCCACGGTCCGATCGTCAAGTTTGCCCTCGCGCAGCATCTGGCGAAACTTTTCCCGGGTCGAATACATGGGGCCAGTCTGACCGGTGTCACCGGCCGTATCCTGGACCGCAGGTTCTCCCGAGCCCAGAGCAAAGATATTGTTGTCAGCCCGGGACGGAGGGGATTTAGCCACCGGGCCGGCAGGAAGCAGCAGGTCGAGAATCCGCTCCTCGGCCATAACCGTGGCCTTTTCCGCCACCCTTTCCTGCTCTTCCCTGCGAACCATGTTGATGGCCAGCTGGGTCAGGTCACGGATCATTGATTCCACATCACGGCCAACATACCCCACCTCGGTGAACTTGGATGCCTCCACCTTGATAAAGGGAGACTGGGCCAGGTTGGCCAGACGGCGGGCAATCTCGGTCTTGCCCACGCCGGTGGGGCCGATCATGATAATATTTTTGGGCGCTATCTCCTCACGCAGTGGCGGATCCACCTGCTGCCGCCGCCACCGGTTGCGCAGTGCAATGGCCACCGAGCGCTTGGCCTCGGCCTGACCAATGATATAGCGATCCAGCTCCCTGACGGTCTGCCTTGGGGTCAGGGAATTTCTTATTTCCTGTTCAGACAGTTCTTTCATATCTTTTCGATAACAATGTTTGAATTGGTGTAGACACAAATCGAGGCCGCAATCTCCATGGCGGCCCTGGCTATGGACTCGGCATCCATGTCGCTGTGATCGATCAGTGCCGTGGCTGCGGCCTGGACATAGGGTCCGCCGGAGCCAATGGCCAGGATACCGTTGTCCGGCTCGATGACATCCCCGGTCCCGGACAACAAGAGCGAGGTTTTGGCATCCACGGCCACCATCATCGCTTCCAGCCGCCTGAGCATCCGGTCGGTGCGCCAGTCCTTGGCCAGCTCCACCGAGGCCCGCATCAGGTTGCCGTTAAACTGTTCCAGCTTCTGTTCCAGCCGGTCATAGAGGGTGAAGGCATCGGCCGTGGCCCCGGCAAAGCCGGTGATGACCCGGTCATGGTAGAGCCGCCGCACTTTCCTGGCCTGATGCTTGATAACCGTGGCCCCGAGACTGACCTGACCGTCACCGGCCACCACCACTTCGCCTTTATGACGGATGGCAAGGATGGTTGTCGAACGTATTTTTTTCATATCCTGTTTCTTTATCTCCTTCCTGGCGGTTCGTAATGTGGTCGAACCACTTGCTTTTCCACTCAGGAATGCTTGTTGACATTTTTCCGGCTGGCCAGGGGATGGGCCTGGTCGTAAACCCGGTTGAGGTGATCCATGTTTATATGAGTGTATTTCTGGGTTGTGGAGAGGGAAACATGCCCAAGCAGCTCCTGGACAACCCGCAGGTCGGCACCCATCTCCAGCAGATGGGTGGCAAAGGAGTGTCGCAGGGCATGCGGGGTCACCGTCGTGGCGATACCGGCCCGTTCACCATATCCGCGGATAATACGCTCCACACTGCGGGCCGTGAGCCGGGTACCGCGGCTGTTCAGGAACAGGGCTTTTTTTTCGGCCGTCTGGCCCCGGGAAAGCCGCCCCATGATCAGCCCTTCCCGCTGTTTAAACCACCTCTCGAGAGCCTCGGCCGCAGGGTTGCCAAAAGGTACGATCCGCTCCTTGTTGCCCTTTCCGCGCACAGTAACCACCATGGACTCAAAATCAAGGTCTGCCATGTTGCGGGAAACAATTTCAGACACTCGCATACCGGTGGAATACATTAGTTCCATGAGGGCCCGATCCCGGTCACCGAACCTGTCCTGGGGTCCAGGTTCCTCAAGCAGGGTGAAAACTTCATCCACAGTGAGGAAGCTGGGAATATACCTTGCCTGCCTGGGATTAGCAATGCCGGCCAGGGGATCGTGGTCGAGAATACCAATCCGGGAAAGAAAACGGAAAAATGTGCGCAGGGCAGAGAGTTTTCTGGCCACCGAGGCACTGGCGTTGGTCCCGTACAATGACGCCACAAAGCGCTGCACCTCCCGGTGGCCTATCTGTCCCAGATCGGACACCGGACCAACGGTCTCGAGAAACTCCAAAACATCACGCTGATATCCGGAAACGGTATGGGGTGAATACCCCTTTTCGACCGTCAACCAGTTGATGAAAGCAGTTAACTCGTCCATACACATAAAACAGGAGTTGAAAACCTTGTAGTTACTGTTTAGTATGTATCTTTTGCTAACATGTACGTGAACACGCCGGAACAAGGGCTCTGTTGTCCGCCTCTTCCCCGATACGTATCGGGAAGACAACACATTTCCGACATCCATACTAAACGCGATACACCGCTCCTGCAACCCCGGGTTGCAAGGCTGTCTGCATATGGCTCAAAAAACCTTTGAAAGCGCTCTGCGGCGCCTGGAACAGATCACCACAGAACTCGAACAAGGTGAACTGCCGCTGGAGAAGAGTCTGAAAAAATTCGACGAAGGCATCTCCCTTGTCAGCTTCTGCAGTGAAAAACTTGAAGAAGCCAGATTACGGGTGGACCTTCTCCTCAAAAAAGACAACAACCTGACCACTGTTCCTTTTGAGGACGAAGTGGACAACGGGGACAGGGCATAGCGCGCTGCCTTTACCGGACAAAACCAGCTTTGATCCGGCAGGATTATGCTTATTATGAACGCACCAGGAAAACAGCAGTCCCGGCTGCTGGATACCATAGATTCACCGGACGACCTGCGCCGCCTCGACCTGGAAGAACTCACTGAACTGGCCCGGGAAATCCGCAAAACCATCATCCAGACCGTGGCCACCACCGGCGGCCACCTGGCCCCCTGCCTTGGCGTTGTCGAGCTTACCCTGGCCCTGCACTATGTCTTCGACACGCCCAGAGACAAGCTGATCTGGGATGTGGGCCACCAGGCCTATGCCCACAAGCTGATCACCGGCCGACGGGACCGATTCCACACCTTACGCCAGCAGCACGGTATCTCCGGATTTCCCAAGCGAAGCGAGAGTGAATACGACGTGGTGGAAACCGGTCACAGCTCCACCTCCATTTCCTATGGTCTCGGCCTGGCCACGGCCAAGGATCTCAAGCAGGACCGGTCCCGGGTCATTGCCGTGATCGGCGACGGCTCCATGACCGCCGGGCTGGCCTTTGAAGGACTCAACCAGGCCGGCCACCTGGACAAGGATCTCGTCGTCATTCTCAATGACAACGAGATGTCCATCTCCCCAAATGTCGGGGCCATGTCCAGTTTTCTGAGCCGCAAGCTCACCGGCAAGACCATGACCAGGCTCAAGCAGCATCTTGAAGAACGGCTCAAGTCGCTGTCCTCGGTGGGCGAAAACATTCTCGCGGTCCTGAAAAAGAGTGAGGAGAGCCTCAAGGGATTCTTCACCCCGGGCATGCTGTTTGAGGCTCTGAAATTCGAATACATCGGCCCCATCCCCGGCCATGAACTCGACGCCCTTATAGAAACCCTTGAAAATGTGCGCGAGCATGGTCAAGGGCCGATCCTGATTCACGTGCTGACCACCAAGGGCAAGGGATACAAACCTGCCGAGGAAAAGCCCGGCAATTATCACGGGGTTGGCCCCTTTGATATCACCACCGGCAAACCCAAACCTTCATCCGGACCCATCTCCTACACCAAGGTCTTTGGCAACACCATCTGCCGCCTGGCCCGGGAAGATGAGCGAGTCACGGCGATTACCGCCGCCATGCCGGCTGGAACAGGCCTTGCACCGTTTAGCAAACAGTTTCCCGACCGTTTCTTTGACGTCGGCATTGCCGAGCAGCACGCGATAACCTTTGCCGCCGGACTGGCTATGGAAGGGCTCAGGCCTGTGGTGGCGGTTTACTCCACCTTCATGCAGCGGGCCCTGGACCAGGTTATCCACGACGTATGCCTGCCGAATCTGCCGGTCATCTTTGCCCTGGACCGGGGCGGCGTGGTGGGCGATGACGGCCCGACCCATCACGGCGTATTCGACCTCTCCTTTCTGCGCTACATCCCCAACCTCACCCTCATGGCGCCCAAGGATGAGAACGAACTCCAGCACATGCTCCATACGGCCGTCAAGGCCGAAAGCCCCATGGCCATCCGCTATCCCCGTGGCAGTGGTGAAGGAGTGGAGCTTGATTCCGAGTTCAAAACAATTGAGACTGGACGGGGGGAATTGCTTCGCGAGGGCAGCGATGTTCTGCTGCTTCCTATCGGTAACCGCGTCTATCCGGCCCTGGAAGCCGCAGAGGGTCTGGAAAAGATCGGCGTCAGTGCCGCGGTGATCAATCCCCGGTTTGTCAAGCCGCTGGACAGGGAGCTGATCAGCCACTGGGCAGAGAAGACCGGCCACGTGGTGACCATCGAGGATAATGTCAAAAAAGGCGGATTTGGTTCAGCGGTCCTCCAGCTCTTCAGCGAAATCCACCTCCTGGTGCCGACCAGAGTTCTCGGCTACGGCAACAAGTTCATCGAACATGCGCCTCAGCCTGTCCTGTGGAAAAACTCCGGCATCGACGCGCCCGGTATCATCAAGGGTGCCCTGGAAGTACTGCAACAGAAAAAAAAATAACCGCCCTGCGCACAGCAGCCTTGTCGTCAAGCTCAGGTGGCATCGAAGGCCCCCTCAATGCCTTGCGGAATACACAATTCAACCCCTGCCAGCCGGAAGCATGCCTGGCCTGCAGCTCAACCAGAGTCAAAAACCATGCGCAAAAAAAAAGCACTCATCTTGACCGCAGCATCAATGGCATGGCTTCTGTCTGTCATCCCCGCGTCCGCAGGTGATGAAATTGAGCTTGCTGGAGACATCCTGCAGGTACTTCTCCCGCTCACGGCCGGGGGGATGACTCTGTATAAAGAAGACCGAAAGGGAACAGCGCAGTTTGCCAAAGCATTTATCTCGACCCTGGGCGCCACCTACGCTTTGAAATACTCCATCGACGAAGAGCGTCCCAACGGAGATTCCCGTTCATTTCCGTCCCTGCATACATCGATATCCTTTGCAGGGGCTTCATTTCTCCAGACCCGTTATGGATGGCGATACGGCGCTCCGGCCTACATGGCGGCATCATTTGTTGGCCTGAGCCGCATCGAAGCCGATGAGCATTATCTTCACGATGTGCTGGCAGGAGCAGTCATAGGAATTGCAAGCTCCCGCATTTTTGCCGATGCCTGGAGGGAAGGGGTTGTCATAACTCCTTATGCCGGAAAGAAAAGCTTTGGTGTGTCTTTGAGCGCAAGGTTCTGATTCCGGCGCCGTGTAGCCGTCCACAGCCGGTTTTGACCAGCAGGGACGTTTTCAGACACCGTAATATTCCCGGTACCAGTCGACAAACTTCTGAATACCGTCCTCGATGGAGGTATCGGGCTTGAAGTCTATCTCCCGGACCAGGTCGCTGACATCGGCGTAGGTGGCAGGGACATCTCCGTCCTGCATAGGCAGGAAATTCTTTTTCGCCTTTTTTCCAAGGCAGTCTTCAAGAACCTCGATATAGCGCATCAGCTTTTCCTTGTTGTTGTTGCCGATGTTGTAGACCCGCCAGGGACAGTAGCTGGTGGCCGGGTCAGGCGCGTCGCCGCTCCAGTCTGGATTGGGCTTGGGCAGATGGTCGATCAGGCGAAACACTCCTTCGACGATGTCGTCGATATAGGTGAAATCACGTTCCATGTTGCCATTGTTGAACACATTGATGGGCTGGTCTTCGAGGATAGCCCTGGTGAAGAGAAAAAGGGCCATGTCTGGCCGACCCCATGGGCCGTAAACCGTGAAAAAGCGCAGACCGGTGGTGGGGAGGCCAAAGAGGTGGCTGTAGGTGTGAGCCATGAGCTCGTTGGCTTTCTTGGAGGCCGCGTAGAGGGAAACAGGATGGTCCACATTGTCATGCACTGAAAAAGGCATGGACGTATTGGCGCCATAAACCGAACTCGACGAGGCATAGACAAGGTGTTTGACCTTGTTGTGCCGGCAACCTTCCAGGATATTGACGAATCCCACCAGGTTGGTGTCTACGTAAGAATGCGGGTTTTCCAGCGAATAACGGACCCCGGCTTGAGCCGCCAGGTTGACCACACAATCGAAACACTCATCGTTGAAGAGATCGACCATCTTCTCCCGGTCGGCCATATCGAAACCGACGTGGGAAAACCTATCAAACCCCTCGAGCAAAGCCAGCCTGTCCCTCTTCAGAGACGGATCATAATAGTCGTTGAGGTTATCCAGCCCAACCACGGTCCTCCCGTCCTCGAGCAGGCGCCTGGACAGATGGTAGCCAATAAATCCGGCTGCGCCGGTAATCAGAATCTTTTGCATGCTGGTTCCTTTATGTGCTTCGGATTGACGGCCAGACAGAGTGCGCCTGGCAGGTCTGGCGGGGTAAAGCGGAGTCCGGCCGCACGCACCGGAGGCAGGACTCCGCATTGGTCTTTTTTTATTTTTTTATTTTTTTATTTTTTTTATTTAACGGCGTCAGTCGTCGAAATCGCCCTCGGGTCCCTTGTCGGTGGACAGTTGGGCTGCCTTCTCGCGTATCTTTTCCTCGGTCCATTCTTCCGGTGATTCGATCCGGCCTGTTTTGGGTCCCGGATCAAAAGAACCGGCCTCGAGGATGGTTTCCACTGCATAACGGGCCGTATCATCAGCATTGAAGACCTCGACGAGCATGGTGTAGACAAAGTCTTCCACTCTCCGGGCCATGCGCTCGCGGATGCTGCCTGGCTGACCAAGAATTCTGTTTTCAAAGATGGCGTTGAGCTTCTTGTAATTTCCACCTTTCCAGCCCTGGCTGTCGGCATAGGCCACCATCTTCTGCCAAAGTTCTTCACTCACGCCCTCGCCCTTGATTTTTATGAAGCGGCCATTGTCGTCGAGGATAGCGTTGCCGTAATCGTTGACCATCACACCCCAGGAGATCATCTGCAGAGCGGTGGCCACGTTGGCCTTGGTGGTCCGGGTCCTGGAGGCAATGTCCCGGAGACGTTCCGAGTTGTTGCCGGAGGTACCGTGCTGGGCGCCGGATATTCCGTATCCGGCCAGAGCCTCGTGGATCTCCGCGGTCAACTCCACCTGGATACCGGCGTCGCTTGCCTCAAGGCCATGGGTGGTGCCGTTGTTGAGAGCTATCCAGTCCGGGAAGATGTCGTGAGCGTTGAGCCCCTGGACCAGAAACAGGGCCTCGTCAACCGATGAAAGGCCATACTTGCCCTTGATCTCGCCGACCTCGGTTTCATGGCCTGCCCAACTGGGCACCAGCCGGGCCAAATCGATGGATGCCAGCAGGTTGTCGTCGTCGGGCATATGGGAAGCATCGATGGCGATGGAGGTAATTCCGGCGTCGAACAGGGAAGGAATCTCCTGACGGGCATAGGGCAGGTCATCAGGGCTCTTTATGCCGTAATGGTCGGCGTGGATGGCCACAGGAACCGTTATCCCCAGTTCATTGCACACAGCATCCACCTGGCGGGCGATATTCCAGTAGTTGACCGCGCAGTAGGCATTGGCCCCTCCTTCGGAACGGGCAATTTCAATGATGATCGCTGCCCGGGCCCGCTGGGCGGCTCGCAGGACGCCGCGGATGATGATATGGTTGCGACCGTTGGCCGCCATGGTCATGGCCTTGCCCTTGGCAAGAAGAGCCCGGTCGATGACCTTGCCGCTGACTATCAGGGCGCGTGAGTTGGGAAACAGGGACCGGATATTCGGCGGGCGGCCTATCTCCAGGGCCTTTTCGAAATCAACACTGTAGGGCATGGTTACCTCCTGTTAAACGTCTTTATCTTCACTGTCACTGGCCTGTTCGGCAAACCCGAAAAATTTCCTTTTCCCGAAAACAGCCACCGCAACCACACTGATCTCATACAGGACAAGCAGCGGTCCGGCCATGAGCAGCTGGTTCACCACATCCGGTGTCGGGGTCAGGATGGCGGCGATAACAAAGGCGATCAGTACGGCATACTTGCGGTTTTTACGAAGCAACTCCGGCGTCACCAGACCAATTTTGGCCAGAAAAACCATAAGTACCGGGAGCTCGAAAACCGCGCCAAAGGCCAGCAGCAACCTGAGCGAGAGGGAAAAGTACTCGCTTACCGCCGGCAGGGGGTCGAGAATATCACTGGAATATCCGATAAGGAAACGGAACGCGGGCGGAAAGACGACAAAATAGCCAAAGGCGGCTCCACCCAGAAAACAGAACGTGGAAACAAGGGTAAAGGGTATGAGCAGCCTTTTCTCATGCTCGTAGAGACCCGGGGCAACAAAACGCCATATCTGGTAAAATATAACAGGACTTCCGATCAGAATGCCGCAGACAAGGGCGAGCTTCAGATAAAAAAAAACCCTTCCTGGTACGAGGTGAAGATCAGGGTTTTGCCCTCGGGCAACACCCGGACAAGGGGAAGAAAGAACCAGTCTGATATGGGGCGAATCACACTGTAGGCCCCGGCAAATCCGGCTGCAACCGCTGCAAGAGAAATAAGCAGGCAGGATCGCAGGTCCGCAAGATGCTCGGTCAATGTCTGTTTATCGAGTTTGTCCTGACTGGTCATTATCCAGGGAAGGGTTTGATTTCAGGTGAGATACTGTTCTGATCCTGGCGCTATCATACTCTGTTTACTCAACGATGTAAACCTGTTATAGCAAAGACACCCTTGAGAGCCGACCACACCCTGCCCTGTTTTTGCTTTGACTTGGCCCGTGGCTTGACGCTACACTGCATGCAGCACAACGTTCTCTTTTTCCTTCAAAAAATAAAAAATGACCTCCATACTGATTGTCGACGATGAACGATCCATGCGGGAATTCCTCGGGATCCTGCTGAAAAAGGAAGGCTACAACACCACCACCGCGGCCGATGGCAAGACCGCCCTGGAACTTGCCCGCAAACAGAATTTCGACCTGGTTGTCTCCGACATCCGCATGCCGCAAATGAGCGGCCTGGAACTCCTGGCCGCGCTCAAGGAAGAAAAAAATGACCTGCCCGTGATTATGATCACCGCCTTTGCCTCCCCCGACGACGCGGTCACCGCCATGAAGAACGGGGCGTTTGATTACATCACCAAGCCGTTCAACGTGGGAGAGATCCAGAAGGTCATCAAGGCGGCCCTGAACCGGAAAGGAAACCGGAGTAACGACGACCTCTCCGGGGCCTTTCCGGAAATAGTGGGCGACAGCCCGGAAATGCTCAAGATCTTCGACCTGATCAGACGTATCGCCCCTACACCGGCCAATGTCCTTATCCTCGGCGAATCTGGCACCGGCAAGGAACTGGTTGCCAAGGCCATCCACAAACACTCCAAGGTCGCCGACCAGCCCTTTGTGCCGATCACATGCAGCGCCATCCCGGAAACCCTGATGGAAAGCGAGCTCTTCGGGCACAAGAAGGGGGCCTTCACCGGAGCTATTGCCGACAAGGCCGGCCTTTTTCAGCAGGCCGACGGCGGGACAGTGTTTCTTGACGAGATCGGCGAGCTGCCGCTCATCGTCCAGACAAAGCTGCTCCGTGTTCTCCAGGAGCGGGAGATCATGCCGGTGGGCTCCACCACCACAAAGCGTGTGAATGTCCGTATCATTGCCGCCACCAACAGGGACCTGGAAAAAGAGATCCTCGCCGGCCGGTTCCGCGAAGATCTGTTCTACCGGCTTTCGGTGGTTCCCATCCGGGTACCGCCTCTGCGCGAACGGAAAGGTGATGTCCCCCTGCTGGTGGATCATTTCCTGAAAAAATATTCCCGTCTCCTGGACAAGGAGGTCCAGACAATTTCCTCTTATGGTCTGGAGGTATTGATGCAGTATGATTTCCCGGGCAACGTCCGCGAACTGGAAAATATCATCGAACGCGGAGTGGCTCTGGAATCCTCCAACATCATCCTGCCCGAGAGCCTGGTGCTCTCCCAGGGCGGCAGGACAACGAGCACTCCGCCTTCCGAATCCCTCTTTGTTGCGGCCCGCGACGAGGAGGAACTCTTTTCCCTGGGCATGGAAAACATCCTCGTCAGCCTGGAGAAAAAAATGATCCGTCACGCCCTTGATCGGGCCGGCGGTTCCAAGATGAAGGCGGCGGAACTTCTGAAGATCAGTTTCCGTTCCCTGCGCTACAAAATCAAAAAATACGAGATCGACTGATCTCCAGGAACGGCCCCATGCCCATGCGCTGCAATTTTTTCAAGTCTCTGGCACCCTCACCGATCCGGGAAACCCGTGAACAACTGCGCCAGCACATCCTCTGGTTTCTGCTCATACGTATCGTTCTTTTCACCCTGCTGCTGAGCACAACCCTGATAATGCAATCCCAGGGCCATGAACTCATCATGCCCCCAACCAGATATATTCTGGCATTCATCTCCATTGTCTTTATCTACACTGTCGGTTCAGCCGCCATTCTGCAGCGCAGCGAGCTCTCCCTGGTCCGGTTCGGAACCATCCAACTGCTTTCAGATACCTTTTTCGCCGCCCTGGTGATTTATGGCACCGGTTGCAGCCAGTCTATTTTCGCCCCGGTCTTTATCCTGCCCATCATTGCCGGCGGGCTCATCCTCTACCGCATATCAAGCCTGGTCACTGCAGCAGCCGCCACCCTGCTCTTTGGTATCATCCTGCTGGCTGAATATTTCGGCCACCTGCCCTTTTATTACCATAATACCGTCTACCAGCCGGTTTCCTCACCGATTATCAGTGCCAACATCTTCGCGGTCTACGGTACCACTTTCTTTGTAACCGCCCTGTTAAGCTCCATGTTGGCCACGCGGCTGCGGACCGCCCAGGAAGCCCTGTCGGAAACCTCGCTCCAGCTCGACCGCCTTTCTCTGCTCTACAAGCAGATTTTCGATGACATCAACACCGGAATCATAACCGTGGACAGCCGCGACCGTATCACCTCTGCCAACCGGGCGGCCCGGCGTATCACCGGCTTTGAGCCAAAAGAAATTATCGGCCTGCCCTTTGCAACCGTCTTCCCCGCCCTTCAGCTTGAAAGCAGCGGCCGACACGTTGCAGACCTGCGTCGCAAGGACGGAAACATGATCCGGGTGGGATACAACTTCTCCAGCCTGCACATGCCCGCTGACACAGGAGATTCACCCTGTACCGACTGCAAGGTCATCACATTGCAGGATATCAGCAAGATAGAGGAGATGGAAAGGCAGATGCGGGAAGCGGAAAAGATGGCCGCCATCGGTGAGCTCAGCGCCTCTATCGCCCATGACTTCAGAAATCCCCTGGCCGCTATTTCCGGTTCGGCCCAGATTCTCGCCATGGAAGCCAATGAGAACTGCAATACCACCATCCAGACCCTGGCCACAATCATCGAGCGTGAGTCTGCCCGAATGGCCAGGACGATCAACGAGTTTCTCCAGTTTGCCCGACCGGCCCCCCTGCAGTACGAGTGGTTCAATCTGGGCAACCTGGTCCGGGAGTGCGTACATCAACTGCAGCAGAACAGAGAGGAACAGTCTGCCTGGCTTATTGAGCTGGACATACCAGAACACCTGGATGGCTGGGGTGACCGGCAGCAGATCCAGTGTATCCTCATGCACCTGATGGAAAACAGCTGCGCAGCCTCCAGTGAAACCCGTAACCCCATTGTTGTCCGGGCCGGAGAAGAAAAAGAAGAAGGAAAAAAGATCTGGTTAGAGGTGGTGGACCAGGGAAGCGGGATGGATCCGGAAATTCGCGAACGGATTTTCGAGCCTTTTTTCACCACCAGGGAAAACGGGACCGGCCTTGGCCTTGCCATTGTCCAGCACATAGCCAAAAACCATGGCGGCAGTGTGGAAATCATCAGCAGCCCTGGCCAGGGATGCACGGTGCGGATCATTCTCCCCCTGCCGGAATCGTCTATGCCGGAACCTTCATGACATCGGCACCCAGCCCCTGGAGTTTTTCCACCATTCGTTCATACCCGCGCTCAAGATGATATATCCTGGTGATCTCTGTGACTCCGGTCGCGGCCAGGCCGGCGATGACCAGTGAGGCCGAGGCCCTCAGGTCCGTGGCCATGACCGGCGCTCCGCACAGCGCATGGCCGTGACATCCTTTTACCACCGCACTAGAACCGTCAATGGCAATATCAGCCCCAAGCCGTTGAAGTTCGGCCACGTGCATGAACCGGTTTTCAAAAATCGTTTCATGGATGATCGAAACCCCGTCAGCCAGGATCATCAGGGCCATAAACTGGGCCTGAAGATCGGTGGGAAACCCTGGATAGGGCATGGTCCGTATGTCGACGCTACGCAATCTCTTCTCGCAAACACCGTTTCTTTCAGGGAAACGGACCGTGATGGTTGTCTCCCCTTCCTCGATCTCCACGCCTGCACCGCGTAACTTTTCGGTCAAAGCCGGCAGGTGGCCGGGGATACAGTCGGTCACCGTCACTTCGCCACCAGTGGCGGCCACGGCGATGAGCCAGGTTCCGGCTTCAATCCGGTCCGGAATGATACGGGTCTCGGCCGGACAGAGGTTATCCACTCCGTGGATGATCAGCCGATCCGAATCCCTGCCCTCGATTTGCGCTCCCATTGCGGTCAGCATATCGATCAGATTACCGACCTCCGGCTCCCGGGCAGCATTCTTGATCGTTGTCGTCCCCCTGGCAAGCACGGCCGCCATAAGCACGTTTTCTGTTCCGGTCACCGTGGGAGTGTCAAAATAGACAGTGCCTCCCTCAAGTCGTCCGCCGGCAGTGGCCTCCACGTAACCTTCTGCTATGCGGGCGGTGGCTCCCAGATGCTCAAAGCCCTGGAGATGCAGGGTTATGGGACGCAGACCGATGGCGCAGCCGCCGGGCAGGGAAACCCGGGCATGGCCGGATCGGGCCAGCAGCGGGCCAAGGACCAGTACCGATGCCCGCATGGTCTTCACCAGGTCATAGGGGGCCTCGGCCCCGGTCAGGGACGAGGTATCAATCAGTACGGATCGCCCTTCCCGCCGCCAGCGGGCACCCAGTGTCTCCAGCACCTTGAGCATGGTCCTGGTATCACGCAGATCAGGAACATTGTGCAGTACATGTTCACCTGGAGCAAGAAGAGTTGCTGCCATGAGAGGCAGAGCGGCGTTCTTGGCCCCGCTCACAGCAACCTGGCCATGGAGCGTCCTGCCGCCGCGAATCACTATTTTATCCATTGACAAGTAACCTGTACGGAGTGGCTGACTGCCGGAACTCCTGTGAAACTTTGCAAACACCCAATTGCATCACCCCCTGCTCTCAAAAAAACTTGTTGCAGCCCAACGGTTACAGGATAATTCAAAAAAACCTCATTGAAACAAGAAAAAAAATATTATAGCCTTGACTTCAAATGACACCAAACAACACTCAGCGTAACTGCTCACAGGAGCTTCGGCAGATTGGAGCAAGGGAAGGCTTGTCGCGTAAGCGCTTACCACTCAGCAATCAAGTTCGTCAAGCAGATCAGGAAGCGAATCGAGATCTTTCTTCATCACGTGGGTATAAATCTCGGTGGTTTTGACATCGGAATGACCGAGAAGCTCCTGTAATCTGCGGATATTGACCCCTTTTTCCAGCATATGGGTGGCAAAACTGTGACGCAGAGTGTGGCAACTGGCTTTCTTGGTGAGACCGGCTCGACGGGCCGCCCGCTTGACCGCCTTTTGCAGCCCCGATTCAAGCACGTGATGTCGGCGCTCCACGCCTGAACGAGGGTCCAGGGAGCGCTTCTTGGACGGAAAAACATACTGCCAGCCGGTCTCTCTGGCCGCATTAGGATATTTCCGAGCCAGGGCCTCTGGAATGTATACTTCACCAAAACCATCTTCCAGGTCCTGGTGATGGAGCGCGACCACGCGAGCAATATGCTGTTGCAATTCCTCGACTAGATTGGGAGGCAGGACCGTCACGCGGTCTTTGCCACCTTTACCGCCACGGACATAAATCTTTCTCTGGCCGAAGTCGACATCCTTGATACGTAGCCGCATGCACTCCATCAGGCGCAGACCTGAACCATAGAGGAGCCGCGCCATAAGCAGATGGATACCGTTCATGTGCAGAAAAAGCCGCTGAACCTCTTCCCGGGTCAGGACCACTGGTAGCTGCCTCGACCGTTTCGCTCTCGTGGGCTCGATACCCTCCAGAGGCTGGAACAGTACCCGGCGATAAAGAAAGACCAGAGCGTTCAATGCCTGACGCTGGGTCGAAGCAGAAACCTTGCCCTTGACTGCGAGATGAGAAAGGTAACGCTCCACGTGTTCAGCCCCAAGCTCCCGCGGATGGGTCTTTCCGCCATGAAACTTGATATATCGGACGATCCACTGGCAGTACGTGCTCTCGGTGCGATAGGAATAATGATAATATCGAAGAACCTCACGCACCTGGTCCATCAAACGGAGCTTTGGATCTGGCCTGAAGCCTTGTTGGTTTTCCATAATATGTGTTTAATATCACGACACATGGAAAACAGCAAGAAAATCGTAATAAGCAGATAAAAGAAATTCGATTTTTCCCCTTTTTGCTCTTGATATAGATCATACATGGAAAGAAAGGGCGCCTATTGCGTCCAATATGATGGAAAAAGTCCATATATTAACACTGTTATGGCTAAATGAAATACAAATGAGGAAAGCATGAGTGCAGAGTATTTTTTTAAAATCGACGGACCCATTCTTGAAGAT
>NZ_JBPMMS010000002.1:0-49164 GCF_054025815.1 Desulfolithobacter sp. | reverse complement strand
CTTTCACAGAACCGGCTCCAGGACACCCGTGAGCAGGTGTCTGGCACGGAATAAAGGATAGCTCCTTTTTGGAATGTAATCAAGCGGGACGTTACAGCTATACGCCATATGAGCAGTTTGCATTCCTGTCTTCTGTGGTTACCTGGAAAAAGGAAGGCCGTGCGTATGCTGGAAGAACCGGACGAGACTCAGGCTGATATTATGAGGGCATTTGGTTGGAAAATAGTCGGTGGGGTCTTACAGGAGATGTAGTCATATCAACCCGAAATATCGTATTTTTTACGAATAAATACGATTAATTCTATAAACTCCTGTTAGACGGGTCGGCAGGCACGGCCACGCCACGGTCCCGGTACTCGTTGCGCCAGAGATACAGCGTCGCTTCCGACACACCGGTGTCTCGGTGTACCTGGGCCACGCTCTCCGCGTTCGGCGGCATCAGCCTGCGCACCACCTTTTCCTTGAACTCCTGTGAATACTTTGCCATCTCATCGCCTCCTCGCCCCCATAACTTAGAGGATTCTTTCTGAGAAGGCGACATCTATCCTGACACAGGGGGGTTGCTGTTCAGACATAATGATACCTCCTTGGCATGGGTTCGTGGAGCCACAACCATGACACAGCCGGTTCAGGGGAAAAAGATGGGGTCATTGGGCCGCTTACGTTTGGGTGCGCAGGAAATTTTTCCGTATTTTTCACGTTAGTACCACGTCTTACAGAAGGGGGCCCAGGATCAGGGCCGTGTTTTCCAGAAAGCGCTGTCTCAGGGGACGGGCCTGCAGTTGATCATGGGTAAGTTCCCGAGCCGCGTCACAGTATTCCATTTGCAGTCTCCGGAGCCGGGAGGTGAATTTTTTGTTATAGACAAACAGCGTCAGTTCAAAGTTGAGCCAGAAGGACCGCATGTCCAGGTTGACCGAACCGATCAGGCAGAAATCATTGTCGACGCTGATGGTTTTGGCGTGGAGCAGGCCGCCGGTGAACGCCATGATGCGCACTCCCGAACGGATCAGTTCGCCGTACCGAGCCTGGCTGGCATAATGGACCAGGCGGGAATCATTTTTTTCCGGCACGATCAGGGTGACTTCCACGCCACGCATGGCCGCTGATTTAAGGGCGATGAGCAGGGCATTATCGGGTACGAAATAGGGTGTGGTAATGATCAGTTCCCGGCGCGCGGCATAGATGGTGGTAAGCAACAGGTTATGAATGGCGCCTTCGGTGATGCCGGGTCCAGAGGGCACCAGCTGGACAGGGGCATCTCCGGCCGGGGCCACGGCATGATTGTCGGAGGTGGCGGCGATATCCTGAAAGTTCTCCCCGCTTTCCATCATCCAGTCGTGGAGAAAGGAGGCTGACAATACCTCGACAATGGGACCCCGGATACGGACCATGGTGTCGATCCACTGGCCAACTCCCTGATCCTGTTTGAAGTAGCGCGGATCCACCAGGTTCTGACTGCCGGTGTATCCGATCTCGCCGTCAATGACCACGATCTTGCGGTGGTTCCGCAGATCGATGCGGACAAACAGTGCTCGCAGGATCCCGGCAGGCAGGGCCTCGACAACTTGTATCCCGTGGTGCCGCATTTTGCGTACCATGGTGGATTTGAGAAAGGGTTTGCTGCCAATGGAATCGAGCAGGATCCGGCAGGTCACACCGCGCCGGGCGGCCCGGATCAGGGCGTTTATGACTTCATCGGCCAGGCCGCCCCGGTGCCAGATATAAAACTCGAGAAAGCAGCTTGACCGGGCCTGGTTGATATCTTTGAGCAGACTGTGAAAAAAATCTTCCGAGCTGGCCAGCAGGGCAAGGTCATTGCTTGGCAGGGCCGGGATGCCCAGGATGGCATCGGCCTGGCGGTGAATGGGCTCGCATTCCGGATTGATGGAGAACCAGTCCACCTGGGGACGCTGGCTCAGCTTCCGGGCCCATTCTGCCAGCCGCTGCAAGTCGGCGGCCGCCCTCCGGGCCCTGCGCTCTCCAAGTCTATTTTCACCAAACAACAAGTAGATGATTGCCCCTGCAAAGGGAATCAGGAGAATGACCACCAGCCAGGCCATGGTCACGCTGGGTTCGCGTTTGCGCATGATAACCCGCAGGGACAGGCCGATACGGATGCCCAGGTCAGCGAGAAAAATAATCGTGGTGACGATCCAGGAAAGTTGATTCATGAGACAGGCTGGTAGAGGTTGGGCTCTGGATTGGCGGAAATTTCCTTCAGCGATACGGGCGTCCGTGAACAATTGCACATGAAATGCGCATCAGTCAAGTTTTACATTTTAAGTTTTACCGTATAAGTGGTAAGTTTGAATATTGATGTCTGCCCGGTGAGATGGCAGAAAATCAACCTGGAACCATGCAGAAAGGAGTGGAAAAAGGTGCTTAAGGGATTTTCCGCAGCCGCTGTTGCAGCGGGTATCCGCTATGAGGGACGGCTGGATATGGGCCTGATATATTCAGACACTCCGGCGGTGGCGGCTGGAGTGTTTACCACAAATCGGGTTAAGGCGGCTCCGGTGCTGCTTGACATGGAGAGGTTGCGCCATGGCCGGGCCCAGGCGATCCTGGTCAACTCCGGCAATGCCAATGCCTGTACCGGTGAGGACGGTATGCAGGTGGCTTTGGCCACCAGTGCCATGGTGGCTGAGCGGCTGGGTATCGACGCGGAGTTGGTTCAGGTGGCCTCCACCGGCGTGATCGGCGAACCCATGTCCGAAGAACCTTTTGCCCGGGCTATGGATAGCCTGGTGGGAAAGTTGTCGACCGACGGATTCGACGATCTTGCCCGGGCGATCATGACCACGGATACAGTACCCAAGACATCCAGCGCGACCATCGAGGTGGATGGCCACGAGGTCAATATCTTCGGGGTGGCCAAGGGGGCCGGCATGATCATGCCGGATATGGCCACCATGCTTTGCTTTGTCCTGACCGATGCCCAGGTTGTCTTCCCGGAACTGCGGCGCATGCTGGTAGCTGGAGTGGAGCAGTCGTTCAATCGGATTACCGTCGATGGAGACACAAGCACCAACGACTCCGTCCTGATCCTGGCCAACGGCGCGGCCGGAAATCCCTGGATAGATGAAGAGAACCGGGCTGCGGGCGATCTTTTTGCCAGCGCTCTTGACACCGTACTCAAGGACCTGGCTCTGCAGATCGTGGCCGACGGCGAGGGTGCCACAAAGCTGGTTACCATCCGTATTGTCGGGGCCAGGGATTTTGAAGGAGCCATGAGCGCGGCGCAGACTATCGCCAACTCCGCCCTTGTGAAGACAGCTTTTTTCGGTGAGGATGCCAATTGGGGGCGGATAATCGCCGCCCTTGGCCGCTCCGACTGTTCCTTCAAATCCGATCGGGTCGGTATCTGGTTTGATGAGGTACAGATGGTGAAAAACGGCCAGGGGTGTGGTCCCGAGGCCGAAGCCGAAGCCACCCGGGTGCTGAAGAAAGACAGGTTTACCGTGACCGTGGATCTCTTTGACGGCAGTGAGATTGCAGAGGTGTATACCTGTGATCTTTCACTTGATTATGTGAAGATTAACGCTGATTACCGTACCTGAGGACCTTTATTGATGTCGAAGAACATTCCTGATACCTGGTACCTGCCCGAGGAACTCGAGGTCGAGCCCTTTGTTGCGGATCTGGCCGAGGCCTTCAGGGTGGCGGTGGAGCAGGCCGGTCAGTACCGGCGGATCTTTTACGACAGTTTCGACTGGCGGCTTTACCGGAAGAAATGGCTTTTGGAGTGTACTCCGGAAGGCTGGCGGCTCTGCGAATACGGCTCTGGCCGAACCCGGGCCTTTCTGGCCGATGTCCCCTGTAAGGGGGCGTGTTTTTCCTGGGATTTTCCTGACTCATCGCTGCAACGCCTTCTGCAGGCTGTTCTGGATGTCCGTTGTCTGCTGCCCCTGGTTACTCTGGATGAGGGGCGTACCCGGATACGGATTCTCAATCGGGACGAAAAAACCGTGGCTTTCCTCTACCTGGAAGAGCTGCATGTTCAGGAAGGGGAACGGGTTCTGCGGACGGTCCGTCTGCAGGGTGTGCGTGGCTATGTGAAAAAATACAGGGCCGTGCGTCGCTTCCTCGAGCAGTATGGTATCAACGAGTCGGCACCACCCCATTTTGAGTTCGAGGAAGGACTCAAGGCCGTGGGCCGGACGCCGGGTGATTACAGTTCAAAATTCACCATCAGTCTTGATCCCGCCATGACAGCCGGCCAGGCGGCAAGGACCATCTTCCTGCAGCTGCTTGCTGTAATGGAGCGTAATTTGCCGGGAATCATCGATGATCTTGATTCCGAATTTCTCCACGATTTCCGGGTGGCAATCCGTCGCACCCGCACCGGTCTTGCCCAGTTCAAAAAAGTCCTGCCTGCCGAGATAACAGCTCTTTTCAAAAACGAGTTTGCCTGGCTCGGTCGGGTCACCGGTTCCAACCGGGACCTTGACGTCTATCTCCTTTACCGGAATGATTACCTGGCCCGGCTTCCCGATGTGCTTCGGCCCGGGCTTGACGGGTTTTTTCAGGATCTCACCCGGCGCAGGGAGGAAGAGTTCAAGCGACTTGTCCGGGCCTTGCGGGCTCCCCGGTATCGGGAAATTGTCAGTAGCTGGCGGGAGTACCTGGAATCGGAACGGGAAGAGGAAACTCCGGCCGCGGCCATGGCTGTGACGGATTTTGCCCGCCAGATCATCTACCGGCGCTACCGGAGAGTCATGAAAGACGGGCTTGCCATTACCGATTCTTCACCGGACGAGAGTCTGCACAGGCTGCGCATTCAGTGCAAGAAACTGCGCTATGCTCTGGAATTCTTTACCTCACTTTTTCCCCAAAAGGATATGACACGGGTTATCAAACAGCTCAAGAAACTGCAGAATAACCTTGGTGATTTCAATGACCTGTCTGTGCAGCAGGATATGTTGCGCCGCTATCTTTCCGAGCTTCGGGCCGGAAGCAGGAAAAATCTCCAGCTGGCCGCGGCGCTGGGAGGTCTGCTCACCAACCTGCGCCATGAACAGGAGCGGGTGCGAAACCGGTTCGCGACCACTTTTCAACGATTCGGTGACAGTGAAAATGCAGCACTGTTCAAGCGGTTATTCGCTGACTCCAGGGTACGAGGTCGTCAGAAATGAGTGTTATAGCGGTGTACAATATCAAAGGCGGAGTAGGAAAGACCGCAACCGCGGTTAACCTTTCTTACCTCTCAGCAAGCCAGGGGGTCAATACCCTGCTCTGTGATATGGATTCCCAGGGGTCGGCCACCTATTATTTTCGCATCCGGCCGGCCAGGAAGTTCAATACCAGAAAACTGCTCAAGGGCGGCAGGCACGTGGATCGCAATATCCGGGGGACCGATTATCCCGGCCTTGACCTGCTGCCGGCCGATTTTTCCTATAGAAATATCGATATTGCTCTGGATGATCTGAAAAAATCGCGCCAGCGGATATCCAGGGTGCTCAAACCGCTCAAAAAGGAATATGGCCATATATTTCTCGATTGTCCTCCCAATGTGACCCTTCTTTCCGAAAATATCTTTCATGCCGCCGACTGGATTCTGGTACCCCTCATCCCCACAACCTTGTCCCATCTTGCTCTGCAGCAGTTGCTGAACTTTCTGGAAGAAATCGGTCAGGACCGGTCCAAAGTGCTGGTCTTCTTCTCCATGGTGGAAAAACGCAAGAACATGCATGGAGAGATTGCAGGGCAGCTCGAGGGCCAGCCGGGTGTCCTTTGCAGTCGTATCCCTTTTCTTGCCGATGTGGAAAAGATGGGGCTCTACCGGCAGCCGGTGACCGCGGCTCTGCCTGCATCTGCCGCGTCTGCCGCCTACCGGGAACTGTGGGATGAAGTTTGCTCCCATATCGGGGATGAGCGGTAGACCGCGGACAGGGGACCCTGCTTGGCGGGGAATGGCTTTGACCGGTCCAGGCAGGATCTTCCCATTAGCCGTGCCCTTGCCCGTGAGATATGTTACTGGTTTTTGGTCGTCTGAATGCAGCCCTGAACATGCCAACACGGTGCGAGATCGATGAAACAGATACTGCTGTGCCGCCATGCCAAATCAAGCTGGAAAAATCCTGAGCTGGTCGATCGGGACCGGCCCCTGGCCAAACGCGGCAAGCGTGATGCGCCGCTCATGGGCCGCGAACTTTCCCGGCGCGGTGTAAGTGTGGATAGAATTCTCTGCAGTCCGGCAAAAAGAACCCGCAAGACCGCCCGCAAGATAGCCAGGGAACTCGACTTTCCCCGCCGGGATATTGTCCTGGTGGAAGAGATCTATGGTGCCGACTCCGGTATGCTGCTCCAGCTGATCCAGGCCCAGAAGAAAAAATATCATCATCTTATGCTGGTTGGGCATAATCTGGCCATAACTGATCTGGCAAACGCCCTGGGCGACCTGGATATCGCCAACGTGCCCACCTGTGGGGTGGTTGGTTTTTCCTTTCCTGTGCAGCGATGGAGAGATGTATGGCCTGGAAACGGGACTCCCCTGTTTTTCCTCTATCCGAAACTGCTTGCCCTGCACTCAGACTGACCATGGACGACAAGATAAGCAGACCCGCCCGTCTGCTCGACAGGGCAACCCTGCCGGAAGGACTTCTACCGTTGATCCTGGCCACGGTGATCGGGGCCCTGACCGGTTTTGCCGCCGTGTTCTTCATTCATCTCATCGCCTGGATCCAGCACGGCTCCTATACGGCGGCCTATTATCTGTTTCCCCATCTGGGTATGTGGACTTATGTTCTGGTGCCGGTTGGCGGAGCCCTGCTTGGCGGACCGCTGATCGCATGGTTTGCCAGCGAGGCCAAGGGACACGGAGTCCCGGAGGTCATGCAGGCCCTGGTTATGCGCGGAGGCCGCATCCGACCGCGGGTGGCCATTGTCAAGATTCTGGCCTCGGCGCTCTGTATCGGTACCGGCGGTTCGGCCGGCCGGGAAGGACCCATCGTTCAGGTCGGCTCGGCACTCGGTTCAGTGACAGGCCAGCTCCTTCATCTGTCTGACGCACGGATCAGGAACCTCGTTTCCTGTGGGGCTGCGGCCGGTATCGCCGCCACTTTCAACGCTCCCATCGCCGGGGTGGCCTTTGCCATCGAGGTCCTGATGGGTGAACTGCAGGTCCGAATGTTTGGCAACGTGGTGATTTCGGCGGTCGCGGCCTCCATTGTCAGCCAGAAGTTTCTTGGTGACCGGCCAGCCTTCACCGTCCCCTCCTATACCTTTGACTCTCCGGTGGCCATTCTCCTGTATCTGGTTCTGGGCCTGGTGGCGGCCCTGGTGGGGGTGATGTTTATTCGTATGCTGAGCTGGTTCGAGGATCTGTTCGACAACTGGCGTTTTCCCGATGTCCTCAAGCCGGCGGTGGGTGCCCTGCTTCTTGGCCTGCTCGGATTCGGCTACCTGCATCTGCCGGGGATCAGTTTTTCCGGACCAACCGAATTCCAGCTCGGCATGCCGCTGATCGAAAACATCCCCCATGTCTATGGCTCCGGCTTCACCTTTATCGAGGAGGCCCTGCATGGGCGGGTGAGTTTCTGGCTCCTTTTTCTGCTTATCTTTTTAAAGCCACTGGCTACCTCATTCACCCTGGGGTCGGGTAACTCGGGCGGCGTTTTTGCGCCCTCACTTTTTATCGGCGCCATGCTCGGAGGAGCCATGGGGGTGATATTTCAATATATTCTGCCCCAGTATGCTGGCTCTCCCGGGGCCTATGCCCTGGTAGGAATGAGTGCGGTGTTTGCCGCTGCGGCCCAGGCGCCGCTGACCGCCATGCTTATTGTCTTTGAAATGAGCAATGATTATTCCTTGATTTTGCCATTGATGGTCACAGCAGTGACCGCGACGTTTTTTGCCCAGTGGCTGTATCCGGAATCTATTTATACCGTCAAGCTCACCCGGCGCGGGATCCGATTTTCTCAGGGGCGCGACATGGATATCATGCAGGGGGTCCTGGTTCGTGAGGTCATGAATCCAGAGCCGGTCACTGTCCATGCTTCGCAGCCGCTGGCAGAACTCTACCAGAAGTTTCAGGAAACCAATTACCTGGGATTTCCGGTCCTGGACGACCAGGACCGTCTCTGGGGGATAGTTACCCTGCAGGACATGCGGAGAGCTCTTTCCCAGGACAGTGTCAAACTCCGGGGGCTCACCGTTTCAGACGTAGCTGTTCCTGATCCGATCACGGTTTATCCCGATGAGCCGATCTGGACCGCGATCCAGAAAATGGCGCCCCGCGACCTGGCGCGGTTACCGGTGGTCAGCCGCGGGGAAAAGAAAAAACTCGTCGGTCTGATCAGTCGTTCGGACATCCTCCGGGCATATGATGTGGGGTTGGTCCGTAAACAGAGGGGACAGATGCTGGAGAAGAATACCTCCCTTCGCCGGCAGAATCAAAATGAGTTCATCGAATTCTGCCTCATGGCCGATCATCAGGCTGTGGGCAGACAGCTTGGCGAACTCCCACTGCCCGGGCAGGTCAACGTGGTCTCTGTCGAGCGGGCAGGGGAGATTATCATACCCCAGCAGGATACCCGTTTCGAGGCCGGAGATATCGTGACCGTTTTTGGTCGCAAGGACGTGCTGGACCAGGTCCAGCGCATTTTTTCCTCGACCGGGGAGAAGGTGTCATGACTTCTCGGGTAAGCCACTCACCGGACTGCCTGGGCTGTCGCCATTTTTTCATCACCTACCAGGCAGGTCAGCCGCGGGGATGCCGGGCCTATGGATTCAAGAGTCGGCAGATGCCCTGGCAAGTGGTTCTGGCCAGTTCTGGAAAACCGTGCCAGCTGTTTGTTCCGAAGCCGAGAGGGAAAGGGAAATAAAGGAAAAATTATTTTAAAATCACCGGTCGCATGATAACATGGATCTGTGGGCATGAAGAACTGTCTATTCCACAGGACTAAGCTGGTTTACAGGAGACAGATGGTGCAAGAAAGCGGTTCCCCCGGCACAGGATCCATAGGCGGTGTATCCCTGGCTTCTTTTCTGCAGATACTTGAGCAGGAGCGGCGCAGCTGTACTTTGATTGTCCACTGTGACGACGGAGAAGGGCAGTTTTTCTTTGACGAGGGAGATCTCGTAGACGCCCAGTGTGGAGACAAGGCAGGAGAAGATGCTGTATACGCTCTACTGACGGCAAAAGATCCAGTCTTTCGGGTTGAAGAGGCCCGGGATCGGTTGCGGCGAATCAGCCTGCCCCTGGCCCATCTACTGCTCAATGCCGCAACCAGGCAGGATGAGGCTGTTGGTGAACAGAAAAGAGTGATAGATACCATGCATTCTCCCAGGCAAGCCATGAACGCGGCTGTGCAGGGAAATCCGGCTTTGCGGCGGCTGGTGAATGCCATTGTCTCCATTGCGGGGGTGAAACATTATTATATCCTGAATCGGCAGGGAAAGGTCATTGTCCAGTCCTCGAAAAATCGTAAGGTTGGTGATTTTATCACGTACTGTGTCGTCAGTGGTATCCAGATTCGCAAGGCCCTTGAGGCCCGCGGTCCCCATCAGATTCGTCTGGAACTGGAGGGCGGAGATGTGTTGCTGATTCTCCCCGGGGCAGGGATGATTATCGGTCTGCTTCTTGATCAGGATGCTTCGGTATCTGAGGTTACCGCTGTGCTGAGGTCGTCCCTTTCGGCGGGATGACCTGCAGTAGATCCAGTGAGATTATGAGAAAACTGCTCGAAGAAATATCAGTTATTCCCGGAGTTGCCGGGTCCTGTATTTTTGATAAATCCGAGGGGCCGTTGTGTGAGGACCTCCATTCGAGCCTGTCGGAGGATCTGTCGGAAACCGTGGGTACCTACCTGGTACGGCTCTTTCAGATGGGTGAAATGATCGGCCTGGATGCCCGGTCAGTCTACTTTCGTTTTGACAAGTACACTGTGCTGGGTATGCCCCTGGATACCGGAGCTGTTCTTCTCACTATATGCGAAGGCCAGGCTAACTGTTCACTTGTTGCCACCACCGCAGCCATGCTGGTTGCCGACATGCGTAATGAACTCAACGCGTCACTCTCTTCTGCCGAAGATGAGGTGATCGAAGAGGTGGAGGCGGTACCTGTCGAGGACGATGAGGTTGATGATGCAGAGCTGGAGCCTCTCTACAGGGAGATGGAGCAGGCCCTGGCCGCAGCCATTGGCCCGGTGGCCGGGGTGGTGATGCAGGATTACATCCAGAAATGGAAAGAATCAGGACCTGCTGTGCCGGCTCGGATTTCCGAGCTGGCCAAAATGCTGGTCGAAGAGATCGGTGACGAGCATCTGGCCCGGGAGTTCACTTCCCATATCCACACCATCCTGTGACAACACCCGCTGGAAGTTGAAAAAGCCTGCTGACAAACCTTGTTTTGTCAGCAGGCTTTTTTGTCTTGAAGGCAAGTGGACCCTCCGACCCCGCCCGGATATGCAGGGAGGGGTTGTCTGTGCTGGTTGACTGGTTTACTGACGCCTCACTTGAAACGTTTGAGCATTTTGTCCACACTGATCCGCAGTCGGTCAACGGCCCGGGCCAGGGTTCCAATCTCATCCCGGGAAGGGGTGACGATCGGTTCACTCAGGTTTTTGCCCAGGCTGATCTCCGTGGCCCGTTTTTCCAGCATGGTTACCGGTTTGACCACGTAGCGGCTGAAAAAGAACCAGATGATAAGCATGAGAAGCAACACTCCACTGCTGCCAATGAGGACCAGGTTGATCGCCGATTGTCTGGCCTGGGTCAGTGATTTTTCCAGCGGCACGTAAACCACGTAAGCCGAGGCGATACTGCCGGCTTCCCAGTTGTAGCCATGTTCGGTTCCGTAGCGTTCGATCTGTTCCCTGGGGGCATCGGCCGGGTCGCCGTGACAGCGCAGGCAGCCTCGGGAAATACGGATGGGCTGGGCAAAGTAGTAAAACTGGCTGCCCTCCTTGGTGATGGTTCCTTCGGCCAGCTTTTTTTTGGGATCCTGCTGGAAAATTTCGAGTATCTGCAGGTCATACTTGTCGGCTTTGTTATCAGAATGAAGCGGGTCAATAGTGGCCTGCTTGAACTGATAGTCCTGGTTGCGCTTCTGGAACTCGTTCCAGACCCCGCGGGTCAAGGCAAAACCGGAGATGAGTTCGGGTACAAACTGGTTCCTGTCCATCATCTCCATTATTTTCGGTCGCTGATGTTTTTTGAAGTAGAGCCGGGAAGATTGCAGGGCGTCAAAGACCAGGTGTCCTTTGCTCTTGGCTTCTGCAATGGCATTGTTGACGCTGAAGCGATAACTGGCCACGGCGATACCAACGGTTGCGATCAGGCTGAGTATGCCGATAAGGATGATGAATCGTGTACGAATACTCATGCAGCTCTCCGAAGTGAAGGGTTCAAAGGAAGGATGGAAACAGTGATTTTTTTTGTAGTCAATCACAGCCCGGCTGGAAAAATCAAGGAAAGTCTTTTTTCTGACAGGGATGTGGTTCTCTGGTATGGAACAGGTTCCAGGGGGTTGAGGTTGCACGATGGAGGGAAATAGTTTATTTGGCTATTTTGGGAAAAAGGACATGGTCGGCGTGATGGCAAAGATATTTTTTCCGGGAGAGGCGAAAATACAATGAAACTATCGTCATTTGGCAAACGATTTTCCACCGGTTCAGGAATATTGTCCCTGATGGATGACCTGGGCAATGCCCTGGCTGGCGGTGATATGATCATGATGGGCGGTGGAAATCCCGGTCATGTGCCGGAAGTGCAGGAAATACTTCGCCGCCGGTTGCAGGAGCTTGCCGAGGATCCGGGCGAATTTCGTAAACTGATCGGCATCTATGATCCTCCCCGGGGGGAAAAAGATTTTCTCAAGGCTCTGGCAACCCTTTTGCGAAACGAGTATGGCTGGGATTTGGGGCCGGAAAATATCTGCCTGACCAACGGCAGCCAGGGATCGTTTTTTCTGCTTTTCAATATGTTTGCCGGCCGGTTTGACGATGGCAGCCACAAGAAGGTTCTGTTGCCCCTGGCTCCGGAATATATCGGCTATGCCGATCTGGGGCTCAGCGATGATTTTTTTACCGCGGTCCGGCCGCGGATCGACTTTCTGGAAGACAACCTGTTCAAATACCGGGTCGATTTCGATCACATCGAGGTGAACACGGATATCGGCGTGATCTGCGCCTCCCGGCCTACCAACCCCACCGGCAACGTGCTGACTGATGACGAGATCCAGGGACTGATCCGGCTGGCAAAGGAGAATGACATCCCCTTTATTATCGACAATGCCTACGGGGTACCCTTTCCCGGAATCATCTATACAGGGGCTACCCCGGTTTGGAACGAGAATCTTATCGTTTGCATGAGCCTGTCCAAATTCGGGCTGCCGGCGGCCCGGACCGGGATTGTCATAGCCCGGACCGAGATTATCGAGATTCTCTCCGGCATCAACTCCATTTTGAATCTGGCTCCGGGCAGCTTCGGTGCCATGCTGACCACTGATATCGTCCGGTCCGGGGAGATTATCCGTCTCAGCCGTGAGGTGATCATGCCTTTTTACCGGCGCAAGATGGAAAAGGCCATGCACTGGATTACCACCTGTTTCACCGGGTTTGACTACCGGGTCCATACCCCGGAGGGGGCGATGTTCCTCTGGATCTGGTTTCCGGAGCTGCCCATCTCCAGCCGTATCCTTTATGAGCGGCTCAAGGATCGCGGCGTGCTGGTGGTGTCTGGTGACTATTTTTTTCCAGGCCTGGAGCCGGGCTGGAGCCATACCGGAGAGTGTATCCGCATAACCTATTCTCAGGATGAAGAGGATGTCCGTCAGGGCCTGCAAATCATTGGTGAAGAGGTCCGCCGGGCATACCACGACAACGGTTGAGTTTTTTCGCTGGAAACATCTTGAAGTTTTTGTCACTGGTGTGATGGCCTGAAATGAAGACAGGAGAGAGAAATGAGACGCTGGGTTTATCGAACCATCCTGTTTGAATTCCAGAGAGACAAGTTGCTGGGCGACAAGTACATCAATGACGAGGAAGTGGAAAAGACCCTCAATGAGCAGGGAACCCGGGGTTGGGAGCTGGTGGGTGTGACCACTACCCAGGAGGGACTGCTGGCCATCTGCAAGCGACCAGACGGCCTGCAGGCAGATGATGAGGATCATGATGCACCGGCCTCTGCTTCTGAACCCGATTGTGACGCAGTGGAGAAGGAAGATGTTGTCTCTGCCAGCGCTCTTAAGGAGCGGGAACGGGCCCATATCATGGAGCTTGAGGCCCGGCGCCGTCAAGCCATGCAGCAGCTGGAGGAGGAGCAGGACCAGGATCTGGTCGGCAGAATTCGAATTTTCTGACCGGCAGGGACATTTACGACAGAGTCGCTGGCTGACCAGGGACTCTCGATATCAATAACAGAGTGATAAGCTGGGCAAAGGCTCACCAGAAATGAAATCGCGGCAGGTTTGTACAGGTGGGAAAAAAATGAATCCGGCGCTAATGGTCGATCGGGAACTCCTTGCCTGGATGCGGGAGATCCGTCGCACCCTGCACCGGTATCCGGAGCTTGCCTACCAGGAAAAGCGCACCGCTAAGTATATTGGTGAGGAACTGGACCGATTGGGTGTCAACTGGCGGGGTGGCTTTGCCTCTACCGGTATCGTGGCCGAGATCGGCCGTGAAGGCGAGAGCCCATGTGTCGCTCTGCGGGCCGATATGGATGCGCTGCCCATCACTGAGGAGACCGGGCTTTCCTTTGCCTCGACCCGTCCCGGGATCATGCATGCATGCGGCCATGACGGCCATGTGGCCATGCTGCTCGGGGCTGCGGCCCTGTTGCGGGACCAGCAGCTTTCGGGTTGTGTCCGCCTGCTTTTTCAGCCGGCCGAGGAGTCTGGTAACGGGGCGGCAAGAATGATTGATGATGGAGCCCTGGACAATGTGGATATGATATTTGGAGGCCATATCGATACGCATTATCCTGTGGGGAGGTTTACCGTGGATTCCGGACTGGTCTGTTCCTACACCGACCCCTTTGTCATTCGGATTTACGGACAGGGAGGCCATGCAGCCCGTCCCCATGAGGCTGTCGATTCAGTGGTGGTCGCCTCGAACCTGGTTATGAGCCTGCAGACCCTTATTTCACGGCAGATCGATCCGGCCCAGGCGGCCGTGATCACGGTGGGCCGGGTTGTGGCCGGGACAGTCCACAATGTTATTGCCGAACACGCCCTGCTGGAGGGGACGATCCGCAGTGCCCATCCAGGGACCAGAGAGCGCATTTTGAGTGGCATGCAAAGGGTGATACAGGGATTTGGCGAGATGTGCAATGCCCGTATCGAGATTGAATTTTTTGGCCATCTGCCAGCGGTCATCAATGATGAAGAGGCCGCTTCAATTGCCGGTTTTGCCGCTGGACGGGTGGTGGGAACAGACAATGTCATCAGTCAGGGGCGTCCCAGCCTCGGCGGCGAGGATTTTGCCTTTTACCAGCAGCGAATTCCCGGTTGTCTTGTCCGGTTTGGCGCTGCCTGCGCCACCGGAGAGGCCGGTCCTGCCCATTCAAGCCGCTTTGACTTTGATGAATTCGTACTGAGCCATGGTGCGGCCTGGCTGGCCGATGTTGCCCGGACCGGGCTCTCTTATCTGGAGGCGTAGTCGGGGAACAGGGAGGTGCAGATGGATTCGATACCTTTTGCGCAGAGCAGGCTCGCCACCCTGGGCGTGGAACTGGAGTTTCAGATCCTTGACCGCGAAACTCTGGCCCTGGTACCCGGAGCGCGACAGATCCTTGCCGCTGCACCTGCTGAATTTGCCTCTCGGCTGGCACCGGAATTTATCCAGTCCATGCTCGAGGTTCTCACCGGGGTCTGTAGCGATGTGGATGAGGTGGCCGAGGATCTTCGCCATACCATTCATATGCTGGCTGATGTGGCCGGAGACCAGGGCATGGTGCTCCATGCGGCCAGTATCCATCCCTTTGCCGAACCCCTGGAGCAGGTCTTGACTCCGGATCCGCGTTACGAACGGATCCTGGAAGAGCTGCAGTACGTCGGCCGCCAGTTCATCACCCAGGGGCTCCATGTCCACGTGGGCATGGAAGATCGGGAGATGGCTGTACGGGTTTGCGATGTGCTCCAGGGGTATCTGCCAGTGCTTCTGGCCCTTACCGGTTCGTCTCCATGGTTCCGCGGCCTCGACACCGGCCTGTCTTCCTATCGGACCAAGTTGTTCGAGGCCCTGCCACTGGCCGGTCTCTCCAGTTATTTTGGTTCCTGGCAGGCCTACGAAGACGAGCTGCACATGCTCATGAAGCAGGGGATCATCCACCAGGTGCGGGATCTCTGGTCGGATGTGCGGATCAATCCCTTTTTCGGGACCGTGGAAGTTCGGTCCTGTGATCTGCCTGCGCGTTTTTCCGAAATTGTCGGCATGGCTGGTCTTATCCAGGCCTTTGCCGTGGCCATTATCGAAGGAGTGGTGGCTCCGGCCCGGATCAATCAGAGGATTTTAGGATATAACAAGTGGCAGGCGGCCAGGCATGGCCTGGAGGGCCGGTTTATTGATCCGCTGGGACTTTTCGATGGCCGGGTCCTGAGTCTGCACCAGGCGGCCGAGCAACTTTTCTCCCTTCTTGGGCCCTGGCTGGACAGGTATGGCTCCAGGCAGTGGTGTCGTCAGCTGGAGGGGGTTCTTGAGCGCGGTACCAGTGCCCGGCAGCAGCGGGAGCTGATGCAACAGGAAAACAGTTTTGAAAAAATGATACAGAGCATGCGGGCTCAATTCTGGGAATAATGACTGATAAGGAAATTCGATACACCAGGTCTGTGGTGGCCACCGGGCACGAACTGGTGAGCCAGGCGGCGGCCGATATCCTCGGTGCCGGCGGCAACGCCTTTGATGCCGCCGTTGCTGCCGGATTTGCCGGCGCGGTTGCTGAACAGACCCTGACCAGCCTGGGCGGCGGCGGATTTCTCCTGGCCCGGACCAGTGGCAAGGATGGGCCGGTGGAGGAAATCGTCTTTGATTTTTTCGTTGATACGCCGGGCAAGGGGGGGGGCGAGATTCCCCGGCCGCATTTTTTTCCCGTTACGGTTCAGTTCGGCGGTTCGGATCAGGAATTCAATATCGGCCTTGGTTCGGTAGCCGTGCCCGGGACACTCAAGGGTCTTCTTCATGTCCATGAGCGGCTTGGCCGACTGCCCCTGGCCGATATCCTGGCTCCGGCCATAGACCTGGCCCGGGGGCACAAGCTCAACGATTTTCAGGCCGGCTTTCTCCGGTTGCTCCATCCCATTGTAACCATGACCCCGAAAGGTCGGGCGCTTTATGAGCCAGGGGGCCAGTTTCTCCGGCCCGGCGATGTTCTGCAGAATCCAGCCCTGGCGTCTTTCCTCCAGGATCTGATCAAGGACCGGGGGGAGAGTTTTTATCGCGGCGATATAGCCCGGGCCGTGGCCAGGGATATGCGTGAGGGTGGCGGTCTGCTGACCCTGGAAGACCTGGCCGGCTACCAGGTGGTTGAACGAAGACCCCTGCGTGCCCGATACAGGAACCATACCCTGCTCACCGTGGGGCCTCCATCCCTTGGCGGCAGCCTGATTGCCCTGTCTCTGGCGATCCAGGAACATCTGGAGCCGGTGGATACCTGGGGTTCGGCCGAGTACCTGCTCCGAACCACCGGGCTGATGCAGGCCGTGGAGCGTCTCCGGGAGCAGGGTGCTGCCTCCCCCGAGGCCCTGGAAAAACTGCGCTCCGACGGATCGATAGAAGAGGCAGCCGGTCATGTTCGGCTCTTCAGCCGGGGAACCACTCATCTCTCCATTGCCGATCGGGAAGGAAATATCGCCTCCATGACCTGTTCCAATGGTGAGGGCTCCGGGTATTTTGCTCCGGGTACCGGCATTATGCTCAACAACATGATGGGTGAGGATGATCTTCATCCACAGGGCTTTCACTCCAGTCCTCCGGGAATCCGGGTAAGTTCGATGATGTCGCCTTCCGCCCTGCTTCGTGACGGAGAGGTCGAGCTGGTGCTTGGTAGCGGCGGTTCCAAGCGGATCCGTACCGCCATCACCCAGGTCCTGGTCCAGGTTATCGATTATGGTCGCGATATCGAGACTGCTGTCCATGCACCCCGGCTGCACTGGGACGGCAGTGTGGTCCAGGTGGAGCCTGGATTTTCCGACAGGGCTTTGCAGGTATTGGAGGAACAGGAGGCCATCAACGTGTGGAAGGAAAAAAACGTTTACTTTGGCGGAGTGCACACTGTGGTGCCGGGCGGCCATGGCGTGGGTGATCCCAGGCGGGGCGGGGCTGTGCGGGTGATGGAAGAATGAGCTGGTATATTCTCAAACGGTTGCTTTTGATGATCCCGACTGTCTTTGGGGTTATGCTGATTACCTTTGTCATCACCCAGTTCGTCCCGGGTGGACCGGTGGAGCGGATGATGGCCCAGATCGAGGGACGCACCGGTGGCGGCGAGGCTGTCTCAGGCAGTACCGGACTCTACCAAGGCAACAGGGGGCTCGATCAGCAGCGTATCGAGCAGCTGCGTAAACTCTATGGCTTTGATAAGCCGCCCCTGGTACGTTTCCTCAGTATGATGCGGGATTACCTGAGGTTTGATTTCGGTGAATCCTATTACCACCACAGGAAGGTGGTGGACCTGGTCATTTCCAAGCTGCCGGTATCCATGTCTCTGGGGCTGTGGTCTTTTCTGATCGTCTATTCAGTGTGCATACCACTGGGAATCTCCAAGGCGGTCCGGGACGGATCCCGTTTCGACGTTATCACCTCCACCATTATCCTGGTCGGGTACGCGATCCCGGGATTTGTGCTCGGTATTGTTTTGATTGTCCTGTTTGGCGGCGGCAGTTTTTTCAATATTTTTCCCCTGCGGGGTCTGGTCTCGGACAACTGGAATGAAATGAGCCTGATCGGCAAGGTTCTTGACTACCTCTGGCACATGGTTCTGCCGATTATCTCCTCCACCGTGGGCAGTCTGGCGGTGATGACGCTTCTGACCAAGAACTCCTTTCTGGAGGAGATCCGCAAGCAGTACGTGATGACCGCCCGGGCCAAGGGGCTTGATGAACGTCAGGTTCTCTACAAGCATGTGTTCCGCAACGCCATTATCCCTATCATCACCGGGTTCCCGGGCTCGTTCATCACCGCCTTCTTCACCGGCAGCCTGCTCATCGAGACCATCTTCTCCCTGGACGGCATGGGGCTGCTGGCCTACGAATCGGTAATGAACCGCGATTACCCGGTGGTGCTTGGTACCCTGTATTTCTTCACTATTATCGGCCTGGTTTCCCGGCTGCTGTCTGACCTGAGCTACGTGATGGTTGACCCGCGGATCAGCTTTGAGCGGGTGCGGTAGTTATGAAAACAGGAAAGAGAAAAAACAGCCTGGCCGCCCGGCGCTGGCGCAGCTTTAAAAACAATAAACGGGGCTATTACAGCCTGATTCTGTTTTCGATTCTTTTTTTTCTGAGCCTTTTTGCCGAAGTGCTCAGCAACGACAAGCCGTTTCTGGTCTACTACAACGGTCATTATTACCTCCCTCTTTTCAGGGAATACCCCGAGACCACCTTTGGCGGAGATTTCGAGACCGAGACCGATTACCGCGACCCTTATATCCTTAAAAAGCTGCGATCGGACGGCAACAGGGTCTGGTTTCCCCCCAATCCCCACTCCTACAACTCCATCAATCTGGATCTCGACGTACCGGTGCCATCTCCCCCAACCAGGGAAAATCTACTCGGGACCGACGACCGGGGCCGCGATGTTTTGGCCAGGCTCATATACGGTTTTCGTCTTTCTGTTCTGTTCGGATTTGCCCTGACTGCGGTGGGAACCCTGCTTGGCATTGTGGCCGGGGCGGTTCAGGGATACTTCGGGGGTAAGGTGGACCTGTTCTTTCAGCGTTTTATCGAGATCTGGAGCGCCATGCCCGAACTCTACCTGCTCATTATCTTTGCCTCCATCTTCAAGCCATCCATCCTGCTCCTGCTGATCCTGCTTTCCATGTTCGGCTGGATGGGACTGTCGGACTATGTCAGGGCCGAGTTTCTCCGCGGCCGGAATATGGAATACGTCAAGGCGGCCAAGGCAATGGGTGTCTCCCATTTCACCATCATGTACCGCCACCTGCTGCCAAACGGCATGACACCGGTGATCACCTTCCTCCCCTTTCGCATGTCCGGAGCCATCCTGGCCCTGACCAGTCTTGATTTTCTCGGCCTGGGCGTGCCGCCCTCCACGCCAAGCCTTGGCGAACTGCTGGCCCAGGGTAAGGCCAATATCGATGCCTGGTGGCTCTCTCTCTCCACCTTCGTGGTCCTGGTGGGAACCCTGGTGCTGCTGATCTTCATCGGCGAGGCCTTGCGGGAGGCGTTTGATCCCAGGAAGCAGTGAAGCCTGTTTGGCACCAATCCCGTGGAGTTGGCAACACCACAAGAGGTTCTGTTGGTCTTTTCAGGGCCGGCAGCAGGCACCGGACTGTCGAGTGTCAGTGAGCCTGATGCCATTATGGACCGCCACCACCATGGCCACCGCCACCACCGGACGACGGATTCACTGCAATGGAGAGTGTGGAGCGGGCGCTCCTGCCGATGCCATCGGTTACCCGGATCTCAAAGGCATAGGTTCCGGCAGTGGTGGGGGTGCCGGAGATAACTCCATCGGTAGAGAGGCTGAGGCCGGGGGGCAGGGAGCCTCCGGTCTGGTCCCATACATGGTTGCCGCCGCCGGTGGCCGCGAGCTGGGCCTGTGGATAGACCTCTCCGACCGTACCGTAATGAAGGAAAGTGGTGGAAATCCACAGTTGGCCGCAGGCCGAGTTGACAAGGCTTGTGATGTCAAGATAGCGGACCTCGTCATCATACTCCAGGCTGCCCTGAGGACAGCCGGTGGTCGCGGTCCCGGCCTGGAGAACCTGGTAGGGTGAACTTGTCCCGGTCTGGTTGCAGAGGTTTTTGCCCTTGCTCAGAAGTATGAAGGCAATGTTGTTTTTCAGGATGCCCCGGTCATTGATCTGGAGATAGGTGCCCGGTGTCGTGCAGACATTGGCCCCGGCAGGAGTGTAGGTGGCGTAGTACAGGTTTTGGGTATAGGCATCGGTTGTCTTGACTCCGAGGCTTGTCAGGGTGGTGGGCATGGTTTTGTAGCGCTCCACCCAGGCGACAATGGACTCGTAGGCCTGGTCCAGGCTGTTCCTCGTTTCAGAGAGTTTCTGCCTCTCCACGGCAATTTTCATGATCCCGCCACCCATTCCGGCCAGCAGGCCAATGATAACAAGCACAATTGCCATTTCAACGAGGGTGAAGCCTCTGTTGTCCATATTGATCCTTTCTGAAACCTGGTGTTTTACTGGTGCCGGTTTCCCTTGACACTGTACAGGAGGGACGTGACGATCATGAGCCGGTCGGAGAATGAAAGTCATGATGATCACTCCTCAATGTCTTTGACGCGCGCTCTAGCCATTTCAAGATTATATTCCAGGTCGGTATCTCCCGGGTGTTGTTGCAGGGCTTCCTGGAGAATATTGACAGCCTCCAGGTTTCTGTCCATCATCATCAGGGAGGCGGCCAGGTTGTTGGCGACCAGCGGGTTGCCGGTTTTTTTCCACACCAGGCGGTACAGTCTGGCAGCCTCACCGAAATCATCCCGTTTGAGGCAATCCTCGGCCGCCTGGAGCAGCTGTTTCTGGCGCCGATCCATGGACAGACCCGATACAGCCGGGCCAGTGTCCGGGGGGGATGATTCTGTTGCCTTGAGAGGCTGTTGGCTTGCAACTAGCTGGGAAGCCAGTGTTTTTTCCCCCCAGTCGTGTTTTTTTTTCTTCCAGCCGAAGGCAACAGGTTCTGACCCGTGGGTGTCCGTCCCGTTGTCTGGTTGGGAGAGACTGTTTACGGAGGCAGCGGTGACCATTTGCGGCGATGCCTGGCCTGTCTGCCTGTCTGGAGCTGATACCCGATTTGTTCCGTGGTCAGGGCCCGGATCAGTGTTGTTGCCCAGGTTTGCTGGCCTGGCAGAGGGACTTTCAGGACGTATATTGATTGAGGGTTCGATCGGAGATTGCCGGTTTGAGGTTGGCACGGCAACTGATACATCTCCTGTGACGTTGGTGCTGGTCAGGAGCTTGGGCAGGAGGACAAGGGCCGCTGCTCCACTGAGAACAAAAAAAAGTGTAACTGCGAGGATTTTTTTCCCGTTGACCGTTTTTTTCCCTTTGGAGCTGTGGGGAAGGGCGGCGATCTGTTTCTGTTGGGGGTCACTTGTCCTTTGACGCCGCTCCAGTTGTTTGAGTGTCGCAAATAGCTTGCTCATCTACAATACTTCCAACCTGAGAATTATGACCAGTTCTACCCGCTGACGGCGATTGGCGGAATATTTGAACATCGAACCGACAAGCGGGATATCCTTGAGGCCCGGCAAGCCAGAGTTGTTGTTCTGCTTTTTATCCTGGATAAGTCCGCCGAGAATGACCAGCTCGCCTGATTTGGCCCGTACGACGGTTGAAGCCTCTCGCAGGTTTACCACCGGAAAAGCGTAGCGGTTCCCGCCCAGATATTCTTTTTCGGCCAGAGAGATAATTTCGCTCTTGATTGGGACCAGGTGCAGGCTGACGTTCCCTGATTCTTCTATCTCCGGGGTTACCCCCAGGAGAATGCCGTCAAAAAGAGAGCCGATTTCCACACTCGGCGATTGGGTGGTGCCTACATCCGTACCAGTGGTCTCCAGTTCAAAACTTCGCAGATATGAAACTGACTGACCAACGCTGATCATGGCGGATTGTCCATTGAGCACCTTGAGCCTGGGATTGGAAAGAGTGTTGACCGAACCATACTCTTCCAGGGCATGGAGGATGGCGCTGATACTGTAGTACTGATCCGACAGTTGCAGGCCGTACCAGACCGAGTTTTCGTTCAGTGCCTCGCTGATTATATTCAAGGTTGTGCCACCGGCCCGCAGGGCATTCTGGCTGATGGTCGCCTCGAATTGTTTCCAGTCGATACCCAGTTCATGGGACCTGTCGAGGTTCACCTCGAGAATTTTGGCTTCGATCAGGACCTGGCGGCGGTATTTTTTCTTTATGGTTTCAATATAACTGCGGACTTGCCGGACGATATGAGGCCGGGCGATGACCATGAGGGTTCCGGTGGCCCGGTTGAGGGCATAGGTTCCATTGTCACCAACGTGATCCGCGACGAATGTGTTGATTTCGCTGTATATGTCAAACTGTTCCCCTGACTGTCTTCCGGAGAGTTCGAAATTTCCTCTGAGCGGTGTCAGGACGCCGTTGTCACTTCCACCACTGTTCCCCCCGCCCAGGACATCTCCGCCGACATTGAATCTGGACTCCTGCATGGTGGAGAGAAAGTCAAGGTCCAAAATCAGCTTCTGGCGTCCACTGACATAAATGGTGCCGTCCTTTTCGGTCCAGTATATATCCAGTGCGCGGCATACATATTCCATTACGGTCCGAACCGATCGTTCGCTGAATTCAGCGGTCAGGGAACTGCCGCTGTCGAGAATCTGTTCCGCTTCGTTATCAAGGATCAGGTTGAAACCGGCCGCCCGGGCCAGGACCTGGAGAACGGCCCGGTAATCTTCCTCGAAAAAAGAAATGGAAATTTTTTGCTGATCAAGCGGTGAGAGGTTTTTGAACCTTGGCTTTTGGGTTTTCATTTCCTTCTCCCGGGCCAAAGTCCGGTTTTGCGAAGGAGACGGGGACGCCAGAGAGGGTTTGCCCCATTCAGGCATTTGGTTCCTGGCGGCCGGATCAGGATGGGCACATCCTCCAAGGACAAGAATGAATGCAAGATATCGGAGGATTATCATCCTGCTATTTTTGATCATGGGGAGAGTCCTCCGATGGATTAAGGTACAGAGCAAGCGGTTGCCTGTCTGTATCGAGCATGATTTCCACACTGGTGTTGTTGATCCTCACTACCTGGAATCCGTTTCCTTTCTGTTCTTCTGTAAAAAGCTGTCCGTTGATGCGACATATTTTTTTGTTTCCTACCACGGCAATAAGGGTCAGGTGCAGGGGTCGAAGTTCTTTTTTTGCAGCGTCGGGTGGGCGGGCATTGCTTTCAAAAGCAAAGGGGTGGAGTCGACCGATTGAGTCCTGATGCAAAGAGATGCCCGGTCCGGGCTGCGGCGGTATTGATGAGTTGTATCCTGTCGGTACTGTGACAAACCAGCTGGGAATGGACAGTACAGGGTACTGCAGATTATAATTTTCCCCATCGACCTGGATCATAACCAGTATCAGGCCCAGAGGCAGGCTCCAGACCGGCATGAGAATCCACGCCCAGTTTTTCATCATCCGTCTCCTTTGCAGATCGAGAGAACATAACCTCTGATGGAAAATCCATTTGTTGTCTCGGGGGACAGTATGGGATCTGCCGATTTCATCTCCATGTTTTCCATGATAAAAATGGAGTTTGTGCCATATTGTGCCTGTACGTTCTGGTCCAGGAGCCGAAGAAGGCTGTACAGCTCCGGAAAACCGGTCTCTCCAAGCTGAATCTGGACCTGTTCCCAGACAAGAGGGGTGCTGTATTCGAGACAGGAGAGCGCCTGGGTGCGCATTTCCAGGTAGCGGATCAGCTCTTTTCGTGCCAGGTCGTAGTGGATTTTTTCCTGTCGCAGGCTGTCGATGGCGCTGTTAAGGGCTTTTTGTTCCATCCTGGCGTCAAGAAAGAACCAGAGGCTGGCACAGAACAGGGCCACAACAATCCCCTGCAGCAAGAGTCTGCGACCGGTTATTCCGGGAACGGTGTTCATCGGTTCGTGATCCTGGTTAATTTGATGTCGCAGTCGAGAAAGGCTCTGTTACTATCCTGGGCATAATACCAGCTGATATTTTCCAGCTGGTATTTTTCGGCCAGTCCGGAAATGGATTTTTTTAATTCTGTCCGGACTTTTTCCAGGTTGCCCCCGGTGGTGAATCGTATGCGCAGGATACCCTGTCCTTCGGTTAGTTTTTTTGTCCGTGCTTCCAACTGGTCGATGATGGACCGGTGCTCAGGAGCGGCGGACGGGGCTGGAAGACTGGCGGGTGGGCTGCCGCTGTCGACCTGGTAGGTAAAAGAGGAAATTTTGACCGTTGTGGGTATGATGTCTGCAATGTTGGCAAGTATGTTTTCCACTCTCGGAAGACGAACCGCGGCCTCCTGGATGGACACGATGCGTTCGACCAGCTGTTTTTCCTCTTCCTGCGGCAACATGGCTGTGATTTCCTGCTGTTTCAGGAAGATATCGTCGTACAGCTTGCCGTAGGAGTCCCGCAGGGCTTTCAGGTCATCGTGCATGTAAAAAGTAAGTATCGCAAGCGCGGCAGATGCGCAAAAGAGACCGGAGCACAGTATGTTGCCCCATTTTTGAGCCGTGTAAGAAGCCTTCCAGCTCCGAGGCAGCAAATCATATGCCGGTTGGGCAAACCATGTCCCGTATAATTCCGGGAAACGATACAGATCTTCAACGGATTCAGCCTCGAAAGCCGCCTCCCAGTCTGGTTTCCAGGGCTCTTCACCGCCGATTCTGGGCGGACATTTGTCATAATGACTGCCCAGGCATATGAACCTGTCGACCTCGAGGGCAAACTGCCTGAAAATATTCTGCCGTACGATTTCGAAGGTTTGGGCCAGCATGGTTTCTTCGTAAGAACCCGACAGGTCCGGTGGCACCATCTGGGAGTAAAGAGGGCGGCCTGCTTTAACCAGTAGAAGCTGAAGGTTTTCACCAGAGAAAAGCGCAGCCAGGACCGGTTTGGTGGTGAATTGATCTAACAGGCCGGCAATGGCAACCGGTGCGGGAACAATGCGTCTGATTGTTGATTTGTCGTGGAGTCGGGCAGATTCAAATAATTGTTCAAGGTCTGATGAAGGGATGGAGACGGTAGATAGTTTCAGCCGCTCTCCCTGCTTGCCGAGCTTTTTTATCTTATGAATAAAATGCGTATCGTCGCCGTAAAGTCCCTCTTGTTGGATTCTCTCGTTGACCTGCAGGGTTAGGAGGTCTTTTTTCAGGTTTGGGAACTCGTCCTCAAGAAGGTGGGTTCTCGGAGTGTTGAGACAGCAGTAGAGGTCTGATTTGTTGCCTGTCGTTGGGTTCCAGTCAGGTTTGACGCCTGAGAAGACAAGCCTGCCGCCGGATTTTTTTGCCGTCGTCATGAACCAGCGCAACTTATCGGGATCAAAACTGGCGAGAATTTTTTTCTTTCCGGAACCAGGCATTATGTCCTCTGTTTAGATCTCCATGCTTTTTTGACAGTGGGCAACCACTTCCGGGCAAACGCGTTTTTGTTTTTCTGCCGGGATGAGAGTGCTTCTCACGAGCAGAAAAGATTGGGTAAAACGAAATAAACGTTCCGGGAGTATTTACTGTTTAGTGGTTGCAGCTATGGCTGTCTGAGTTGTTTCTTTTTGTATCCTGGTCACCAGGTCTCCCTTGATCCAGCCTGTCATTTGCTGGCCGGTCGGGTCAAAGATCCGGATGGCAAACCATCCGTTTCGTTCATCGACCAGTTCGAATTCCTGTCCCCGGACACCGGAGGTTACAAGGGGATGCTTTGTGCCGGGAGCCTGACGGATGAGAGCCTTGTCCACCACAATCCGTACCAGGGATATTGAGTCGTGACCATTCTGAGCGGGTTTTTTTTCGGATAACGGTTCACTGCTCGATATATTTTGCGGCTGCACAGGCCGCATAAACCGGATCGACCCGAATGGCTGAAACATGGTACCAGAAAAAGGATAAAATTTGTAGAGCAGCAAGAAAAGAACAAGGATGGCCGTGACCCCCAACAAGGCCGGATTGACCGGTAACCGGTTTGACGTTTTCCGATGGCGGTTGAAATCGGGCAGAGTCTTGTTTGCCTGGACAATGTGACTGGTGGTGACAAGATTTGATTCTTCGGAAGCCGCCTGGAGCAGGGCCCGGTCCATGATTCTGTTGATCAGCCTGGGAATTCCTGTGGTTGTGGAATGGACCCGGAACAGGGCCATTGTGGTAAGGGTGATGTCGGTACGTCCTGCCCGGCTGATCCTGAAGTTGATATACTGGCCTGTTTCTTTTCTGGTCAGGGGGCGTAATTCTTCGGTGATGGAGATTCGCTGGGACAGCTGAAATAATCTTGGAGAACCAAGAAGGTCCTCGAGTTCAGGCTGTCCGGCGAGCAGAATTTGAATCAGTTTCTCGGAATTGGTTTCGATGTTTGATAAAAGTCGCAGCTGTTCAAGAGTCTCCAGGGGAAGATTCTGGGCTTCATCGATGATAAGGAGCAATCTTTGGTTTTGTCTGGCAAGGGCGAGCAGTGCGTTTTCAAATTTTTTTATAAGTGCTCCCAGGTGCCGGTTGTTGTCGTCCAGGGGAATTTCGAGTTCGTCCAGCAGTATTTCGAGTAAGCTTTGCGGATCAAGGGCAGGGGTGACGATAACTGCTGTCTGTATGTCGGGTGGCAGGTCCTGGATCAAGATCCGGAGCAGAAGAGACTTGCCGGTTCCGGCACCGCCCATCAGGACCATGAAACCGTCTTTACGCTGTATACCGTACGCCAGCACTTCTCTGGCTGCCAGGTGCGGACTGGTTTGGAAGAAGAAGTCAGGGTCGGGTGACAGCCTGAACGGTGGTTCGTCAAAGCCGTAGAAATCAAGATAATCCATAGAGCGGCGAAGGTCGCGATTATTGATACGGAGGGAAAAACATCAGGGGGCAGTTGTTTCCTGCCTGTTTTTTCCTGGCCCGGACCATTATCACCCCTGATAGGACAGGGCGTTGTCTGTGGACAGGAAGATGAATCATTTTATCTGGGTCATCAGGTCGTATATGGGGCCAAGCAGCCCGATAGCGATGACCATGAATATAAGACCGGCCAGGGTGATAAGGAGTGGCTCCAGGGTTTTGGACATGGTGTCGACGAGTTTGTTAACCCTGGCAAGATAGAAATCGGCCAGAATTTTCATCTGGCCGGGCATGGTTCCTGTCTGTTCTCCCACACTGATCATGCGGATGATAAATGGTTCAACCATTTGTATCCTGGTAAATGATTCAGCCAGGCTTTGACCATCCATGACCGCGGTTTCGATCTGTTTGATGCCTCTTTTAAGGACCTGGTGGTTTATGGACCCTTCCATGATCTGCAGGCTGCGAACAATGTGGATGCCCGCCTCGGAGAGCAGGGAGAGGTATTCAAACAGAAAGGCAAGCTGGGAGGCCTTGAGGATCCTGCCCAGCAGGGGCGTGCTGGACCAGCAGAGGTCCCAGGCATACTTGATTCGGGCATTTTTGCCGGCCAGAAATCCTGCCAGGCTGACAAGCAGGACAATACCGGGAACAAGTGGCCACCAGGTCTTGCAAACATCAACGGAGACGACCAGTACCCGGGTGGTCAGGGGCAGGTCGGTCATGCCCATGCTTGAAAAAAGAGATAGCAACTGAGGCAGGACATAGAGCATCCAGAAGGCCAGGGCCGCTGTCATGGCAGCACAGATGAAGGCCGGGTAGGTTATTGCCTGCCTGGTGTTGGAGATGATTTCCTCGGTCCGCTCAAGATGACGGGCCGCATCGTTGAGAGTCCGGTCCAGGGTGCCAGTTTCCTCGCCAATGGTGACCAGTACGACAAGAATCTTGCCGAAAATTCGTGGCTGGGCTTTCATGGCCTCTGAAAGCAGCTCGCCGCCCTCAATCTTGAGGCTTATCTCTTTCAGAGCTGTTTTCAGGGTCGGATCACCCGGGTTTTGATAGAGGTCCTGGATGGCCTGGCGCAGTGGTACCCCTCCCTGAACCAGCAAGCTCAGGTTGCGAAAGAATTCGGCCAGGACCAGGCGTCTGACTTTCCGTTGCCCAATGGATAGATTGAGCTTAAGTTTTTTCCGGTAGTCAAGGAGGGTGAGTCCCTGGCTCCTGAGATCGGTATACAGGGCTGCAACCGACGGGTACTCACCCTGGTCCCGTATTTTTTGACCGGCGGCGTCGGCGGCTTCATAGACAAAGAACGGCATTAACCAATTACCCTCCTGAGTTCATCTATGCTCGTCTCGCCCTGGACAACTTTTCTGCTTGCTGCTTCCTTGAGATCATAAAAGCCTTCTTTCCTGGCCTGCTCCTCGATGGAACCCAGTGATTCTTCCCGGGAGATGAGCTTGAGCAACTCTCTGGAAAGGCCAAGAACTTCCCCTACAACCACCCGGCCCAGATAACCGGTGTGCTGGCATTCGGGACAACTTCCGGCCTTGAAATACCTGCCGTCCGGAGGCAGATCGAAGGTTTTGAGATCTTCCGGTGGTGGAGAGTGCTCAACTTTGCATTTCCAGCACAGGCGGCGGACAAGGCGCTGGGAAAGAATGCCGACAAGCGAGGTGGAAAGCAGGTAGGGGGAAACCCCGAGATCTATCAGCCGGGCCAGGGCACCGATGGCGGTGTTGGTGTGGAGGGTTGAGAGGACCAGGTGGCCGGTCAGGGCGGCCCTTGTGGCCAGCAGGGCGGTTTCCTCATCCCTGATTTCGCCCACAAGAATGACGTCCGGATCCTGGCGGAGAAAGGTCCTGATCGCGGAAGAGAAGGTATACCCTGCCTTTTCGTTGACCTGGGTCTGGCGGATCATGAGAAATTCATATTCAATGGGATCTTCCACGGTCAGAATGTTTTTGCCGATGGCGTCCTGTTCCCGCAGGGCGGAGTAGAGGGTAGTGGTCTTGCCGCTGCCGGTGGGCCCTGTCACTAGAACCATGCCATATGGTTTGGCAAAGAGATCTTTCAGGGTCTGCAACTGGTCGCTCTCAAAACCAAGCTCACCGATTGACAGGGTAGACTCCCCCCGTGACGGAAGCAGTCTCAGGACCATATTTTCCCCAAAATTCGTCCTGATGGACGAAACACGGATATCAAAGGAATCACCAAGAAACTCGAAACTCATCCTCCCGTCCTGGGGTTTGCGCTGTTCCGATATATCCATTCCAGAGCGGACTTTGATGTTGGTGATCAACCGGTTGTGTATTGCGGCAGGGAAGACATGGGCCGGCCGCAGGACTCCGTCGGTACGAAACATGACCCTGGTGGAAAGGTCACTGGGAGAAAGATGGACATCTGTGGCTCTGTGGCTGACCGCCGAGGTCAGGATAAGGTCGACAAGGTGGGTGATGTCGACATTGGTGCCGGGTGTCGTTCGCAGCTGCCCGGTAATGGTGGTGATCGTATCATCGACCGGATTTTCGAGCAGATGATAGAACCATTCTATGAGTTTTTCCAGCTGATTTCTGGCCCCCACATGGAGACGGGGAGAGAGTCCGGTCAACCGGTAGACAGTTTCGGTCGCAGGCTGATCAAAAGGATCGGCAACCGCCACATGGATTTCGTTGTTTTCGAGCCAGAGGGGCAGGATTTTTTTCTGACGCGCCGCCTGGACCGGCAGTTTCTGCAGGGTGACCTTTTCAGGGGTAAAGGCCCGCAGATCGATATAGGCGTACCCGCTTTGCCGGGCAAGGGCCCGGGCCAGTTCCGTATCCGTAACCAGGCCCAGACGGGTCAGGCTCTCTCCGAGACGCTCGCCGGTAGCCTTTTGCTCATGCAGGGCAAAGCGGATCTGCTCTTCGGTGACAAGGCCGTGCTCCTTGAGAAGCTGACCTAACGGGAGTTTGTCAGGTGGCATGGGTGCGTAGCAGCGAAGAGGGGCCTGGGAGCCGTTTCCCGTTCCCAAAGGTTTTCTTTCTCTTTTGGGAACGGGAAATATCCGGAGCCAACAGGATTAAAATTTGATGTAGGTCGAGCCAATGCTGTTGCTGGCCGGGACATAGTCCTCGTTGGCCACAACACTGCCGCTGTTATACACGCCATCGTCAAGCTTGATATCGATTTCCAGGGCCACATCCCAGGGGAGGTCGTCCAGGCGGAACCAATGGCCGCTGGTCCCTCCCGTGGGAGTAGTCCAGTAGAACATCAGGGTGTCGCCATAGGCATGACGCGGAACATCCGCGGTGCCATCGTAGTTGCCCGATATGAAGCCGGCAAGCTGGAGATCTCGGAACATGTTATACATTTCAGTATAGGTTTGCACCTGGCCATTGCGATCGCCCACAGTGTCGTCGTCACCGTTTGGAATACCGGTCAGGGTTTCATCGCCTGGATACTGACCGTACCTGTCATAAAAGGCCAGGATGGCGGCCCGCAATCCGTCGACCTGGTTGATGACGTTTTTCACCTTTGCCTGCTGGATCAGTGACTGTCCTTTCATCACCGCGCCAAGCAGCAGACCGATGATGACCAGGACAATGGCTATTTCAACCAGTGTGAAACCTTTGTTGTCGAGTACTTTCCTCATCGTTGAACCCCCTTGATGAAATATCTTTTTTGTAATCGTTTATTTTGACTATTTCCACTCCGTTGTCTCCGGCGGGAAGCAGGTGGAGCGCATGGTTTATTTTCTGGTTCCAAACTCGCGGCGCAGATTTTGAATTTCCTCTTTCATGGCCTGGCGCAGTTGGATCAGCTCCTCTCGCAGTTCCCCGACAACATCCTGCAGTATCTCGGGGTGTTTACCGGTACTCTCCGTGGTTTTGAGGATAGTGGACGACGCCATCAGGTTTACAAGGCTTTTTTGCCAGTCGGTGAACCGCTTGACCGCTGTCAGGAGAAAATCGGCCGTATCATGCCTCTCCCTTGAACCCTGGAGAAGAAAAAGACAGACATCACCAGTTTCACCGGGAACCTGGCGATCATCTTCAGGCAACATGGTCAGCAGGGAGGAGAGCAGCTGGAGAAGAACCACGGTGTTGTCTTGTGCCTGTTTTTCCTGCAACCTGTTTATCTGGGCGAGAAACTCGTCGCGTTGCTGCGCGTCCATCGACTCCGGAAGTCTGGCCAGCCACTCCTCAAGCTTCACCAGTTCGTCGTCACTGTCGGCAGATGCTTCAATTTCCGCCTGTTCCAGGGCCAGCGGTTCCGACGCCTCGTCCTGGCTCAACGGTTCGCTGCTGCCGAAAAAAGCGTCCAGCCGTTCTTCCAGGTCTTCCGTCGTGCTGGTATCTTCCTGAAGCCTGGGAACGCCTGCCTGTTCGTTTTCTTCAGGTTCGGTGGAGGCAAGTGCGGGTTCCGGCTCTGAGCTCTCTTCTTCTACTGCAGCAGGAATTTCAGAGTCGTGCGGAGTTTCAGATGATGTCCTGGTTTTGTCGAGAACTTTTTCAGTGGCAATCATTTTTTCTTCTGCCGCGGGGACTGATACGGCCTCGTCCTCTTCCTCGGAGAAAAAGAAATCGAGTTTTTCCTCTATCTCCATGGCTACGATTTCTTCGTCGTTTGAGAGAGCCTCATTTTCGTCGGGTTTTTCTTCCATCACATCGGCCAGGGCCGGGGGCTGTTCCCTTTCCATCTCATCGTCCAGCAGGTCTGCCATGTCAGTGGCGGTTTTCTGCCTGTCATCTTCCTGGTCGACTTCAAAGGCAAGGTCGGCATCTTCTTCTCCAAAGAGAAGGTCGAGTTTTTTTTCAATGTCTGACTGGATATCCAGCTCGTCATCTTCCGTGGCCGCTTCGGGTTGGGAAGGCTGTGGCGCATCATTGAGGGCTGGCTCCACCAAAGACTCTTTCGACAGGTCGGCCGACTCATCGTCACTGAAAAATAAATCAAACTGTTCTTCTATACTTTCAGACAATTCCTGGTCTTCGGGCAGGAGATTATCTTCCCGCTGGGAAATATCTGAATCAGGTAGAGCCGAGGTGAGATCGGAGGATATTTTCAGCTCTTCTTCGATGAACTCGTCGGCCAGCCTGTCCTCCAGCGGCTGGATAGCGTCGGCGTCCAGTTCGTCTTCCGGAGAAGGGGATCCCCCCATAACAGCGCCGGCTGTGGATAGCACCGGTTCTTTGTCGTCAGACGGTTTGCCTTTTGTCTGGTCCAGGTCGTCCGGGTCCTCTGCCTGCGAGGTCTTTGCTGTCGGAATCGGGATCCCGGCCACCATGGCTTTCAAAGTGTTGAAGCGGCCAACCCTGTCTATGAGGATTTTTTCCTGCTCTTCTTTGTCCAGGTCAGGGTGTTCGATCAGCCTGGTCAATCCCTCGTGAAAGTTGTCCAGGAGCGGAAAAGCCTCTGGCCTGGCTTCTGATCGTTTCTCGCCAATGTACTGTCCCAGGATGTACAGTCCCTGGAGAAGGATTGTTGCCGGTTCGTTCCCCTGGTATTCGTCCAGGCATTTCAGGACCTGGGCTTCAAATCGTTCGAGGTTTTTATCCGTGACCTCCCAGTCCAGACCGAGAATCGCGGCCTTAAGTCCCTGGAGTGGCGGCAGTGCGGCAATATCGAACCCAGGTTCGGCATCTTTTTCTCCAGGAGGAGTCAGTGTCTCCTCGATAATATCTTCCCGGGAAACAGGTCTTTTTGCCTGCTCCTGGGTCTGGAGGATCTGATACTGGAGAATTTTGAATTTCCGGACATCGGTCTTCAGGAGCGTAGTGATTTCATCAGCGGTAATACTCTCCGACGAGATGATCTTTTCAAAGTCATAGTAAAAGGTCAGAAGCAGTTTAATGGCATTGGGGTGGGCATAGGCCCCTTCCTCCTGGAGATAACGGCCAAGCTTTTCGAGTCCCTGGAGATACACCTGGGCTATTTTGTCTCCCTGCCAGAGTTGCCTGAGGCTGGCGGTTTCATCGGAGAGCTCCTGGAGAGTCTCGTCGTTGATTTCCCAGTCCAGAGAAAGGATGATCGACTTGAGCCGTGTCAACGGAGAGTCGTCGATGCCTGTGAACTCAAAAAGATCAACATCGTCGGTGTCGAACTCTTCATCGGCGAACAGGGTGAGATCTTCGATTTCATCCAGCGAGTGAGTGGGGGGTACAGAGCTTTTCATATGCTGGTCAATCTCAAGGTACAGGTTACAAGGTGCAACTGCCATGCTTGCTGGATTGGCATAATGGCTGCACGGGTTAGGGGTTCCGGCGGGACAGGGTGCGTACTACGGGCTTTTTTACCCGGTGGGCCGGTGGAGATAATTGTTCTGCTTGCCATCGAGTACATGCAGGGCACCTGTTTTTTTAAAGCAGCTTCCTCTGGATGGATACAACCGTTAATGATATTATTTTTTTCAGAGTTTCAGGTACGTTATACCCTGTCAGGGCGCTTGCCTCAAAGGAGGGGACCCTGAGTTTGCTGTTGAGATCTTTTTCCAGGACACTGATGGGAAGTATGGGGACACCCTGGTTGCGCAGGTCGACCTTGTTGTACTGCATGACAAGGGGAATTTTGAAAATGGACTCTTTGTAGGCCAGCAGGTTCTCATGGAGCTGGTTGAGGGACCTGATATTTTTCTGCCGCATCTGTTCCTGGGCATCGGCAACAAAGACGATTCCGTCCACTCCTTTCAGGACAAGTTTTCTGGTAGCATTGTATTTGACCTGTCCGGGCACGGTATACAGTTGGATTTTCAGATCATAACCTTTGATCTGGCCCATGTTGAAGGGCAGGAAGTCGAAAAACAGGGTGCGGTCACCGTGAGTTTTGAGGCTGACCATTTCGGATTGGATCTGCTTTCTGAACCTCCGGTTGATATACTCGAGATTGGTGGTTTTCCCCCCCCGGCCAGGTCCGTAATAGACGATTTTGACCTGAACTATTTTGTCTTTGAGGTTGATGAAACTCAAGGTGCTCTCCTGTGCTTCGGCGTCAGCTGTGGGGAAATATGGGATCAGGCGCCGCTTGCAGACTGGTTTTATTTGTTGCGGGGCCAGAGTTCCTTGATCATGTCGATGGCTTCAACCACGTTAAGACGCAGAAAGCCCAGAGAGATGTCTTTGCCGAACATGGAAATAAGCAGGAGCTCGTCGTCAATCTTGGAGAAATGGATATTGCTGTCATTTCCTTTGTGGAACAGGAGGGAAAATTCTTCTTCGCCAACCAGTTTGGCCATTGCGTCCACTGTGGCAAAGTTGCCTGCCGCCAGGGCGGCAAAGGAATAGACATCATATTTTGACTTGCCATTATCTCTTGCCGTGATGATATTGCCAGCCATATCAATGATAATGACACAGTCTACACCGATCTTGATCAGTTTTTCAGTCAGTATCTTGTCGATTTGTTCCAGTTGCTCCTGGCTGACTACGCCATAATTCATAGTGTTACCTCTCAAACGGTTCGATCCTGACCCCACAGCGGGAAAAGTACGTTATCAATCCTGTTTGTGATCCAGTATACGTCAGAAATATTTTTATATGAAATTGTTTTTGCACGGAATCCTTATTTCTGCGGGTTTTTTTCAGCCTTGTATTTTTCATTGACCAGGTAGACAAAGGCCAGTATATCGGCAACAGTCCGATAGAGCTCCTCGGGGATCTCCTCACCCACCGGCACGTTGGCCAGCAGCTCGACCAGATCAGGGTCTTCCCGAATGAACACTCCCGCATCCCGGGCTGTCTGGATGATCTTCTGCGCCACAAGGCCTGATCCGCTGGCAACGACCTGGGGCGCTGCTGATTTTTCCTGATCGTAGAGCAGGGCCACGGCCTTTTCCGATTTTTTCCTGGAGGATTTATCCATGATGTTTTCTGCTCTTATACCCTTGTGTCAAGTATTCTTAAGCCCCTGGGCGCGAGCCTGCCGACGATGTTTTTAAGTGGCTCCTCTACCCCGGTCAGGAATTGGACAGAGTGTAGTCGGGCAGGGGCGATGCAGCGGTGCAGTTCCGTCCTGAACCCGGAGAAGAACGCGGCCTGCTCAGGGCCTTCGGTTCGAAAGCAAAGGATCAGTTCATCTTCCTGCTGGCGAATTTCTATGCTCAGGTTTCCAAGCCCCTGCAGTTTGAGATACAGGGAAAAAAATCTGGCGTTTTTGCTGTTTTCTTCCTTTTTACCGCGAGAGCCGGGTTGTTCCTTTTCCAGCAGTATATAACCCTGTTCAAGAAAGGGAAGGGGCAGAGGGATGAAGAAGAGCCCTTCGGAGGAGAGCTTTGCCTGCAGCAGGCCGAAAAGATCCAGAGTCTTGAGCAGTTGACTGGCCTGGCTGGTAATTGTTTCTCTTTCCTGCAGCCGTTGCAGCTCATACAGGGCTCCTTTGAGGGTCCCGGCGGCCTCTTTTCCCTGTCCGCGGGCAAGCAGTTGCTCAAAGTTCAGTCCCAGGCGGTTGAGGAACTCCCTGAGCGCCGGGGCCTGGACCTGGGCAGGGGAGCGTTCCCGGAAAAGCTGGTGCATCTGGCTGGTGAGCAGCTCGGTGAGTTGATTTTTTCCGAGCCCGTGACCGGGCAATTCCTGGTCCAGCAGAGTCTTCAGGATTTCCGCAAGGTATTTTGGCGTCATCGCGGGATCATGACCCGGTGTTTTTTGTGCGGCAAGTTGGCTGAAGAAGTTTTGCAGGATTTGTCGGACTGGCTGGGAGGACGGCAAGGGCGGGTTACCCTGCTCAGAAAAGGAGCGGTACAGGAGCTTGCTCAGTTTTTCTTCCAGGTCGGTGGTTTCAGTCAGGGAGAAGGTGTGTGAACGATCGGGATTCAGGCGATGGAGCAGTTTGGAAATCCGGGTAAAGGCCGCCCTGGTTTCTTTGGAGAGGGCCGGGTTCTCACTGAATTGACGTGCCAAGTCCGGGAGTGGAGCCAGGGTCCTGGCCTGTCTGTCAAAAAGGTGGAGGCTCTGGCCTATTCTTCGGCTGAGCGGATCATGGATGATCTGCAGCTCTATCTGAGGGGTTGTTGCGACAACCTGAAGGTCAAGCCGGCTGCCGATGCTCAGGGAAGCCCTGGCCTCGGCGGTAACCTGCCTGTTGCCGATGTCGAGGATAAACTGGCCGGCAGCGGTCTTGCCGCTGACTGTTGCCTGAAACATCTGGCCCTGGGTGAAGGGAGTACGCTGGTCCTGCCGGTTCCCCTGAAATCCAGTCAGTCTCTGTACCCGGAGTACCGGTGGCAGGGGAGTGGTCGGCTTCATGGAGGATCATTATTTATTCGACACGTATCTTTTCCCGGAGCTGCCGTCGCTGTTCCTGGAGGCAGCAGGATATTATCTGGTCTCTGGTTTTCTGTTCAATGTCTGTAAAGTGGAGGGCGGCCTGATATTTGTTTTTGCGCATCCTGTATGTTCGTACGACCTCTGCCATGCATATGGCTGGTTCTGCTTGGGTCGGAAGGTCGATCTGCAGCCGGATATTTTTGCTGTTTTCTGGCTTGCCGGGGAACAGGGCCAGCACGCCGCCACCGCTGAGATCGATGGTTTCTCCCTCCATTTTCCACGGTTTACTGCGAATTTCTTTGGGCCCTGGTTGATAGGATGCGATAATCTTGGAACGAAGAGAGACACGAAAATATTCCCTGAGCAACTCCGGCTTGATCGGTTCCTGTCCGGTGAGATGGAGGATCCGGTCTTCCTCGATCTCGTCTATCTTTGCCATCAGGGTGATGGGCTCGTTTGATTGATTGATCGACAGCCTGCAACTGGCGGTACTGTCGATGCTGTCAAGGGGCAGGACATTTGGCGGAAAAACAAGCTGGAACGCCGGCGACTCTTTGCGTTTGAATACGCAGGTCAACCGTTTACGTTCCCCGCCGTTGAGCGGGAGATCAATGATCACGGTAGAGCTATCCCTGATCTCGTCTATTATTTCAGATATATCTGGCACGGTTGCGGTTCCGGAGGAAAGGTCCTTAGTTTCGGCTGGATGTGCATGTGTACCTCAAACGCCTTTATACCATAAAAAAAATCTTTTACAACGCATGATATTGCAAATATTGCTGAATTCAGAAACAGGGACTGCAGTGGCGGCAGGATTTCGTTACTCGCTGTCCCGGACCCGGACCTTGAGGCGCAGGTTCCGGCGCTGGATGCCAAAACAGGTGGCCACGATCTTGTCCTGGTCTTCGGTGGACAGCTCATCAAACTGAAAGGCTATGTGGTAAGTGTTGTCATCAACCCTGGTCGTACGGACAATGTGAGCCAGGGCGTGAACTATTTCCGGTTTGGCCTGGGGCAACACAAGCTCTATCCGCACTGGCCCGTTGTCCTCGATTGGCTTGTTGAAAGAAGCCAGCAGGCCGTTGCCACTGACATCAATGGTTTCACCGGTTATGCGCCAGGCCGAGTCATCGTCGGCCAGTTCTTCAGGGATGATCGAGGTTGCCGCAACCGGTGTGGTGACATCAACCCGGAAATATTCACGGCTCTGGTCCGGGACAACCACTTCCCGTCCGATAAGCCTTATTGTGCGCCTGTCTTTTATCTCCGTGATGTCTGCCAGGAGGACATATGTCTGGCCGTCCACCTGGACACTGACCGCGCATTTCCTGTTCTTGTCGATCCTGTTTTCCGGCAGGCTGTCCCTGGGGAAAATTATGGAGAAATGGTCTTTTCCTTCCAGGTGGCAGACCCCGGTCAACCGCAGTTTTTCACTGCTGTCAACGACAGGTATAGCCACCCGGACTGTGGTGTCCTGAGTGAGTTTTTCAATGAGTTGCGGCATGCTGAGCATGGGTCTCTGTCCAATTGATCCGAAGTTTCATGGTAAACTATCGGTGCTTTGTAGCGGATTCTTGAGTAATCTTGCCATATATACGGGGGGAAAAAAAGTTTTTTCTCGCGTGAAAAAGAAACGTTCCGTGCCGGCGGGCGTAGAAATCCGTTCTGATCGTTCTTGGGGCACCGGTGGTGATGCTGATGAGTTATCTTGTACTTTCAGGGTGTTTCTGATAAATCATGATCTGGTGAAAGTTGTTTCCGCGAACCCTAGAGAACCGATGAACAGAAGATGACAGCAAACCAGTCAATGATCGATCGGCTTTATGCCCTTCCGCCAGAGGATCGGCCCGCTCTCCTGCAGGAGACATATGACAGAAATATGGCGTTCTTCAGGCGGCATATGCCGGAGTTGCTGAATATCGTCAAAAAGAAGGACTGCCCCTACCAGTTAAATATTACTCCGGAGTTTCTTTCGATAACCCATGGGCAGACCGGCAAGCTGGCCCACCCCGAAGCAGGGCTGGACAAGTTCGCGGCCATGATGGGGGACTGGGTTCATGATGCCTGGGTGGATCTCTGCAACTTCAAGGTTCCGGCAATGGACCAGTACCCTCTCCATGGGAAACCCCTGCGCAACCTGTACCGCGAACTGCTGATGGAGTTTCCGGAAACACTGATCAGGTTTTCCAGAAAGGAGGTCAACCTGAAAGAACTGCCGGATGGCAGGCGATTCTCGCCGCCAGTGATTTTTCTTGGCATTTTTCACGGGCTCCATATCGACTACTATCTCTCCCGCAGCGAGGTGTCCCATATTCTGCTGGTTGAGCCGGATACGAGGCGGTTCGAGGTTTCCTGCTATTTTCTTGATTACCAGGGCCTGGCAGAGAAAGCGGATGTGGTCTTTTCACTGGGCCCGGATCCGCAGAGCGCGGCCATACGATATTTTTTCAGCAACTACCATGTCAGCCGCTCCCTGTGGACAAGGGTGCTGCCTGCTTATGAAGACCCGGCCAATCCGCATCTGGTAGAATCGTTTCGCATGCATCAGTCCACCATGTCTGATGTGGTTTTTCCGCTGGATCATGATTATGACGCCCTGAGACAGATCGCCGCCAACATAAGGCAGAAGCGAAATTTGCTTACCTCGAGGCCGCGGTTGTCGTCCGGGGCACAGGTGGCGCTTGTTGCTTCGGGCCCGTCCCTTGACCGGGATATAGCCTGGCTCCGGGAAAATCAGGAACACCTTATTATCTTTGCGGTTTTCAGTGCGGTCAAGCCTCTCCTGCGGCAGGGAATTCGGCCTGATTTCCAGGTCACCCTTGAAACAATTCTACGGGAAGATGGGCTGAGCAATCCGCTCGGCCTTGATCCGGATATTCCTGTGATTGCCGGTTGCAATGCGCCGATTTCCATCGTGCGATATTTTAAGAATCTTCTGCTTTGTGGCATTGGAGACAAGGTTGCGCCGGTGCGGTTCACCTTGCCGGTGCACCGTGTTCTTCCATCCAGCGCGAGCATGGCCTTGTCCATTGCCCTGCTTGGCAATCCGGAGGAATTGTATCTGGTGGGTTGTGATTTCGGTTATGCTTCCAAAGACCACACCCATGCCGGCCAGACGATATATGACAAGAAAACCGGTGATATTACGGTTGAAGACTATCTGTCTAAAATGGAACAGATAGTGGCCGAGCCGAATTTCAAGACCCGGGAGGGGCAATACATTACCAGTTCCCCTTTTCTCAGCCATGTACGGCTCGTCTTTGAACAGGCCATCGCCCTGGCCGGAAAAACAGCCGTCTACAACCTCTCTCATGGTGCCCGTATTAAGGGAGCACAGCCCAGACATTCTGAAACGATCAGGCTGAAAAAATACTCTCGGAAACAGGATGATGTGGCGCGGATCCTGAAGGCATTCAGGCCGGCCGAAAAAGGGATCAACTGGAAACCGTACAGGAATGATTCCTCCACACTGGTCGAGAACTTTAAACAGGATGTGCTGCGGGGTCTGGTGCTGGACAAGTTTTCCTGGAAGCAATTCAACAGGGCCGTGGACCAGGCGGTGCTTGATCAGGTCATTGCCCATCGCGAGAATGAGATGGACAGGCGGCCCGAGGTTTTTGTTCTTTTTATGATCCACCTGCTCACAGCCTGGTACAAGGTTCTTCTCTTCAGCGATGATCTGGAGCAGGCGGAAAGAATTTATCGTTCAGGGCTGGACAAACTTGGGGCTCAGTTTCGGGAGCTTTCCTGGCCGGTCAGGGATCCTGATTAGTTGGTGGTGTCTATGTGGCGCCCCCTGAGGTCCTCCCCTTTTGTGTTATAACCCTGCATGGTGGTGATCCCGTTTTGTATCTTCACAAGTTCCGTCCGGTATCCCGTGAGCCTGGTTATGAGCTTTGGCAATAATTTTTTGTTTTTTTCCGTCAAAACGGTCAGGGTTTTTCGGTGCTCTTTGAAAAGCGCGGCAAGGGAATCAGAATTCTCGGTGGAGAGATTCTGTGCGCTTGCGAGAAGATCCTTATCCGCAATCCTGATTTTGGCGTGCAACTGCTCAAGATCATCCACTGCCTGGATAGTTGTTTCCAGGTCAAGAGTCTCCAGTTTGCTCTCGATCAGGCCCATGGTCTCCCCGAGCCGCTGATAGAGCCTGGCCGAGACCCGTAATTTTTCCTTTACCGTGGTAGTCATGGCTACAGGGCCGCGGCTATTTTTGGCTGGGTTCCCTGAATTTGTCCTTCAGGTGTGGCCTGGGCGGAGTTCTGTTCCCGGCGAAGGATCTCTATGGCCTGGGACCAGGTCTTTCTGAGATCTTTCAGCATGGCGATCACTTCCTCAAGAGGCGCCGGATCGTTGTCTCTATTGGCATTCATCATGAGCTTGAGCATATAGTGATAGAGTGCGTCCAGGTTTTCCGCCAGGGCGGCGTCCCTGTCATGGTCCAGGGTCGCGTCAAGCTCTGAAATAATGGCTGATGCCTTATTGACATAGTAGGCCCGCTTGGGAATATCGTTGTCTTCAATGGCCTTGACTGCCAGTTTGGCAAAGCGGATGGCGCCATCGTAGAGCATGAGCAGCAACTGTTCCGGGGAAGCCGATGCTATTTGATTGTTCAGGTACTGGTTTGTATATCCGTTCATTGGATACTCCTATTTTTTGTACAGTCCGGAGATGGAATCAAGCTGCTGCATCAGGTAATTACCGGTCGCGTTCCATTGGCTCACCAGTTGTTCCATGGCCAGGTACTGGGCTCTTATGGTTTCCTCCCGCTTGGCCAGCCGGGCCTCGGTGCGCTCTATCTGGCTGTCGATCTGTTCGATGTTGTTGTTGATCGATTCCTTGCGCCCGGCCAGCATGCCGTTGGTGGAGTCGGTCATGGACTCGAGGTAGTCCTGAAAGTTTTTCGCCAGGCCGCCTTGGCCATCGTCACCGGCCAGGAGGCTGATCACAGAGTCCAGGTTGTTGTCGATGGCACTGCTCAGCTTGTCTTTGTTGACCACCACTGTCCCGTCTTTCTGTGTTTCGAAGCCAAGCTCGGACAGGGTTGTGAAAATGCCACCATTGGCATAGGGCTCGGTGAGCATGTTTTGCAGGTGACGCTTGATCGAGTTGATGCCGGCGTCACCGGCCAGGACGCCGGGCGTTGTGTCGCCCATGGTGGACTGGCCGGTGATGAATTGCACAACTTCGTTGTATCCCTTGGCAAACGACTCGATGGTTGCCTGGATTTTTGTCTTGCTCAGGGCGATATCGACCTTTGTCGTGGTGCCGATCGAGGTCTGGGCAAGGTCCAGGGTCACGCCGGGAATGGCGCCGCTGACCGTGTTGCTGTCACTGTAAATGTCTATGCCGTCTACCTGGATGTGGGCCTGGGTGGCGGTTTGGGTGTCGGTAAACGTACCCAGGATGTCTGTCCCGCCGGTCAGGCCGGATGCGTCCAGGGAAAAGGAAGTTCCGACATTGTCTCCGGTGAGCATGAGTCTGTAGGGAGATGCTGTTCCGTCGTTGATGATGGACGCGGTCACGCCAAGCCCGGCATCGTTGATAGCCTGCATGATGCCTTCCAGCGAGTTGTTAGCCGTTGTTATGTCGACATTTGTCGTGGTGGCGCCTACGGTCAGGCTCAGGGTGCCGGTACCAAAGGTGTTGGAGGTCTTGTCTGCAAATCCCGCGTCCGAGACTGTTTTCTGAACCTGGGCGATGGACAGTACCTCTACCTGGTAGCTGGTTCCAGCCAGCGCTTCGCTGGAAACAGTGGCAGAGAAATAATCGCTGCTGCTCAGGCTGACAGACCTCTTGGCCAGTGCCTCCGGATTGCCAAGATCCGAGATGGCGTCGAGAAATGTGTTGAGCTTGGAGTCCAGCTCGCTGAATGCTGACAGGCGGTTGTTGAGCCAGGTCTTGTCCTTTTCCAGGCGGACAAGGGGCTGGCGCTCCACATTCATGATGGCGTCTATAATGCCATTGGTGTCGAGCCCTGTGGCCAGGCCGCCAAATGATATAGTCATGACCGCACTCCGGTTGTAACCTGCTGGTTTCTTTTTTGTTGTTCTATATCAGCTGATGGTGTTGACAATGTTGCCCCGCAGTTCCTGGAGGTGTTTGCTGAGGTTGACCAGTTCTTCCGGCGGAATCTGCCGAATGACTTCGTTGGTGTCCTGATCGACCACCTTGACAATCAACTCGTTGATGTCGCTGTCTTTCTCGAAGCGGACACTGTATGCGCCATTTTCTGTGATGGACTTGATCTGATCCAGGAGTTCTTCGGGCTGGATCATGTTCTGCCTGGCGGTTCCGGCCTCAACAGGTTTGTTTACTTTTTCCTGCTGTCGTTGCCGGCTTATCTGGTCTGTAGCTTCCTGGGTGCGTGGTGGGGACGCGCCTGCCGTTGTGACGTTACTGACGTTCATGAGAATCCCTCCCTTGACAGTTGGCAGTGGGTTTCCCCGGGCCAGGATTGGCCCGGGGAAGATGAGTTCAAAGGTTTACTGCTTTACTGCTCTTACTGGAGCAGGGACAGTGCCATCTGCGGGGCCTGGTTGGCCTGGGCCAGGATGGAGATACCGGCCTGCTGCAGGATGTTCTGCTTGGTCATGTTCGAGGTCTCCTGGGCGATGTCGGCATCGAGAATCCGGGACCGGGCCGCAGAGATATTTTCGGAAATATTCTGCAGGTTGGCGATGGTGGACTCGAACCGGTTCTGGACCGCACCGAGGTTGCCACGCTGGGAATCGATCTTGCCCAGCGCCTTGTCGATGACATCAATGGCTGATTGAGCTCCACTCTGAGTGCCGATATCGATACTGCTGACCGCATCTTTGTCTGCGTTGACAAAGGTGTCTGCTGCTACATTAAGTATGCTGCCAGCTGTATCAGCTATGCTGGAGCGTACCGAAAAAGAGTCCGTGGAGCTGAACTCGATCCGGCCGGCGATGGTGGTGGAATCCGTGGATGCGTCGGTCAGGGTCTCGGTATTGCCGTCCAGTGTCTGGACGCTTATTGTGGCGTTGGAGACCGAATGAGCGAAGTCCGCGATATCGATGTCCTTGCCCTCGGACTGGATCAGCTTGACATTGGAACCGTCGAGCTCGGCCGAGATACCGGTGGTTCCGGTCACTTTGTTGATGGCGTCCACCAGGTTGCTCAGGTCACCGGTGGTGACAGAGGCGGATATGGTGGCCGTGGAACCGCCGGAGCCAAGCGTCATCTCGACCGTACCGTCTGCGCTGACTGCAGTGATCGATGCCTCGTTGTACGCCGTGGCTTCAACGCCGGTGTTTGAGGTAACGTTGTTGATGTTGCTGGCAATGGTGTATGCAGAATCGCCGGCAGTGACAGATACTGTATCTGTTCCTTCGGAACCGGCAACGGTCAGGGTCTGGGCGGCAATGGAGTTGCTGGTTGGCAGGCTGGCTGCCGCCGTGGTGGCGGACCCGGTACCCTGGTTTGCATTGGTGTTTGTTACTGTGGTGGCATAGCGGCCCAGGTCGTCGGCCGCCATGGAGTCGATGGAGACACTGATGGTCTGGTTTGCATCTGCGCCGATCTGGAACTTCTGGGCAGAGAAGCTGCCATCAAGGATCTTGATGCCGTTGAACGTTGTCGTGTTGGCGATCCGGTTCATTTCGCTCTGCAGCTGGTTGACCTCGTCCTGGAGAGCGGCACGGTCAGCGGCAGAGTTGGAGGCGTTGGCCGACTGAACAGCCAGCTCACGCATCCGCTGCAGGATGTTGGTGGACTCCTGCATGGCTCCCTCCGCGGTCTGGGCCAGGGAGATGCCGTCGTTGGCGTTCCGGACCGCCTGGTTGAGGCCGCGGATCTGTGAGGTCATCCGGTCGGAAATGGCCAGTCCGGCCGCATCGTCTTTGGCCGAGTTGATTCTCAGGCCAGAAGAGAGCCGCTGCATGGAGCGGGAGAGAGCACTCTGGGTTTTTCCCAAGTTACGTTGAGCATTGAGAGACGCTACGTTTGTGTTGATTACAAGACCCATAATATTCCTCCTTGAATATGTTGTGGGTTGGTTTCGGTTGGCATCCTTGCCAGGTTAAATAGGTACAACTTGAAAAACTTTTTGCTTTTGGTCTTTTCCGGTCGCTGTCACCTCCATGTATTGTGGATTGGTTTTAAAGATGTTTTCTGGGGCGAAACTGAAAACTGAACTTTTTCCCTTGTTTTTCGTATCGAACCCTGAGGAGAAATTCTTTAGAGAAAAAAAGATTTTTTTCAAAAAAACTGTTCGCAGGGTCCGGCACTCTGTCGTCAGGGAGGCGGTGGGGGACGGAATGACATACGGGTGCCGCCCCTGTTTTCCAGGGAACGACACCCATATCTCTGTTTGAACAGCTTGTTTGGGCCAGTGTGTCGTGGCTGTGAAAAGAAAACTTAACCCTGCAGGAGCTGAAGGGCCAGCTGCGGGGTCTGGTTTGCCTGGGTAAGAATGGAGACACCAGCCTGCTGCAGGATGTTGGCCTTGGTCATCTCCGAGGTCTCCTGGGCAATGTCGGCATCGCGTATCCTGGACCTGGCCGCGGTCAGGTTTTCGGCCACGTTCTGCAGGTTGGCGATGGTGGACTCGAACCGGTTCTGCAGGGCACCGAGATTACCCCGCTGGGAATCGATCTTGTCCAGGGCCGCGTCGATGATTTTTATGGCATCATTAGCACCTGTGACAGTGGAGATATCCACCGTGGTCACTTCCTCCATGGGAGGTATTTCGGTGGCGTTGGCAGCCTGGTTGAGGATAGAACCGGAAGCGGCTGAAATCGACGAGGATACGGTGTACGCATCCGGAGACGAGAACTCGATGGTGCCAGAGATAATGGTCGAGTCGTTTCCGCCTGTGGTCAGAGTCGTGCTGTTGCCAGAGTCGCCGGTCACTTCAATGGTGGCCCCGGAAGCCGTATGGGTGAAGTCGCTCAGCTCGATATCTTTTCCTTCGGCCTGTACCAGGGTGATTGTACCGCCACTTACCGTTGCTGACACGCCGGTTGTTCCGCTCTGGGCATTGATAACCGTGGCCAGCTCGCTTAAATCACCTGTGCTGACTGAGGCATTGACAGTGGCGGTGTTTCCGCCGCTGCCAATGGTCAGTGTGATTTGGCCTGAATCGCTGAGTCCAGACAGGGTCGCTTCTGTTCTGGCAGTGGCTGTGACCCCTGTCTCCGCTGCGACATCGGTTATTTTTGTCGCTATGGTATAAGCTGTGTCGCCGTTAAGGATACTCACAGTGCTATCCCCTTTGCTGCCGTTAATGGTCAGGGTCTGGGCAGCTATTGTATTGGTAGATGGCAGGGTGGTGGCAGCGGTGGACGGGGTGCCTGTTCCCTCGTTGGCAGTGGTATTGGTGGCATCGAAAGCATAGCGACCGAGGTCGTCGGCTGCCATGCTTTGAATCGACACCCCGATGGTCTCGTTGGCATTGGGACCGACCTGGAACTGCTGGGAAACAAAGGTGCCGTCAAGAATATTCAACCCGTTGAAAGTGGTTGAGTTGGCGATCCGGTTCATTTCGCTCTTGAGCTGGTTGACTTCGGCCTGGAGGGCGGCGCGGTCAGCGGCGGAATTGGTGGCATTGGCTGACTGGACTGCCAGTTCACGCATCCGTTGCAGGATGTTGGTCGATTCCTGCATGGCTCCTTCCGCGGTCTGGGCCAGGGAAATACCGTCGTTGGCATTGCGGGCCGCCTGGTTGAGGCCGCGAATCTGAGCTGTCATTCGGTCGGAAATGGCAAGGCCGGCCGCGTCGTCCTTGGCCGAGTTGATGCGAAGTCCGGAAGAGAGTCTCTCCATGGACCTGGAGAGATCGAGCTGGGTTTTAGAGAGATTGCGCTGGGCATTCAGGGACGCTACGTTTGTATTGATCGTCAAAGCCATGGTTCATCCTCCATGAAACTGTGTTCTGCCTGGTCGTCAATGATCCGACCACTGGCTCGCGATACAAACGTAACATCTCTCAAACTGTACTGTTTTTGTCTCTCGCCTACCTTTTCGGACCGGCAAAGATTTTCCTTTAGCTCTTTCCTTTGGTTTTAATGTGGTTTGGCTGAAACCGGGCTGGCGTGTTTTTGTTTGACTAATAATTTTTCCTGTAATAACATATCATTATTGGTTTAATTATGGGAGGGGTATATGAGACTGTTCTGGAAAAAAGTTGGGCGGGAGAGTTATGTTTGAGGGTGCGTCGGTCTTGATCACCGGAGGGACCGGTTCGTTTGGCAGAGAGTTCGCACGGGTGCTTATGGAAGAGCACAGGCCGAGGAAGATCATTATTTTTTCCCGTGACGAGCTCAAGCAGTTCGATATGCAGCAGGAAATGAATTCTTCCTGCATGCGTTATTTTATCGGCGATGTCCGGGATCGGGAACGTTTGATTCAGGCCATGCGCGGGGTGGATTACGTGGTGCATGCCGCGGCCCTGAAGCAGGTTCCGGCTGCGGAATACAACCCGACCGAGTGCATAAAGACCAATATTTACGGGGCGGAAAATGTGATTCACGCGGCCCTGCACAATGGTGTAGGTGCGGTGATAGCCCTGTCCACAGACAAGGCTGTCAATCCCATCAATCTTTATGGGGCCACCAAGCTGGCCTCGGATAAACTCTTTGTGGCAGCCAACAACTTTGCCGGTGGCCTGAAAACGGTTTTTTCAGTGGTTCGCTATGGCAATGTGGTTGGCTCCCGCGGCTCGGTAGTTCCTTTTTTCCAAAAACTCATTGATAACGGCAGCGATCACCTGCCAATCACCGATGAGCGGATGACCCGCTTCTGGATTACCCTGCGCCAGGGGGTTGATTTTGTCATTAAGAGTTTTGCCCGCATGTATGGTGGGGAGATATTTGTGCCCAAGATACCTTCGATCCGAATAATGGATCTGGCCCGGGCCATGGCCCCGGAACTGCCAACCAGAATCGTTGGTATCCGTCCCGGAGAAAAACTGCACGAGATCATGTGTCCGGCCGATGATTCCCACCTGACACTTAATTTTGAGGATCATTTCGTTATTCGACCCACTATCACCTTTACCGGGCGAAGAAATAATTTTGTCCACAATCGGCTTGGTGAAAACGGAGAACCGGTGGCCCAGGGATTTGAATACAACTCGGGCACCAATGAGCGATTTCTGACTATCGACGAGATTCGTAATTTCAACAACCATACCGCTCTGTGATGATTCCTTACGGCAGGCAGGATATCGCTGCTGAAGATGTTGCAGCGGTCGTGGAGGTGCTGGGTTCTGAGAGGTTGACCCAGGGACCAATGGTGCCGGAGTTTGAGAAGAGCGTGGCACAGTACTGCGGGGCCAGCCGTGGCGTTGCGGTAAACAGTGGCACCGCAGCTCTTCATCTTGCCTGCCTGGCCCTGGGGATTGGTCCTGGAGATGTGGTCTGGACAAGTCCAATCACGTTTGTGGCATCAGCGAACTGCGCGCTGTACTGCGGGGCCCGGGTTGATTTTGTTGATATCGATTCACGGACAGGTAATCTCTGCGCTGAAACTTTAGCCAGAAAGCTGGAACGTGCTGAAAAAGTCGGAACTTTTCCCAGAGTGGTCATTCCCGTTCACTTATGCGGACAGTCCTGTGAGATGGCCGCCATTCATGCATTGTCACAGCGTTACGGCTTTCATGTCGTCGAAGACGCGTCCCATGCCATCGGCGGACAGTACAGGGGGAGGCCGATAGGCTGTTGCCGCTACAGCGATATTACAGTATTCAGTTTCCATCCGGTCAAAATCATCACCACCGGTGAGGGTGGGATGGCATTGACTAATGACGCCGGGCTGGCGGCAAGGATGACCAGGATTCGCAGCCATGGGATCATCAGGGATCTGGCTGAGATGGAAAAGGAGCCTGATGGGCCGTGGTATTATGAGCAGGTCGAACTCGGATACAATTATCGCATGTCAGACCTGCAGGCCGCACTGGGAATCAGCCAGATGGGCAGGCTGTGCCAGTACGTCGAGCGCCGGCAGGCGTTGGCCCGCCGGTACGACAGGTTGCTCGCAGGCTTGCCGGTCCAACCTCTGTGGCAGCATCCGGACTGTGAATCAAGTCGGCATCTGTATGTGATCCGGTTGCGGCTCGATGACATCGGAGTCAGCCATCGCGAGGTCTTTACAGCTCTCAGGGAGTATGGCATCGGAGTTCAGCTCCATTATATCCCTCTTTATCGTCAGCCGTATTATCAGAGGATGGGATTTGCCAGAGAGCAATATCCCCAGGCAGAACAGTATTACGCAGAGGCCATAAGCCTGCCTCTGTTTCCCACTTTGACAGAGGATGAGCAGAATAAAGTAGTGGATACTTTGCGCCGGGTTGTATCGTAACCCCAGGGAAGCTGCTCCAGGGGACTCACCATACACGCGGTATTTCACGCCTGAAGTATTTTTCTTCTGGAATGGCGATTAATATCTTGTCGCCCATGGAGGGAGAGTAGGATTCCAGGAAAAACAAATATCCGGTGCATATGGAAAAGATCTTGAGCGGGACCTGGAAATAGTCTTGCGGAGAATGGTAGATGGATACTGCCAGTTGGGGCCTGTGTCTTCTGATGGTCTCCGCCGCACCCTGCAACACCTCCAGCTCTGCCCCTTCCACGTCCAGCTTGATATAGTCAGCATGCTGTCCTCTGAGATAACTGTCGAGGTCCACTGCTCGAATCGGTTTTGCGTTATCGGCCTGAGTGCGGGAGACCGTTGATCCCGCTCCCTTGTCGAGCAGATACAGGGTGGTTGTTTCTTTCCATAGAGCCATGTTTTCCACCACTACCTGGGGCGGCAAATCCGGGATGCGGGCAGGTAACGGGTCAAAGGCGATGACCTTGCCCTCCGGTCCCACAATTTCGGCGAATTGCCTGGTGTTGGTGCCGTCAAACATGCCGCCTTCGATAACCGTGTTCTTTTTATTCAGTATCACGTGATCAAGATACTGTCGGCCCTGCCTTGTCAGGAACATCTGCAGCAGGGAGGACAGGTCGCCCCTCATCCCCTGGATGACCGCCTGCCAGACCATTTTTGAACGGGTTCCGGTCAACTCTTTTTCTATGATCCGAATATCCTGCAGGTGTTTGTCCAGAACCTGGGAGTACTCTCCGGTTTCTTCCGGGATTATCGCAGAGATGATGATGTTGCCAAAACCATGATCCTGCAGCAGTGTCAGTACCTCCCTGAGCCAGAAATGGGTCGCAACGACCACGAGATGATCTTTTTCCGTACGTTTGAAAAATATGTCGGGATTCAGGACAGGGATGTTGTTCAGAGTCCCGGTTTTGTTGCTGTCCACA
>NZ_JBPMMS010000001.1:0-19235 GCF_054025815.1 Desulfolithobacter sp. | reverse complement strand
CTTGCCCCGCCGCTACGCGCCAGAACAAGGTACTGGACCCGACACCGTGAACAGCACATGCAAGCTTCGCTTGCCTGCACTGCCCACGGCGCGGGTCAGCACCGCGATTATGCCATCAATAAGGCCGCATGAAACCACATGATAGAAAAAGATTTTGACATAGCTTTTATCGCTGCTCTGGCGCTTCGAGAAAAACAGATACAGCAGAACTACCGCCCTGTTATTGCCGTGCACAAATGGTTCGCCCGGCGGCCAGGCACCCTGTTCCGTGGTTTGCTGTTGTCCGAGTTCTCGGACAAACCGCTACGTGAGGCGTTTTACGAGTCGAATAACTTTCCTGGTCTCCATGTTGCTGATCCATTCATGGGTGGTGGCACGCCGATTCTTGAGGCAAATCGAGTTGGTTGCGATGTCACGGGGTTTGACATAAACCCGATGGCATGGTGGATCGTCAAACAGGAAATAGAACACCTCAATCTTCGAGATTACGAGAAGGCCGCCGTTTCTTTACGAACAACTCTTGAAAAGGAAATCGGACATCTCTACCGCACTCGCTGTGTTCTATGCGGTTCAGACGATGCCCATGTAAAATATTTCCTTTGGGTGAAAGTCAGAAAATGCAGCGAATGCGGGGAAGATATAGACCTGTTTCCGGGCTACCTTCTTGCCGCCGATTCCAGGCATCCTAAAAATGTCTTTGTATGCCCGGTCTGCGGTGAATTGACGGAAACAAAGGACAGGAAACATCCCGGACGGTGCAACCATTGCGCAGCCGCCTTGGTTCTTGAAGGACCTGCCAAGCGTGGCAGGTGTGAATGTCCTGCGTGCGGAAGTGATAACTTGTTTCCCGACGCCGAGCTTGGCCCCCCACGCCATCGTCTTTTCGCCATCGAATACCATTGCCAAAGGTGCAAGCCGTCTCATAAAGGGCGGTTCTTCAAAAAGCCGGATTCCCGGGACATCGAAGGGGTCAGAGAGGTGGAAGAAAGATGGATGAAGATGCGTCCGAGGTATGTTCCCGATGATGAAATACCAAGCGGAGACGAAACCAACAGGCTTCTCCGCTGGGGATACAGGCACTACCGGGAGATGTTCAACTACCGCCAGCTTATCGGCTTGGAACTCTCCGCTCGTATTATCGCCAAAATACCGGATGAGCGGGTGCGCAATGCGCTTGCGACAAATCTGTCAGACTTGCTCCGTTACCAGAATATGCTATGCCGCTATGACACGAGGGCGCTGAAATCGCTAGATATTTTTTCCGTGCATGGCTTCCCGGTGGGGTTGATACAGTGCGAGTCGAATTTCCTGGGTATTATGGAGTCTGGCCGCTACATGTGTGTGGGAAGCGGAGGCTGGGCCAACATTATTGAAAAATTCAAAAAGGCGAAAGCGTATTGCGACAACCCGTTTGAGGTACGCCACTATGGGCGTAGGAAAAAAGTAATCCCGATTGATAAAGAGTGGATTGGAGACCATTTAAATGGTTCGAGCTCCAATCATATCCGCACAGTCAATATCTCGTGCCAAGACGCAGCAATTTCCGATTTGCCCGACAACTCACTGGACGCTGTCTTCACCGATCCTCCATATTTTGGCAATGTCCAGTACGCGGAACTCATGGATTTTTGCTATGTCTGGCTGAAACGGTTGGTCGGACAGACTTCCCAGGCATTCAAGGCTGTTTCAACCAGGAACGCGGACGAATTAACCGGCAACGTGGATATGGGGCGTGATTTGGACCATTTTACGGAAGGGCTTTCCGCTGTATTCAGGCGCATGTCAAAAGCCCTGAAGCCGGGAGCTCCCCTTGCGTTCACATATCATCACAATAAAATTGAAGCGTACTATCCTGTCGCGGTCGCGATTCTTGATGCGGGATTGACCTGTTCTGCGTCGTTACCCTGTCCTGCGGAAATGGGGGCGTCCATACATATTAACGGAACCGGTTCATCCATCATTGATACCGTGTTCGTCTGCCGATCAACGGGCATCATGCAACGGAAATGGCTGGCGGACTCCCCGGAGGATGTCGCAAGAATCGTGAAGGAAGATCTCGCGCACCTCAGGGCCGGGAATGTAAAGCCGACTTCCGGTGACATCAGGTGCATCACTTTCGGCCATTTGATCCGCCTCGCGATATGGTCGCTCAGAAGTGAAGGGGATAAAAACCGACCAACCGCATCTCGCCTGGCGGACGTGGCTAATTGGCTCCAGCGCTTCGGTGGACAGGACGAAGTTGGAAAATTTATCGAGATCAACACAACAGCAACGACAAAGGACATGCCCCTGTTCGCCGTCCACGAAAGAGTTGCGGAATATGGAGCGGAATATGCCAACGTTTCCTTTTGAAGTTTCCCTGGAGGAGATTCTCCGGGACCCTGAAAGTTATGTAGATGCCGTATTCTCATGCCTTGAGTCGGAATTCCTCGTCATGCCAAAGGGCGCTGGCTTCGTTGAATATCCCGTCTTTGAGCGTGGATACGAAGCCTTGAAAGTGGCAACCGCGGGTTTCTCCCAGCTTGATCCGGAAAAAGTATTTCGGGTAACGGTATCCGAACCTATCTCTATCGTGGTATTGCGCTCCATGCTCGGTTTTACGCCACCGGAATGGGGTTATGTCACGACGCAGAGAACCGGCATCTCGGTTACTCAAGGCTTTGTGCGCTCGCTGGACCGGAAAGTCAGGATGAACCCTGAAACGGAACTCAACACCAACGGCGTTACCAAGGAACGGCTCAAAGCCATGGTTAAAACCGCATGCCAGCTATTGGCAGCAGGTGTTCCCGAAGTGGATGAAGATCAGCTTCATCGCCTTGACAAGGCTGATACCAAAAATGGCATTGACAGTATCAAGAATCTGGCTGGGATAGGTGTTCCCTATGCCATGCTGCTCTACGAGAGATTTCTCGGAAGGCCCTTTGCCGGGCATCGAGACTCCGTAAGCGAACTCATCGGCGACAGTCTTGAATCCGCGATTGAGGAAGTTCTCTCCAAGGCGGGGATCAGTTTCCGTAAAACCAAGCGGGCGGAACGTATCGAGGGTTTCGACCAGACACCGGACTTCATTATACCCAGTGAATTCAACCCGCAGGTCATTATCGAAGCGAAAATCACAGAGGATGACGGCACGGCCCGTGACAAAGTGACGCGCATTCAACACCTCGGGGAGTTGAGCCTTGCCGGACGCTCCGAGGATAATCCCAAATACGAAGTTATCGCGTGTATCGGCGGTCGGGGCTTCGGGGTCCGCCGGGAAGATATGAAAAAGATGATCCTTGCAACAAGAGGAAAAGTGTTTACTGCAAAAACACTGAATCGGCTTGTTGAGTGTACCCGACTGAAAGAATTCAAAGCAAAATAGCATCGTAACTTGGCGGAATGGCATAACAAATCGCTGCACTGGATTTTTACTCCGCTGCGCTCCGTAAAAACCAGTGAGCTTGGTCGTTGGCCTTCAGATATGCATTGACATCCAGTCTATATCTGGTACCATAAAAAGACTGGGAGGTGAAAAATGAATATATCCACGGACATAAAATCAGTTAGTTACTTGAAGTCAAGGGCTGCAGATTTATTAAAGCAGATTAACGAAACCCATCGTCCTGTAATTATAACACAAAACGGTGAGGCCAGGGCTGTGCTACAGGATCCAGAAAGTTTTGAAAGCACGAGAAAAGCTATTGGATTATTGAAAATTCTCTCGCTGGCAGAAGAAGAAATCAGAAACGGTGAGGCAATATCAAATGATGATGTTTTGGAGATAATCCAAAAAAAATTGAAATGAGAAATGAATGAAAACTTTCAAGTCATATGGGCAAAATCCGCTGTTGATGATCTTGAAGATATAACTGATTACATAGTGCAAGATAGCCCATTAACGGCCCAGAAGCTTTTTGGACAAATTAAAAATAAAATAGAGTCTCTCAACTATTCTCCTCAGCGTAGTCGTTATATTCCTGAACTACAAAAACAAGGTATTTTAACATATCGTGAGTTAATCATCTCTCCTTGGCGAGTGATGTATCGGATATTTGAAGATAAGGTCTATGTATTGGCAATAATTGATTCGAGAAGGAATGTTGAGGATATCCTTCTGGAAAAATTGATTAAAAAGAAATAATAGGCCAATCGGGTAGCCGGGGGTTTTTCTCCCCCGGCCCCCACACCACCTGTGGCAGGCGGTTCCCGTGAGCTACCGGACCGTAGCCGGGTAATGGATGTGTACCCACAGATCCTTGACAGACAACCGACCTTGATCCTTCAACCATTTGTTGGTCATTCCCGAATGCGTTGCCAGTGTCCTGGCGAGCCGCCATGGACCCTTCCTGCTCAGGCCGATGGATATGCCCTGACGCAGGTTCGTGCCGAGCTTGACGAGTTCGCGGACTTTGGTGCGGCACCGGCGCCACTGCTTTATAAAGCACATGCGCACCCGCCGCCGCAGCCAGTGGTCTATTAATTTCAGCATCATGGTTCACGTAAAGGGGACTTGCACCCCACAAAATCACGCCCATGCCGGACGTACACAACACAAACCCCAGGCTGCACGGGTCCTTTCAGCTCCCTTTCCCGCCCCGTTGAAAAGTCCCTGGTATACGTCTAACCCACAACAGATTCAGAATTGCCCATGAAGATAGGTATGGCCATGAGCGGTGGCGTTGACTCCAGCACAGGAGCAGCACTCCTGCGCAACCAGGGTCACGAAGTACACGGCTTTTTCATGCGGTTGCCGGTACCGAACCAGGAGAAGCAAATCCGCCGGGTCGAGCAGGTTGCCCGCATGCTTGGAATACCCCTGCACCTGGTGGACATGGGCCAGGTTTTCACCGATACGGTTATCGACTACTTTCTCTCCACCTACCATGATGGCCAGACCCCCAACCCATGTATCCGCTGCAACCGCGAGATCAAATTCGGCTCTCTCCTGGATATCATGCAGGAATATGGCATGGAGCGAGGCGCCACCGGCCATTACGCCCGCACAGCCACGTATGGAGACAAAACAGTGATCCGCCGGGGGGAAGATCATCTCAAGGATCAGTCCTATTTTCTCTGTCGGATCAAGCCGGAGCAGCTGTCGAAGATCCTCTTCCCGCTTGGGGAGCTGAACAAGAAACAGGTTTATAACCTGGCCGAAGAGCTGGGACTGAGAGGATTTCGCCAGCAGAAGGAAAGTCAGGACGTGTGCTTCCTCAGCCACTGCAGTGTGGCCGATTTTCTTCGTCAACATGGCGGCCCGGATCTGCCAGGAGAAATTGTCGATACCCGGGGCCGGGTGCTCGGAACCCACCAGGGAATATGGAAGTACACCATCGGCCAGCGCCGCGGTCTCGGCATCCCTGATGCTACGCCCTGGTATGTTGTTGCCCTGGACAGCCGACACAACCGGGTGATTGTTGGCAAGGATGAGGCACTCTGGAGTCAGAGCGTTAATCTCTGCCAGGTGGAATGGGCCCTGTCGCTGACCATACCGTGGAAAGGGCTTGTTCAGCTCCGCTCGCGCCACCATCCGGCCCCGGCCACTGTGACCAGGACTTCCCGGGGCTGGCGCGCGACCTTCGAGAGTCCGCAGCGAGCCATAACCCCGGGACAGTTTGCCGCCTTTTATGAAGAGGACCGGCTGGTGGGGAGCGGGATTATCGCCACCCCTTCTGAACCCTCAACCTGAGAACCTGTGACTTTTTTCGCCACATGAAAAAAATTGCCATAACCACCCTGGGCTGCAAGGTCAACCAGTACGAATCATCCTCGTTCATTTCAGGTTTCGAGGAGCGGGGCTGCGACCTGGTCCCTTTTTCCTCGGACGCCGATGTCTATGTCATCAACACCTGCGCGGTCACCGGCCGGGCCGGACAGCAGTCGCGCCAGATGATCCGCCGGGCCATGCGCTCCAACCCGAATGCCAGACTGATCATCACCGGCTGCTATGCCCAGATCTGTTCGCGCGAAATTCTGGATATCGTCGATCGGGATGTCTGCATTATCGGCAACGGCAATAAACACCTCCTGGTGGATGCGGCCCTGGCCGAGGAACAAAGTAATCTCTCCATGCTGATGACCGATATCTCCACCAGAAAAGAGATCTGCCACCTGCCGGTCAGGCGGATGAGCGGCCGGACCAGGGCCTACCTGCGGATCCAGGATGGCTGCAACAACTTCTGCTCCTACTGCATCGTGCCCTATACCAGGGGCCGCAGCCGCAGCGTGGCAATGGATGAGGTCCTCAGGCAGGCCAGGGTGTTCGATGAGCAGGGATACCGGGAACTGGTGGTTACCGGTATCAATGTCGGAAAGTACGGCCTGGACCTGAAGAAAAAAAATCTCTCCATCTATTCACTGCTCGACCGTCTCTGCCGCGAATTTCCCCATATCCGGATCCGGCTCAGCTCTGTGGAACCCACCGAGGTGAACGACGAGCTCCTGGAGCTGTTCGGCCACCGGAACTTCATGCCCCACCTCCACATCCCCCTGCAGAGCGGCGACAACGAGGTCCTGGCGCGGATGAACCGCCGCTATACGGCTGAAAACTTTATCCAGGTGATCAAACGGATTCTTGGCACCGTACCCCATGCCGCCATCGGCTGCGATGTCCTGGGCGGTTTTCCCGGCGAAACCGACCGCGCAGCCGAAAACACCTGCAACCTGCTGCACAACCTGCCTATCGCCTACCTGCACGTCTTTCCCTATTCCCGCCGGCCAGGTACCCTCGCGGCCAGGATGGAGAACCAGGTGGCAAAAGGCATCAAAGATGAGCGGGTCCGGAGACTGCGCGAGCTCGACCAGCTGAAACGGCAGGAATTCTACCGCAACCACCTGGGACGAACCGTGGAAGTACTGGTGGAACGCCGCAACAAAAAGACCGGCCTGCTGCAGGGATTCAGTGATAATTATATCCCGGTGCAGCTCAAAGGCCCGGGCCGCCTGGTCCGCTCGGTGGTCACGGTGCGCCTCGACCATCTCGATGACGACCATGTTCACGGCATACTGGAGGAACAGTACACTTGAGGCAAGTGTTGCCCTGAAAAATTAGAATTTTCGTCCAGAAACAAGGAGCGGAGAAATAAAAAATTATCGCATATTCGGGAACATGTGAGTATTTTCCATTGCATCGGTGACGCAGTTATCGGGCGAAAAGACAATTTTTCAGGGTGGCCTTAAACCCGGGCGACTGGTAAGATGCCCTTGAAGAGGCAGCATCCCAAAACCAGAATCCCGGGCCCGATATCGATGATTGGAGAAATCATAGCCATTGGTGACGAACTGACCTCCGGGCGCATCGCCAACACCACCAGCAGGTTTGCGGCACGGCATCTCTTCGCAGCCGGCCATGAAATTGTGGCCATGCACACCATTGGCGACACGCCGGAGCTCATCGGTGAAGCACTCAAACGCGCCATCCACCGGGCCGATTTCGTCATTGTCACTGGCGGGCTGGGCTCCACCACCGATGACCTGACCAATGAAGCTGTCACCCGGGCCCTGAACAGGCCGTCCATCCTCTACCCGGAGCTGCTGGAAAAAATCCAGGCCCAGCTGCACGAAAACCACAACCAGGACAACGGGCTGGAGAAACTTGCCTGGCTGCCGGAAGGGGCCGAGATCCTCACCGACAAACGCATGGCCGGCTACATGCTTGTCCATGACAGCGTGCCCATTTTTTTTCTGCCCGGTGTGCCCTCGCAGATGAAACATCTGCTGGTGGATGAGGTCCTGCCCCGACTGGCCACCTGGACCGGCAACAACCGCAAGCATGTCCGGCTCCGGGTCTACCGCACATTTGGCCTGCCCGAGCTGGAAATCAACCGCTTGCTCCGTGATATCGAGAAGACAAAGCGGGTCAAGATCGGCTACTATCCCGTGGACTGCGAGGTCCATGTCAGCCTGACCATCCTCGGCCGGGATGATGACGAGGCCCGGCGGTTATTCGAGGAAATGGACAGCGCTATCACCCGTATCCTGGGAGACGCCATCTATGGCATCGACCGGGAAACCATGGCCATGGTGGTGGGCAGGATGCTCAGGGAGAGCAACCGGACCATTGGAGTGGCCGAATCCTGCACTGGTGGCCTGATTGCCAGTAAGATCACCGAAATATCCGGTAGTTCAGGCTGGTTCATCGGCGGTGTGGTGGCCTATGCCAACAGCGTCAAGGAGTCTCTGCTCCAGGTGGACCATGACCTGCTGGTCCGGCATGGTGCAGTTTCCGATCCGGTGGCCGAGGCCATGGCCCGTGGTATCGGCCAGTGCACCGGAGCCCCGGTTACCCTGTCGGTCACCGGCATTGCCGGACCCACCGGTGGAAGCGAAGAAAAACCCGTGGGCACTGTCTATTTCGGACTGGGCTTTGATGGAAACATCTCGACCCATCTCTACCGGTTTTCCGGCAACCGCAAGTCCATCCAGGAGCACGCCGCCATGACCGGCCTGAACCTGGTACGACGAACCCTGCTGGACGAGAAAAAGGCCCGGGAGCCGACCCCCGGAGCACAGTCCCCGGAACCACCGCTCCGGAATCTGGTCGACGACGACACGATGAAGTGTTCCGGCAACAGAGAGTCTTAATATCAGCCCCACGACCAACACACAAGAAGGCAAGGCTATCGGAACATACCGTTATATTCAAGGAGACACAGAAAATGGCCCAGACGGCTCAACAGATAAAAGACGGAAAGCTCAAAAGCGTGGATAACGCCATCACCCAGATCCAGCGCCAGTTTGGCAAGGGATCCATCATGCGGCTGGGTTCCAACGAACGGGAAAATATCCCTGTCATCCCCACCGGCGCCCTGTCCATCGACATTGCCCTGGGAGTAGGCGGCCTGCCCCGTGGCCGGGTAACCGAGATCTATGGCCCGGAATCGTCCGGCAAGACCACCCTGGCCCTGCATGTCATTGCCGAGGCCCAGCGCCGAGGCGGCACAGCCGCCTTCATCGACGCGGAGCATGCCCTGGATACGGCCTATGCCGAACGGCTGGGAGTGGATGTGGACAATCTGCTGGTATCCCAGCCCGACTTCGGCGAACAGGCCCTGGAGATTGCCGAAATCCTGATTCGATCCGGCGGAGTGGACGTGGTGGTTATCGATTCGGTGGCTGCCCTTGTACCCAGGGCCGAGATCGATGGCAATGTGGGAGACCAGCACGTGGGGTTGCAGGCCCGGCTCATGTCCCATGCCATGCGGAAATTCACCGGCGTACTCAAGCGGACCAACACCGCCCTGGTCTTCATCAACCAGATCCGGATGAAAATCGGGGTCATGTTCGGTAACCCGGAGACAACGCCCGGCGGCAATGCCCTCAAGTTCTATTCCTCTGTCCGCCTCGACATCCGCCGCATGACCCAGATCAAGGACGGCACCGATATCATTGGCAATCGAACCAAGGTCAAGGTGGTCAAGAACAAGGTGGCTCCACCGTTCAAGCAGGCCGAGTTCGATATCGTCTATGGCGAGGGCATCTCCAAGATGGGCGACCTGCTCGACCTGGGAGTGGAGCTCAATATCATTGACAAGTCAGGAGCCTGGTACTCCTACCAGGATGAACGTATTGGCCAGGGACGGGAAAATGCCAAGTCCTTTCTCAAGGAACACCCTGACATGGCGGACGAAATCGAGAAAAAGATCCGGCTGGGTTATGGCCTGCCGGTGGAAGATATACCTGAACCGGCTGCCAGGGCTGAAGAAAAACCGGCCTGACCGGCCTGCGGAGTCAGGCTCCCGGCCACAGACAGAACCCGGAACACGCAATAAAAAACCCTGCCAGAAATCTTTCTGACAGGGTTTTTTCAGGAGAAAAGATCAAATGGTTCCGCGCCACATCAGTTGATGGCAATTTTCTTCTGCCTGGACTCCCTGGTGCGCGGCAGGCGAATCTCCAGCACTCCATCCTTGAACGAGGCCTTGGCCTTGTCGCCGTTCACATCTTCCGGCAGCCGGAAGCTGCGGGTGAAGGAACCATACCTCCGCTCGATGCGATGATAATCCTTCTTGTCCACCTTCTCTTCCTGCTTCTTCTCGCCGGAGATGGTCAGGCTGTTTTCGGTGATGGTGACGTTGAGGTCATCCTTGTTGATGCCCGGCAACTCGGCCTTGACCACCACTTCATTGCCATCCTCGAAGATATCCACCGATGGATTGAGCCCTTCCATTTTCGGGACCGGCATCAATGGACTTGACAACATGGCAAAGGGGTTGCGGAAAAAGGTTTCAAAATAACGGTCCATTTCCTCAAACGGGGAAACAGCCTGCATCTCTTCTCTTGTAACCAGTTCTCCCTTATCTTTCTTCTTTCCCATGACACACCTCCTTGTCCCAGAATTTTGGATTGAATGGAAATCACTCAATTCCAACTGCTTACAAAATAAGCAGACACAGAAGCATGTCAAGATCCCCCGCCCTGAACCAAAAAAAAATGTGATTACCATCAAAACTCAGAGCCGATACGTCTCATGCAGCCCCGGCATACAGGTATGCCTGTGGCCCAGAGTGCGGGCGAAACTCTCCATGGCCTCCTCTTCACCGTGGACCAGGAAAACCTGCTCCGGATCACCGGCACGGCGAAACCATTCCAGCAGCTGGCTGCGTCCGGCGTGGGCGGAAAAACCACCGATGGTGTAGATCGAGGCCTCGACCGGGATCACTTCACCAAAGATCTTCACCTCCCTGGCCCCGTCAATGATCTGCCGGGCCAGGGTGCCCCGGGCCGCGTAGCCGACAAAGATCACGCTGCACCGCTTCCGCCAGAGATTATGCTTGAGGTGGTGGCGGACCCGGCCGCCGGTAGCCATGCCGGATCCTGCCATGATCACAGCCCCGCCCCGGATGGCGTTGATGGCCATGGACTCGCTGGTTTCGCGGGTAAACTGCAGCCCCGGCAGGTCAAAGGGATCACGGCCGTCATGGAAAATACGATAGGCTTCCCTGTCGAAACACTCGGGGTGGCGGCTGAAAATCCGGGTGGCCGAGATCGCCATGGGCGAATCGAGGAAGACCTGCATAATCCCGGGAAGCTCACCTTTTTCCACCCCTTCCCGGAGATAATAGAGGATCTCCTGGGACCGCTCCAGGGCAAAGGTGGGGATCACCACGTTACCGCCCCGGCGAAAGGTGGACATGATGGCCTCGTAAAGCTCCTGGACCGAGGGCAACAGCTGTTTGTGTTCCCGGTCACCATAGGTGGTCTCCATGACCACCACGTCCACCGGCGGCGGATGGGCCGGGTCGCGAAGAATCGGCCGGTCCGGATAACCGAGATCGCCGGAAAAGAGTATTTTTCTCCGCCGCCCTTTTTCCTCAAGCTCCAGGACAATGCTTGCCGAACCCAGGATATGCCCGGCATCGATAAAGGTGGCCTGGATACCGTCCCACAGTTTGAGCGGCTTGTTGTACAGGGAAGTGCGACCGAAATAATCCAGTGAATTCAGGGCATCGAGGGTGGTGTAGAGAGGCTTGATATCCCCAGTCTTCCTGCCGTGCCGGGCGGCTTTTTTCGCCTTCCAGCGGGCATCTTCCTCCTGGATATGGGCCGCGTCCAGCATGACCAGCCGGGCCAGTTCGCGGGTGGCCGCGGTGGTGATGATCTCGCCCCGGAAGCCGCGCTCCACCAGCAGTGGAATCCGGCCGCAATGGTCGAGATGGGCATGGGTCAGGAGAAGATAATCCACGGTGGACGGATCAAAACCGAAATCTTCGCGATTCTCCTGTTCAATTTCACGGCCGCCCTGATACATGCCGCAATCAATCAGGATCCGCCGGCCCCGACAGGTAACGAGATGGCAGGAACCGGTTACTGTCCCGGTGGCGCCATGGAACGATATTTTCATCTTTTTCTCCCCCCGCATTCCGGCCCGGCCAGGAGCGGACTGCCATTTTTCTCATGCCATTCCAGAATACCCAGCCAGGCCTCTTCGGCCTCCTCGGCATACCAGAACAGGTCCCGGTCCTCGGGGTCGATCACCCCTTCGTCGACCAGAAAATCCACATCCACTGCCTGACGCCAGAACTCCTCCCCCACCAGAATCACCGGCAGAGGATCGATCTTGCGGGTCTGGATCAGGGTCAGGGCCTCGAACAGTTCGTCCAGGGTACCAAAACCGCCGGGAAAGGCCACCAGGGCCTTGGCCCGGAGCAGAAAATGCAACTTTCTGATAGCGAAATAATGGAACCGGAAACAGAGTTCCGGAGTTATATAGGGGTTGGGGAACTGTTCGTGGGGCAGGGTGATGTTGAGCCCGGCCGACTTGGCCCCCACATCATAGGAGCCCCGGTTGGCCGCCTCCATGATCCCGGGACCGCCGCCGGTGATCAGGAGGAGCCGGCAGTCATCAGGCCCGGACCCGGCGTTGCCCACCAGGCGGCCAAACTCACGGGCCACCTCGTAGTAGCGGCTTTTGGCCTTCAGCCGACGGGCTATTTCCAGCTGTCGGGCAAGCTCCCTGTCCCGGGGATGTTCGGCAGCCTCCTGCTCCAGCTTCTCAACCCGGCGAGCAGCCGCGGCCGGTTCCGGAATCCTGGTGGACCCAAAGGCGACAATGGTATGCCCCACCCGATGCTCCTCCAGGAGCAATTCGGGCTTGAGGTAATCGATCTGCAGCCGCACCCCGCGGGTCTCGTACCGCTTGAGAAAATCAGGATCTTCGTCTGCCTGGCGATAGCCCGGGCTCTGCATGATGGTTTCAACCCGGGACAGGGCCTGGGGATCATCCTGCAGGTCTTTAGGCAGATGCCACGGCAGGGGGATGGAGCGGAAATGGGGATGGGCAGGGGCAGGTATTTCCCGCTTCCGGCCGGGTCTGGTTCTTTTTTTCATGGTGAGACTCCCAGGCATAGCGGTGTCAGTCAAGCATTGGCCGTTCCCGCTACAGCGCAGTAGATCGGACTTTTCGCGACGCCGTCAGAACTTACGGGCCGAGAGTCCGAGCATCAGAAGGGCAAGGCCATCCACCATCAGGCTGATCCCGACCAGAAGCCCCACCAGCCACATGGCGGAAAAGGGCCAACTGACCAGAAACACGCAGGCCAGGATCATGGAGAGAATACCGTTGAACAGAGTCCAGCCCCATCCGGGCAGGGGCCGCAAAACAAAGGAAAAGCTGATGGAGGCAAAGCCGTCGAGGAGAAAATAGATGATGAGCACCAACCCCATCGCCGCGGCGCCGGCTGCGGGATAGAGGCCGATCAGCAGCCCCAGGGCAATGAGCAGAAAAGGCTTGAGCCAGGCCAGGGCGGTGCGGGAATAGTTGATCCAGGTCAGGTAAGCGACCACCGCCCCGCTGAGCACCAGCAGAAAAGAAATCAGCAGAGAAACGGCCACGGTGATCACCTGGGGCATAACCACACCGATCAGGCCCAGAACCAACAAAACAACACCGGTGACAATGGTCGTCCTGCGGGTCCGGCGATCCATGAATATGTCCAGTGACAGGTTCTGCATATTTTTTCCTCCAAGCCTGTTTTTACTGTTCAAGGGCGAGCGGTCACAGGGCACATCTGTTACGGCCGGTCGGGTCCGCTTTCCCGGCTTACCACCACTCATGCTATAACCCATAGTAATCGAGTCGGTCTTTTGTCAAGGACAGCGCATGGATCCCGGCCTTGAACATCAGAACCGGACCCGGTAAGGTAGGCCGTATGCCCCACCCCGTGAACCATTCCCGAAAAACGGCCTCTTGCCGCGATATCTCCGGCCACCGCCTTGTCAGGCACCTGCTGGTGATCACCCTGGTCTTTGCCCTCTTTTCCTCCATCGGTTCCATCGCCAAAGCCCACACGGCCCAGTTCGAAGCCTGGATCGGCTCCCTGGGACTCACCGGTATGCTGGCCTTTCTGGCCGCCATGACAGTGCTGCCGCTTATCGGTGTGACCCAGACCCTGTTTGCCTTTATCGGAGGGGCACTGTACGGTCTCATGCCCGGCCTGATCATCGTCCTGACCGGGGCCACATTGAACTCGACCCTGGCCTGGTTTCTTGGCCGGATCCTGCTGGCCGAACGGGTGTCCCGCTCGCTCGAAAAACGGCCCCATCTCCAGGCAGTAGTCCGGAAGGCCCGGATCTCCGGACCCGGAGTCCAGATCCTCATTCGCTTACTTCCCCTTCCAGCCGCGCCCCTGTGCGAGGCCCTCGGAGCGACCGGGGTGCGATTTACTCCATTTTTTATCGGCAACCTCGGCGCAATCCCCACTTGCCTGCTGCTCAACTATTTCGGCTATACCGCCGCCCATGTCACCCGGGCTGCCTCGGGCACCTCATCCCTCAGCTTCCCACATATTGCATTGCGTATCCTGGGACTTGCATTATTGTTTATCTGTATTTTGCTCACCATTCGATTTGCACAGCGAAAACTTCTCACAGGGAATAACAGTAAGCCATCATGAAACAAACAAATTTTATGGGAAACGGAAAAAAACCTGAAATTGAGATCAACAAAACCAGCCAGGAAAAATTCTGGCAGAACCCAGGCTTCACCTTTCTGCTGTACCTGATCTTTATCATAGTCTCCTTCCAGCTCTACCAGGGGTACCAGCAGGTCAAGCAGGAGGAGATCCCCTATTCACAGTTTCTTGAATACGTGAACAAGGGACAGGTCGCCGAGGCGACAGTAACCGACAAAGTAATTACCGGAACCCTCACTCTGCGTGACGAACGAACCGGCAGGCCACGCCGCTTCATCACGGTGCCTCTGTCATGGAATCCGGACCTTGCCGAATCACTGGAGAAGAAAGGAGTCAAATTCACTGTTCGCCAGTCCAACAACTACCTGGCCAACTTCTTCTTCAACTGGGTCCTGCCCTTTGGCCTGCTTTTCTTTATCTGGGGAGCCATGGCCAGGCGCATGGGCAACATGGGACGCGGTTTTCTCAATATCGGCAACAAAATCCACATCCACCCCGACGATGCGCCCAAGGTTACCTTTGACGACGTGGCCGGGGCCGAGGAGGCTAAACAGGAGCTCAAGGAAATCGTCAATTTCCTCAAAGATCCAAGCAAGATCCAGAAACTGGGCGCCCGGATGCCCAAGGGTGTGCTCATGGTAGGCCCCCCAGGTACCGGCAAGACCCTGCTGGCCCGGGCCGTGGCCGGTGAATCCGATGTGCCCTTTTTCAATATTTCCGGCTCAGAGTTCATAGAAATGTTTGTCGGTGTCGGTGCGGCGCGGGTACGTGAACTCTTCGAGCAGGCCCGCAAACATGCACCATGCATCATCTTTATCGACGAGATCGACGCCATCGGCCGGGCCCGCGGGGCCGGACCGGTTATGGGTGGCCACGATGAACGGGAACAGACCCTCAACCAGCTGCTCACCGAGATGGACGGCTTTGATTCCTCCACCGGAGTGGTTGTCATGGCAGCCACCAACCGGCCGGAAATCCTTGACAAGGCCCTGCTCAGGGCTGGCAGGTTCGACCGCCAGGTCCTGGTTGACAAGCCGGATCTCAAGGACCGGGAAGCCATATTGAAGCTCTACGCCGCCAAAATGAGGCTGGCAGACGACGTCGATCTCCACGTGGTGGCGCAGCGCACACCCGGATTTGTCGGCGCCGACCTGGAAAACATTTGCAACGAAGCCGCCATCCAGGCCATCCGCCGGAACCATGACAAAGTCACCATGCGGGATTTCGAGGCTGCCATCGACCGGGTCATTGCCGGGCCGGAGAAGAAAAACCGAGCCCTCAACCCGGAAGAAAAACACCGGGTTGCCTACCACGAATCAGGACATGCCCTGGTGGCCGAAACCGTTCCCACCGGCGAACCGGTACACAAGGTTTCCATCATTCCCAGGGGTGTGGCCGCCCTGGGCTACACCCTGCAGCTTCCGGTTGATGAAAAGTTCCTCTCCACGGAACAGGAACTCAAGGATCAGATCGCCATCCTGCTCGGCGGACGGGTGGCCGAAGAGCTGATCTTTGGTGATGTATCGAGCGGGGCTTCCAATGATCTGGAACGGGCCTCTGAGATCGCCCGCTCCATGGTGACCCGCCTTGGCATGAGCAAAAAACTCGGCCCGCTCACCTATGGAAAGCACCACCAGCTGCAGTTCCTGGGCGGTGATGATCATGAAGAACGCAACTATTCCGAGGAAACGGCCCGGATAATCGACGAGGAATGCCGCGAGCTGGTTGAAGAAGGCCATGCCCGGGCCCGGGGCATACTCACCGACAACCGGGCTGCCCTGGACGCCCTGGCGAGCACCCTTGAGGAAAAGGAGGTCCTGGACGGTGAAGTGGTCAAAGAGATCATCGAAAAACATGCAAACGGCAACTGATGAACCATTTCCGTCTCCGGGACCTTAAACAGAAGAGATGGGCATGATCCCCGAATACGCTGGTTATGCCAAAACATTCATCGGTATCCTGTCGATCGTCAATCCCCTTGGCGCAATTCCGGTCTTCCTTTCCCTGAGTGGAGGCAGATCCCGGGAGGAGTGTCAAAAAATCGCCAGGATCAGCGCAGTGGCAGTGGCCTTCATCCTGCTCGCCGCGGCCTGGACCGGTGACACTGTGCTGGCTTTTTTCGGCATCAGCCTGCCCGCCTTCCGGACCGGCGGCGGGCTGTTGATTCTGCTCATGGCAATTGCCATGATGCATGCCCGTCAGAGTCACGCGAAACAGAGTCCTGAAGAAGTTGATGCCAACCAGGAGAAGGACGATATCGCCGTCGTACCGCTGGCCATCCCCCTGATGGCCGGACCCGGAGCGATCAGCCTGGTTATTGTCGAAACGCACAAGCCCATGGTGCCCGGCCTGACAGAACGGATACTGCTCAGCGGCTGCATAATCCTGGTCGCCTGCACGGTCTGGCTGAGCCTGAGGCTGGCCGAACCTATCGGCAAGCGCCTGGGGACCACCGGCCTGAATATCGGTGTGCGCATCATGGGACTTCTGCTCTGCGCCATCGGGGTCCAGATGATCGCCGAAGGCCTGAAGCAGCTCTTTCCCGTCCTGGGCTGATCCCGGCCACGGGCCAGAACACCTTGTTCAATCAAGCAGCAGAGGAACTGAAAATTATGGACATCCACATCCTGCAACATGTCCCCTTCGAAGGGCCGGGCCATATCCTCAGCTGGGCTGAAAAGAATGGCCACCGGGTCACCTGCAGCCGCCTCTTTGACAACCCGGCTCTGCCTGCTCCAGAGACTGTCGATCGGCTGGTTGTCATGGGCGGGCCGATGAATATCTACGAACATGACCGCTTTCCCTGGCTGCAGGCGGAAAAGGAGTTCCTTGCCAACGTCATCGAGGGCGGAGGCAGGGTGCTCGGCATCTGTCTGGGAGCCCAGCTTATAGCCGATGTTCTCGGGGCCAGGGTCCATCCTGGTGCGCACAAGGAGATTGGCTGGTTCCCTGTTTTTCTGACGCCGGAGGCTCGCGAAACCAGGATTTTTGGTTTTCTGGAGCCAGAACTCACCGTGTTCCACTGGCATGGAGACACCTTTGCCATACCGGAAGGAAGTGTCCACCTGGCCCGTAGCGAGGCATGTCAAAACCAGGCTTTTCTCTACGACGACCGGGTGCTGGGGCTGCAGTTTCACCTGGAATCAACTCCCGAGAGTGTCGAGCTGATAACCCGCCACTGCCAGGATGAGCTCATCCCCGGGATCTGGATTCAGAACAGAAGTGAAATAAAAGAGGTTCCCCGGGAGCTCTTCCAGGCCATCAACATGGCCATGGAAGGTATCCTGGATCGGCTTTTCGGCTGAATCTCCCCGGGTACTACCGGCAGGATGAAAGCTGACCGGTAAGCTTCGCTCAGGACAGATCCCGGGCCTCCCTGTCAGCCAGGACCTGGTTTTCCCGGAAACGAACAAGGGCGGCCAGGGTATCGCAGGTGGGGGTTTCCACCCCGAGGCGCCGGCCCTGCGCAGCCACATAGCCAACCAGGGCGTCCACCTCGGTCCTCTTACCGTTTTCCAGATCCTGGAGCATGGACGGGCGGTGATTGCGAGTCAAAGGCAGGAGTTGATCGTAAAAAACCCGCCGATAGGCTTCGGCATCGGGCCACGGGGTGGAGCCGCCCATGGTCTCGATGACATCAAAGGTCTCGTCCATGATCCGGTCCATGACCCGCCGGGTTTCACCATGCTCGCCCAGGGCGCCGTAATGAACCCCCAGCAGGGCGCCGAGGGGGTTGAGGGCGCAGTTGTAGAGCAGCTTGGCAAAGAGGTCGCGGTGGATATCCTCCACGGCGATACAGGGAAGGCCGCCATGATTGACGGCCGCGGCCAGACGAGAGGCTGATTCAGGAATATGGCCAGGCCGGACGGAGCCAATATGAATGTCGTCGGCCGTGACGGTGATCCGCACCAGCCCGGGCCGCTGAATTTCAAAACCGGTTATCACCCGGGCCCCGAGTGTCCGCTCCTCGCCAAAAACCATGGCCGCCTTTTCCACGTTTCCACAGCCATTCTGAATGGATACCACCGAACCAGCAAACCCGGGAAGAGCGGCCAGGGCCTGGACCGCGGCCTCTGTGTCATAGGCCTTGGTTGTGATCAGCCCATAGTCGTATCCTGCCCCGTCAACCCCCTCCAGGTTCGACAGCAGGCCCACCCTGTCGAGAGGAGCGCTGAACTCGCCAAATATCCCGCTGACCTGCAGGCCGGCATCACCAATTGCCTCGATGAACCGGGGCCGGAGCACCAGATCAACCCGGTGGCCATCGGCAGCCAGCATACATCCCAAAGCCTGTCCCAGAGCCCCGGCTCCAAAAATCAGAAATCGCATTGTCTCTTTCCTCCTCTGTCCGATTTGCTTACCAACAAAACTCAGTACGGGCAGCAAAAAAGGAGAACATCGCTTTGCCCGGAAAAAACTCTTTGCCAAAGAGTACCAGTGAGAGGCCATTTTTTCACAGTGTCCGTGAAAATTGCGATGTTGTCTCCTCCTCAGCCTGTCAATAGCCATGTATTTTGACATCAGCCATTTTCTGAGTTTTGATGGCAATCACATTTTCTTTAAAGACGGCAAACTGGAGCAGATGGAATGATATGCAGATTGCCGATATCCAGTTCCAGACATATAGCCTGCGGCCAGAACTCACTTAACTAATTATTTTTACATTGATTACTTGATCGGACAGGTGTAGGTTATACAGATCTGTATAATTACTTGTTAACCCGGAATAAGAAAGTGAAAATATATAAATTTAAGGACCTGACTGACGAAAGGAAACACAATCATTTTCTACAAATAGTGTTACAAAAATCTATTTGGTGTGCTAGCCCAGATTCCTTGAAT